>JBDTMH010000146.1:0-11247 GCA_039934375.1 Burkholderiaceae bacterium | reverse complement strand
GTGCTCTTTGTTACTTGATCAAGGAGAAAATGATGGCAACTGCAAAAAAACCGGCGGCTAAAAAAGCCGCACCCGCGAAGAAGGCTCCGGCGAAGAAAGCTGCAGCCAAAAAGGCTCCAGCGAAGAAGGCTGTAGCGAAAAAAGCTTCGGCCAAGAAGGTCGCGGCGAAAAAAGCTCCGGCGAAAAAAGCCGCAGCGAAGAAGGCACCTGCGAAGAAGGCGGCGGCCAAGAAGGCTCCAGCGAAAAAAGCTGCAGCGAAGAAAGCCCCGGCGAAGAAGGCGGCGGCCAAGAAAGCTCCAGCGAAGAAAGCTGCTGCCAAGAAGGCCCCGGCCAAGAAATCCGCCAAGAAGGTTGCGGCGAAGAAGGTAGCAGCCAAGAAGCCTGCCGCCAAGAAAGCCGCCAAGAAACCGGCCGCCAAGAAAGCCGCGAAGGCGCCCGCTGCTGCTGCCCCTGCTGTCTCCGCCGCTCAGACGACGTTGAACCCGCAGGCGGCCTGGCCGTTTCCGACAGCCAGCAAGCCCTGAACGAACCTCGGTTCGTTACAAGCCCGATACCTGACGGTGTCGGGCTTTTTTTCTGCTCTGCGTACCGGTCACAAGCCGATCGCGGCTTTGTCGATACGGTAGTTCTGCGGGCCGCGCTCGGCAATCTTGATCGACCCCAGATGGTTGCCCAGTTGCGCGCAGCGCACCAGTGACCAGCCCTGCTCGAGGCCAAACAGCAAGGCGCCACGGAAGGCATCGCCGCAACCGGTGGGATCCACGACGCTGCTGGCCTTGATTGCCGGCACTGGGGTTTTCTCGCCATCAACCCAGACATCGCAGCCCTGCGCGCCAGTGGTCACGATCAGGCCGTGCACGTGCCGCGAGACCTCGGCAATGTCCCAGCCCGTGCGGTCGCACAACATCTTTCCTTCATAGTCGTTGACCGCAACCCAGCTGGCTTTTTCGACAAAGTCGCGTAATTCGGCGCCATCGAAGCGGGGCAGTTGCTGACCCGGATCGAATACGAAGGGAATGCCGGCCGCAGCAAACTGTGCGGCATGTTGCACCATCGCATCGCGTCCGTCGGGCGCGATGATGCCCAGCGCGATATCGTCCCGCGGTTCGATCTTCGTCTGCCACGCCTGCTCCATGGCGCCAGGGTGAAAGCCGTTGATCTGGTTGTTGTCCTGATCGGTGATGATCATCGCCTGTGCGGTGTACGCGTCGGGTATCGTGCGCACGAACTCGCTGCGGATACCCAGTTCGGCAAGGCGCTTGAGGTAATCCTCGCCATCCATACCGATGGTGGCCATCGGCAGGGGCTCGCCGCCCAGCAACTTCAAACTATAGGCAATGTTGCCGGCGCAACCACCGAAGTCGCGGCGCAGCGAAGGCACCAGGAACGAGACGTTGAGGATGTGCAGCTGTTCGGGCAGGATCTGCTGCGCGAAACGACCCTCGAAATTCATGATGGTGTCAAAGGCCAGCGAGCCGCAGATGATGGATGCCATGGTGCAGGGGTCAGTTCCGAAGTCAGGGGTAAAACGCGAGCAGCCGGTAGCCGGCGATACGGTCGGTGCTGGCGCCGGGCTTGACCGACAAGGCGAGCGAGCCGGACCACACCGAGGCTTTCGCCAGTGCCAGTGTACCGGCCGCGAACTCGGCGGGCTGTATCACGCGACGGATCACCGCCTGGTCCTGCGGGTCGGTCAACGAGAGCTCGATCGACGGCATGGCAATTGCAATCGGAGCCGTGTTGCGCAAGGCAAAGCCCAGCCGGTAATCGTCGCCACGCACCCGGCTGAATGAGGAACTGTCGATGACGATCGATTCGATCTGGCGCAGCGGCGACAGGCTGCAACCGGTTATGCCGCACAAGGCCTGCAGCACCGGGCGTGCTGCAGGCTCCACCGCGGCGATACGGTTGCGCTCCTTCAATGCGATTTGAATGACCAGCAGCGCAAGCAGGGCCAGCAGTACCAGCAACAAGGTCCAGCGCATGGCCGGCCGGGTCCAGAACGTCGAGACGCGCGAATTGCGCAGGAACGATACCGGTGGGTCGGCGTCGTGTGCCTGTTCCAGCGTTGGTCTGATGGCGGCTGGAATTGCGGCCGCCGATTCCGGCAGTTGCGCGTCGGTCTCGGTCTCGGTCTGCGCCAGCACAGGCTGTGTGGGCGGCTCTGCTTCACTGTCTCTTTCGAGGAAAACTGTGTCTGGATCGGTCGCCTGCGCGTCCATCCAATCCGGCGCACCATGGGCGACGGGCTGCAGCCCAGCACCGGTCGCCCCGGGCAGGTGCGCGGGTCGCGCTGGCGAGTCGATAGTGGTGGGCGCTTGCGATTCAGCTGCGGGCCTGATGAATGTCGGTGTAGGTGTAGGTGTCGGTTTCGGTGTCGGCGTTGGAGTCAGAGTCGGTGCCGCTACGGGTGCCGGCGACGGCCCAGGCGGGGCTGTTGGTGCCGGTGGCGCGGAATCGGGCGACGGCACCATGTTCTGGGTGGCGTCGAAGATCTCGGCACACTGGCCACATCGCACCCAGCCTTCGGAGACGCGAAGCTGATCCGGCACGACCTTGAACATGGTTTCGCATGTCGGGCAACGCGTGATCAGGCTCATGGGTAGGCGATTGTAGTGGCGCAGTCTTGCATGTCAGTAGAGCCGGGCCGTTTCGATAGTACTGACGGCCCCCTTGGGGGCAGAGAACGAAGTGCGCGTGGGGGTCGTTTCATTTCAGGTACTGGCCGTCATCAGGACCCAGCCATCTTGTGCGGCCGCCACTTTCAGGCGGACGTGGGGTGCATACGCCTGTGCAAGCTCGTCGGCCTGGCGCTCCAGAATGCCGGACAGCACCAGATGCCCTCCGGCCGCCACTCGGGCACACAGCAGCGGTGCCAGCACCTTCAGCGGGGTTGCCAGGATGTTGGCCAGCACGGTCTGATACCGGCCGCTGGCCATGTCCGGCAGGCCGCAGCGGATCGTGACATGGTTGGCCTGAGCGTTGAGCGTCGACGACTCCACCGCCGCCGGATCGATGTCCAGCGCATCGACTTCCTGTGCCCCCATCATGGCGGCGGCGATCGCCAGGATGCCCGAGCCACAGCCGTAGTCGAGCACGCGGCCCAATGGATGGGGGCCCCGCCCCGCGGCGATCCATTGCAGGCACATGCGGGTGGTCGGATGCGTGCCGGTGCCGAAGGCCAGGCCGGGGTCGAGCCGAATCACGTGTTTTGCCCCCGCAGGCGGTTCATGCCAGGTCGGTACGATCCAGAAATCGGGGCTGATGGAAACTGGCGCGAACTGCGATTGCGTCAGCCGGACCCAGTCCTGGTCCGCCAGCACGTGGATCCCGGTCATCTTGCATTCGGCGAAAAAGTCCTGCGCCTGCAGGATTTCTGCGGCCTCTTGCGCCTGTGCTTGCGTCGCGAACAAGGCCTTGACCGTCGAGTGGCGCCAACCCATCTGCGTCGGCACCATGCCTGGCTCGCCAAACAGTGGCTGCTCGGACTCTGTCAGCGCATCACTGTCTTCGACACTGATGCTTTGCGCCTGCAAGGCCTCGAGCGCGTCCGAGACAATCTCGACCTGCGCTTGCGGGCACTGCAGACTCAATTCGAGCATGGTCGGCCCTTATCGCTTGTGCTGGGCAAGCCACTCTTCCAGGTAATGGATATTGGTGCCGCCGCTGCAGAATTTGGCATCCACCACCAGTTCACGGTGCAACGGAATATTCGTATTGATGCCTTCGATCACGGTTTCGCCCAGGGCGGTACGCATGCGTGCCAGCGCCTGCTCGCGCGTGTCGCCATGCACGATGATCTTGCCGATCATCGAGTCATAGTTGGGCGGAACAAAGTAGTTGGTATAGACATGCGAGTCCACCCGTACACCAGGCCCGCCTGGCGGATGCCACATCGTGATGCGTCCGGGCGAGGGCACGAACGTGTACGGGTCCTCGGCGTTGATGCGGCATTCGATGGCATGGCCGCGGATCTCGATCTGGCGCTGTGTGAATGGCAACTTCTCGCCAGCGGCGACCATGATCTGGGTCTTGACGATATCCACGCCCGTGATCCATTCCGTCACCGGGTGTTCGACCTGCACCCGGGTGTTCATTTCGATGAAATAGAACTCGCCGTTCTCGAACAGGAACTCGAAGGTGCCAGCGCCGCGGTAACCAATCTTCTTGCAGGCCGCCACACAGCGTTCACCGATACGTTCGATCAGCTTGCGCGCGATGCCCGGTGCGGGAGCCTCCTCGATGACCTTTTGGTGGCGCCGCTGCATCGAGCAGTCGCGCTCACCCAGGTAGACCACGTTCTTGTACTTGTCGGCCAGGATCTGGATCTCGATATGGCGCGGATTCTGCAGGAATTTCTCCATGTATACCGCCGGATTGCCGAATGCGGCTGCGGCCTCGGCCTTGGTCATCTGCACCGCATTGACCAGCGCGGCCTCGGTGTGCACCACGCGCATGCCGCGACCGCCACCGCCACCAGCGGCCTTGATGATGACCGGATAACCGACGGTCTTGGCGATGCGCCGCACTTGCACCGAGTCGTCGGGCAGTTCGCCTTCCGAACCGGGCACGCAAGGCACGCCCGCCTTGATCATGGATTGCTTGGCCGAGACCTTGTCGCCCATGATGCGGATCGACTCCGGTGTCGGCCCGATGAACTGGAACCCGCTTTTTTCCACGCGCTCGGCGAAGCCCGCGTTTTCACTCAAAAAGCCATACCCGGGATGGATCGCTTCGGCATCGGTGACTTCGGCCGCCGAAATGATGGCCGGCATGTTGAGGTAACTCAGCGCGGATGGCCCCGGCCCGATGCACACAGCCTCTTCGGCCAACTTGACGTATTTGGCTTCCCGGTCTGCCTCCGAGTACACCATCACCGCCGTGACACCGAGCTCGCGACAGGCGCGCTGGATTCGCAGTGCGATTTCGCCCCGATTGGCAACCAGAATCTTCTTGAACATGGGTCGCTGCGTCCGTCGTCAGGCGATTTCGAACAGCGCTTGTCCGTATTCGACCGCCTGGCCATTGGCACACAGGATGTTGGTCACGGTGCCGGTCTTGTCGGCTTCGATTTCGTTGAGGATTTTCATGGCCTCGATGATGCAGATCGTCTCGCCTTCCTTGACGGCACTACCCACTTCGGCGAACGGTTTGGCGCCGGGCGATGCGCTGCGGTAAAAGGTGCCGACCATCGGCGATTTCACGACGTGGTCTGCCGGTGCGGCCACCGGCTCGATTGCCGCTACGACGGCAGCCGCCGGCGCGGCAACCGCCGCCACCGGCGGGGCGACCATCTGGTATTGCGGGGCTCCGCCAGGTCCGCCTTTGACGATGCGTACCTTGCCTTCCGCTTCGGTGATTTCGAGTTCGTACACGTTCGAATCGGAAACCAGATCGATCAGTGTCTTGAGTTTTCGCAGATCCATGGAGACTCCAACGACGATTGTTTTAATGAGGCGCAAATTTAACCTAAATACAGGTTAACTTTGCATAACTTCGCTTATTTTTGAAATTTTCCTGCAATTCGGGGGCTGAATGGCAGATCCGGAATCGATCTGCGTGCGGTGCGTTGGTCGCGCGGGCAGGGCTGCTGGTGCACTATCGCAAGGACAGCCATTGTTGCAGGTCCTGCTTGGTGAGCTGGCCCATTTTACGTTGGACGATGCGGCCAGAACGATCGAATGCCACCGAGAACGGAAGTCCGCCCCCGGTGTTGCCCAATGTGCGGCTCAGATCGGCCCCTGCAAGACCCGCCAACGCGATCGGAAACCCGACGGGTCGCGCCTGCAGGAAGCGGTTGACCGGGGCGGCCTGGTCAACCGCGAGACCCAGAACTTGCCAGCCATTGCTTGTGTTTTCAGCAAAGAAGCGATCCAGTAGCGGCATTTCTTCGACGCACGGCGGACACCATGTGGCCCAGAAGTTGAGCAGCAACGGCTTGCCCCGGAACTGATCCATGGTCAGCTTTGCGCCTTGTGGCGTCGTGAATTCCAGTGCCCACAGCCCGTCGTCGACAGGCGTGGCTGTCGTGCGCACGACATGGCCGTTGCGCCAGGCCAGCGTGATGCCGGCAGCAGCGGCAGCGCCGGCCACACCGGCGAACAACCACCTGCGCCGCGCCGCCCTCACAGGGTAACTTTCAACTTGCGGATTGCGCTGCGATCCCCCTTCGGAATCGCCGGGCGGGGGCGGGGCGCTCATCGGGGCTGTGTCCTTGTTGGAGTGCATTTTCATGAGCCACCTCCTTCCATGCGCAGGCGCAGGGCAGCCAGATTGCCCCTGGGGGCCCGACCGCGCGCGTCTGCCCGCAAGGCACCGCGCAGCTGGTCATGATCGTAAACCCGCAGCTGCACGGCAACGCGATCCGCGACGCCGGGGCACACATCCATCACGGTCAGCGCTTCCACGGTCTCGCCGCGCATGCCGCCGACGGTATGCGCCTGATAATGCACGCGTCGGTCGATCAGCGCCAGCTCCGCCGATTTGCAGTCGTCACAAAAAAGGTCGATCAGGACGTCGGAGCGCCGGGTCGCGTTGCCACGCCATACCGCCGACGTGAGATAGGGCCGGAAGTCCGCCATTTGTTCCATCCAGCGCATTGCCAATAACCGCAGTGCCGCGAGTTCCTCGCGCTGGGTGTCGGCACAAAACACTGCGATGTGTTCGAACACTGCGTCTTCTATCTCTTCGTTGTCGGGCAAGGCGGTGCGGGCCGGCAGGCCCAACATATGCAGGGCCTGTCGCTTGGCCGGTCCGTATTCCAGACCGTCCTCGACCACCAGTCGCGCCGCGCAGCCGGCGATCTCGGCTTTCAGGCCGGTGCTTTGCATATCCATGGCCGGATTTTGCATGGTTTTCACGCTGGCCTGTCGCATGCCTTGGTCAGCGACCCGACAGGGAATATTGCTATTGTCCGGGCAAACGGCGCGACGGACCCGTGCCGTGGCCGATGGCCGACCTGACGCAGCCGTCGCCTAAAATCCATTGATGCACATCCATATCCTGGGCATTTGCGGCACCTTCATGGGTGGGTTGGCTGCGCTGGCGCGCGAATTGGGCCATACCGTCACCGGTTGCGACACTGGCGTTTATCCACCGATGAGCGATCAGTTGCATGCGCTGGACATCGATCTGGTCGAGGGCTATGGGGCCGAGCAACTGGTGATCGCGCCCGACATGTTCGTCGTCGGCAACGTCGTGAGCCGTGCGCGCAAGCCCGACGGCACGCCGCGATACCCGCTGATGGAAGCGATCCTCGACGCCGGGGCTCCATACACCAGCGGACCGCAGTGGTTGTCAGACCATGTGTTGCAAGGCCGGCATGTGCTGGCCGTTGCCGGTACCCATGGAAAAACCACGACCACCGCCATGCTGGCCTGGATTCTGGAGCAAGCTGGCCTGGCGCCCGGTTTCCTGATCGGCGGCGTACCGATGAACTTCGACCGCTCTGCGCGCCTTGGCGGCTTGGCAACGGCAGGTGCGGATGGGCGCGCCCGCAAGCCGCTTTTCGTGATCGAGGCCGACGAATACGATACTGCGTTTTTCGACAAACGCAGCAAGTTCGTGCACTACCGGCCGCGCACCGCGATCCTGAACAATCTCGAATTCGACCACGCCGACATCTTTGACGACCTGGCCGCGATCGAGCGGCAATTCCGGCATCTGGTGCGTATCGTTCCGGGCACCGGTCCGAATGGCAGCGGTCGCATCATCGTCAACGGCCTCGAAGAGAGCCTGGCGCGGGTCATGGCCGCCGGTTGCTGGAGCGAGCTGCGCAGCTTCGGCGCGGCGGTCAGCGATTACTGTGCGCGGGGCGAACCCGACCGGTTCCAGGTGCTGAGCCATGGCGAGCTGGTCGCAAGCGTCGCCTGGTCCTTGAATGGCACGCACAACCAGCTCAATGCGCTTGCGGCGATCGCGGCGGCCGAGCATGTGGGGGTTCCTCCAGCACTTGCCGCAAAGGCGCTGGCGCAGTTCGGAAACGTGCGCCGGCGCATGGAATTGCGCGCCAGCATCGCGCTTGCAGGTGCACCCGCCGGTGCTGCGCCGGTTCAGCTGTATGACGATTTTGCGCACCACCCGACGGCGATCCGGACCACGGTCGATGGTCTGCGGCACAAGGTCGGGGACTCGGTCCGGATTCTTGCCGTGTTCGAGCCACGCACCAACACGATGAAGCTCGGTGCCATGAAAGCCCAGTTGCCGTGGAGCCTGGATTCGGTGGACCTGGCGTTCTGCCATGGAGGCGGGCTGGGCTGGGATGCGAACGACGCGCTCGCGCCGCTCGGCGACAAGGCCATCGTGGCGCAAGACATCGACAGCCTGGTGGCCCAGGTGGTGGCGCGGGTCCGCCCCGGCGACCAGATCCTGTGCATGAGCAATGGCGGCTTCGGTGGCATCCATCAGAAGCTGATGGATGCCATGCGCCTGCCCCGCCGACCGGCAGTTCCACAACCGGTCTTCGCGGCCGCGGCCTGACATCGGGCGCCCGCGGGGCGCTGGCGGTGGGACGGTACTACCCACCTCACCGAGTCGGTCAGCCGGCTATGCCGAGCGCGCGCGGCGCGCGAGCACCGCCTCGGACAAGTTACCGAGCAGCTCCAGCGAATGGTCCCAGCCCAGGCAGGCGTCGGTGATGCTCTGGCCGTATGCGAGTGCCTGCGGGTCGTCCTTGCCCGGAGTGAACTTCTGCGCGCCGGCGTGCAGATGGCTCTCGACCATGACCCCGAATACGCTGTGCGAGCCGCCGGCAACCTGGCTGGCGATGGCGCGCGCCACGTCGAGCTGCTTCTCGTGTTGCTTGCTGCTGTTGGCGTGGCTGCAGTCGACCATCAAGGTGGGTGGCAAGCCGGACGCCGTCAAGGCCTTGCAAGCGATGGCAACGCTGTCTGCGTCGTAATTCGGCGTCTTGCCGCCACGCAGGATCACATGGCAGTTCTGGTTGCCGTTGGTCTGGACGATCGCCACCTGGCCGTTCTTGTGCACCGACAGGAAGTGGTGACCGCCGGCCGCGGCCTGGATCGCGTCGGTGGCGATCTTGATGTTGCCGTCAGTGCCGTTCTTGAATCCGATCGGCGCCGAGAGGCCCGAAGCCAGTTCGCGGTGCACCTGGCTTTCGGTCGTGCGTGCGCCGATAGCACCCCAGGAAATCAGGTCACCCAGGTACTGGGGTGAGATCACGTCCAGGAATTCGCTGCCAGACGGCAGGCCCAGGCGGTTGATCTCGATCAGCAACTGGCGCGCGATACGCAGGCCTTCGTCGATCCGGAAGGTCTCGTCCAGGTAGGGGTCGTTGATCAGGCCCTTCCAACCGACCGTGGTGCGCGGCTTCTCGAAATACACCCGCATGACGATCTCCAGCGTATCGCGGTACTTCAGCCGTTGCTGCAGCAACTGGCGGGCATACGCCTGTGCTGCCACCGGGTCATGGATCGAGCAAGGGCCGATCACGACCAGCAGGCGGTCGTCGCGTCCTTCCATGATTTTCTGAATGTTGCCGCGGGTGCGGGTGATCAGTTCCTCGACCGGTGTTCGGCTGATCGGGAAAAAGCGGATCAGGTGCTCGGGGGGAGGTAACACGTTGATGGCCTTGATGCGTTCGTCATCGGTCTGGCTGGTCCGGTCGCTGATCGATTGGCTGGCGCGGCGGTCCGTTTGGCTGCGTTGGTCGCCTTTGCCGGGTTGCCATGGGGATGTCGGTGCGGTCATGGTCGTGATCCTGGGGATTGATGAAAGGCCAAAAACAAAAAAACCGCCGGGGTTGCCGGCGGTTTCGGGGAGATTCGGGTGTCAGCTGGGTAACACGACTACTTCTCTCTTCCGCCGTCGGCGCATGAGAACCAGAAATAGCCAAAGAAAAATCGTGCTGTCAGCATGGCGGCGACTTTAGCATGAAAAAAACCGGGCCCGTGAAGGACGGGCTCATGCCGTGCCGCCAACGGTCAGACCGTCGATGCGCAGCGTCGGCTGGCCGACACCCACCGGCACGCTCTGGCCTTCCTTGCCGCAGGTGCCCACGCCGCTGTCGAGTTGCATGTCGTTGCCGATCATGCTGACACGGGTCAGCGCGTCGGGCCCGTTGCCGACGATGGTTGCGCCCTTGACCGGATACTTGATCTTGCCGTTCTCGACCCAATAGGCCTGACTGGCAGAGAACACGAACTTGCCCGACGTGATGTCAACCTGGCCACCGCCGAAGTTGGTCGCGTACAGGCCGCGCTTGATGCTCGATACGATCTCCTGCGCCGCCATGTCGCCGGCCAGCATGTAGGTGTTTGTCATGCGCGGCATCGGCACATGTGCATAACTCTCGCGCCGGCCGTTGCCGGTGGGCGCGACACCCATCAACCGGGCATTCATGGAATCCTGGATGTAGCCCTTCAGGATGCCGTCCTCGATCAGTACGTTGCGCTGGCTGGCATTGCCTTCGTCGTCGACGTTCAGCGAACCGCGCCTGTCGTTGATGGTGCCGTCGTCGAGCACCGTGACGCCTTTGGCGGCGACGCGCTGACCGATCCGGCCGCTGAAGGCACTCGAACCTTTGCGATTGAAGTCGCCCTCCAGGCCATGGCCGATGGCTTCGTGCAACAGGATGCCCGGCCAGCCTGGGCCGAGCACCACCGTCATCTCGCCGGCCGGGGCCGCACGCGACTCGAGATTGGTCAGGGCCGCGCTCACCGCCTCATCGACATACCGACTGATCAGTGCGTCGTCGAAATAAGCCAGCGAGAAACGGCCGCCGCCGCCGGCGTTACCCACCTCGCGCCGGCCCTTTTGCTCGGCGATCACCGTGACACTGAGACGCACCAGCGGCCGCACGTCGGCGGCCAGTGTGCCGTCGGCACGTGCCACCAGCACCACATCGTATTCGCTGGCCAGACTGGCCATGACCTGCGCCACGCGCGGATCCTTGGCCCTGGCCAGTTTCTCGACTTTGCCCAGCAGCGCGACCTTGGCGGCGCTGTCCATGGTGGCGATCGGGTCCAGATCGGGGTACAGCGATCGGGTTGCGGCAATGGTGCGGGGGCTCAACTTGGTGCGCCCACTGCGCGATGCTGCGGCAATGGCGCGTACGGTCAGTGCCGCGTCGGTCAACGAGGCCTGCGAAATGTCGTCCGAGTAAGCGAATGCGGTTTTCTCGCCACTGACCGCGCGTACGCCTACGCCCTGGTCGATGCTGAACGAACCCGACTTGACGATGCCTTCCTCCAGTCCCCAGCCTTCGCTGCGGGTGTACTGGAAATACAG
>JBDTMH010000145.1:0-11250 GCA_039934375.1 Burkholderiaceae bacterium | reverse complement strand
CGCTGGACCTTTAGCACCGAGGTCGTGCGGCGCAGATTGCGCAGCGCCGTCTCCAGATGGGTCCGATCCCGAACGGCAATGACAAAGCGCAGATCGGATGCATCCTGGGCTGCCTCTTGTCCCATGTTGATATGCGTGATGTCCGACTCGGCTGCAGCCAGTGCCGCCGCGACGCGGGCGAGCACGCCCTTGCCATTGATGACGGACACCAGAATCTCGGTCTCGAACGGGCGTGCTGGTTCGTCGGACCACTCGACATCGATGAAACGCTCGCTGTCCTTGTTCTGCAACTTCGCCGCTACCGGGCAACTCCGGGTATGTACAACCAGGCCCTCGCCGCGACCCAGATAACCGACGATCGGGTCGCCAGGGATCGGCCGGCAGCAGGTGGAATAGTGCACGGACGCGTTCTCGCTGCCATCCAGTGTCACCACACCTTGCTTGGTTGACGCGTCTGCAGTAAACCGTTCGCGCGTCAGCAGCAAGGCATCGGGCTTTTCGCCCTTTTCTTCGCCAAGCAGCGACACCAGACGCTTGGCAACAATGGTCGCAATCCGCTTGCCCAGGCCGATGTCGTTGAGCAACTCAGCGCGGTTCCGGTTGCCGGTGAAACGCAGCAAGCGGTCCCACACAGTCTGGTAAATGGCCTCGTCTTCCGGGAAATGCTCAATGCCCTCCGCGCGCAGCGCCTGAGCCAGCAACTTCTTGCCGAAAACTTCGGATTCGGCGCTCGCCAGCGTCTTGAGATGGTGCCGGATCTTGGACCGTGCCCGGCCCGTGCGCACGAAACTCAGCCAGGCCGGGTTGGGCCGGGAGATGGATGCCGTCACAACCTCCACCACATCCCCGTTCTTGAGTTCACTGCGCAGCGGGACCTGTTCGCCATTGATGCGTGCGGCCACCGTGCGGTCGCCGACGTCACTGTGGATGGCGTAGGCGAAGTCGACGACGGTCGCGCCCCTGGGCAGCGACAGGATCTGGCTTCGCGGCGTGAACACGTAGACCGCATCCGGGAACAGATCGACCTTGACGTGGTCCCAGAACTCAGCGGCGTCGCCGGTTTCGCGCTGGATGTCCAGCAGCGACTGCAGCCACTGGTTGCCTAGCGTGTCGTTGCTCGTCGCGCCGGGCGACTTTGCCTTGTACAACCAGTGAGCGGCAACGCCGGATTCCGCAATCAGGTTCATTGCTTCGGTGCGCACCTGAAACTCCACGTTCACGCCGGACGGGCCGACCAGGGTGGTGTGCAGGGACTGGTAGCCATTGATCTTGGAAATCGCAATATGGTCCTTGAAGCGCCCCGGCACCGGTTTGTACAACTGGTGCAGTACGCCGAGCGCCGTGTAGCAATCGATCACGCTCGGAACAATCAGCCGGAATCCATAAATGTCGGTCACCTGCGCAAACGTCAGGTGCTTGATCGTCATCTTGCGGTAAATCGAAAAGACCGATTTTTCCCGGCCGGCAATTCGCAGTGGCATATTGACGGCAACGAAGGATGCTTCGACTTCGCTATGGACCTTCTGGATCAGATCGCGTCTGCGGCTGCGTGCCTTCTCGACTGCCTTGGTCAGAACGGCATTGCGCCAGGGATGCTGGAATGTGAACGACAGGTCTTGCAGCTCGCGGTAGACCTGGTTCAGGCCCAGGCGGTGGGCGATGGGAGCGTAGATCTCCAGTGTCTCGGACGAGATCCGGCCCCATTTCTCGCGCGACACATTACCCAGCGTGCGCATGTTGTGGGAGCGGTCGGCCAGCTTGATCAGGATGACGCGGACATCGCGGGCCATCGCCAGCAGCATCTTGCGGAATGACTCGGCCTGATTTTCCTCGCGGGTGTTGAAGTGCAACTTGTCGAGCTTGGTCAGCCCGTCGACCAGTTCTGCCACCGGAGCACCGAAGCGGTCGATCAGCTCGCTCTTGGTGACGCCGCAATCTTCCAGCGCGTCGTGCAGCAATGCTGCCATCAACGCCTGCGCGTCGAGTTTCCATTCCGCGCATTGCGCGGCGACCGCGATCGGGTGTGTGATGTAGGGCTCGCCACTGTTGCGGATCTGCCCCAGATGGGCTTCATCGGCAAACTTGTAGGCCTGGCGAACCTTTTCCACATCGGCGGCGACAAGGTAATCGAGCCGGGATGTGAGCGCGGCAAAGCTGGCGGCGGCCGCGTTGGCGGCGGCCGGGCTCATGGCATTGGCACCACGGGGCTTACGGATTCGCTTGGCCGGCGCCGCGGGCACATCTAGGAAGTTGCTCACCCCTTGAATATAGCGCGCGTCGCCAAAAGTAACCCAGCCAAAAAAAATGGCACCGCAAGCGGCGCCACTATCGGTGGGGTTCCCAGCCGACTCAGATCGGAACCTTCTTGAGCATCTCCAGGCCGATCTTGCCGGCGGCGATTTCGCGAAGGGCGGTCACGCCTGGCTTGTTCTTGCTCTCAATCTTCGGCGCATGGCCCTGACTCAGCATACGAGCCCGGTAGGTGGCCGCCAGCACCAGCTGAAAACGGTTGGGGATCTGGACGAGGCAGTCTTCGACAGTGATACGGGCCATGGGTTCTCCGGAATACGGGTGAGGTGCTAGGCAATGTTCAACGCGCTGAACGTGCCAGCGCGGGCGCGGCGCTGGACCGCAAACTTGAGCCGCTGCGCATGCACAATGGACTTGAGGTCAAACAGTGCGCGGTCAAAAGAGTCGTTGATTATAACGAAGTCAAAATGGTGCACCTGTGCCGTTTCCGCCTTGGCGTTGCGCATGCGCAGCGCGATGGTCTCGCTGGCATCCTCGCCGCGCCGCTCCAACCGGGCCCGCAATTCCTCCCAACTGGGCGGCAGGATGAAGATCGACACCGCATTTGCGAACACCTGCTTGATCGCCAGCGCACCCTGAAAGTCGATCTCCAGCACCACGTCAGAGCCCTGATCCATCAATTGGGCAATGGCCTGGCGGGAAGTGCCGTACCGATGGCCATGAACGGCCGCCCATTCCACAAAGCCATTGGCCGTGATCATGGTGTCGAATTCCTCGTTCGACACGAAGAAATACTCGCGGCCATCCTTTTCCTGCCCGCGGGGTGCCCGGGTCGTATGGGAGATCGACGGCTTGACGTGCGAGTCCAGCTCCAGCAGGGCCTTGACCAGGCTCGACTTGCCAGCGCCGCTGGGCGCCGCGACTACAAACAGGTTTCCAGGATAGTCCATGGTTGCAAAAGGCGGGTTTGTGCTGACCTGACGCGCAATCCGCCCAGGGCATGGGCCGTTATTCTATGTTCTGCACCTGTTCGCGCATCTGCTCGATCAGCACCTTCATGTCCACTGACACATGGGTCAGCTCCAGCGCTGCAGACTTCGAACCCAGCGTATTGGCCTCCCGATGCAGTTCCTGGATCAGGAAGTCCAGCCGCTTGCCGATCTCGCCCCCCTTGTTGATCAAACGCTCGATCTCGTCCAGGTGCGCGTTCAGGCGGGTGATCTCTTCGGCCACGTCGATCCGGATCGCAAATGCAGTCGCCTCGGACAAGGCACGGTCCTGAGCCGCCTCGGGTGCAGACGGCGAGGTGCCCTGAGTTGCCGCCATGGCCTCGTTCCAGCGATCCAGAAACCGTTGACGCTGGGCCGCGACCAGTTTGGGAACCAGCGGCGTTGCCTGGCGGGTCAGGGCTCGGATATCCTCAATCTTGCCGATTAGCGCAGTTGCCAGCTTCGTGCCTTCGCGTTTGCGTGCCTGCAGCAATTCACGCAATGTCTTCTCGGCCAGAGCACTCAGTTCCGGACCCCAGTCGCGCGGCCCCGACTGCTCGCTTGACGCCAGGCGCAGCACGTCGGCCACGCTCATGGGCGACACGTCGGGCAACCAGGCCTTGATGTTGTCGTGTACCGAGCCCAGCCGCTGCAGCAGCCGGGCCGAAGGTTCGACGACCAGTGTGCCGGACCCCGACTCCAGCGTCGCACGGACTTCCACCTTGCCGCGCTTGAGCTGGGCCGACAGCATGTCACGCAGCTTGGGCTCGAACTGGCGCAATTCTTCCGGAAGTCGGAATGACAGATCCAGAAATCGGCTGTTGACGGAGCGGATTTCAATGCCCAGCCAGCTGCCGGCCGGGCTTTTTGCCTCGGCCGACAGAGGCGCTGCCAAGCCGTTACCTTGCCCCGCGGCATAGCCGGTCATACTGTAAACTGGCATTGAATTACCTGGTTCTGTCGGTCTGTTGATGGGTTTGTCGGTCTGCCCGGCGACTCGGGGTCAGGTTCTGTTTACAACCCCTTTTTTGGTATGTCCAAGGTCAAACCTGCTGCGTTGCCACCGGATACCGTGATTGGCGGTTACCGCATTATCCGCAAACTTGCTGCGGGCGGTTTCGGCGTGGTGTATCTTGCGCTGGACTCCGAAGGCCAGCAGGTCGCGGTCAAGGAATATCTCCCGGCGTCACTGGCGTCGCGTGCCCCTGGCGAGCTCAACCCCGAGGTGCCGCCAGAGAAATTGTCGCTGTACCGGCTGGGCCTCAAGAGCTTTTTCGAAGAGGGCCGCGCACTGGCCCAGATCTCGCACCCGTCGGTCGTCAGCGTGATGAATTTCTTCCGCGAGAACGAAACCGTCTACATGGTAATGAATTACCTGGAAGGCGCTGCGCTGCAAGACTTTATCATCACCGCACGCGACCAGAAGCAGCAAAAGGTGTTCCGCGAGTCCACCATCCGCTCGCTGTTCGACGAGATCCTGCGCGGTCTGCGCATCGTGCACCAGCACAAGATGCTGCACCTGGACATCAAGCCGGCCAACATCTTCATCACCGACGACAACAAGGCCGTGATGATTGATTTCGGCGCCGCGCGCGAAGTGCTGTCCAAGGAAGGCAACTTCATCCGCCCCATGTACACCCCCGGCTTTGCCGCGCCCGAGATGTACCGGCGCGATTCGTCGATGGGTCCCTGGACCGACATCTATGCGATCGGCGCCTGCATGTATGCCTGCATGCAGGGTTACCCGCCCAATGAGGCGCCGCAGCGCCTGGAAAAAGACCGCATCGCCACTGCGCTGACCCGTTTGCGCGGCATCTACTCCGACAACCTGATCGAGGTCGTCGAGTGGTGCATGGCGCTGGATCCGCTGTCGCGGCCGCAGTCGGTGTTTGCGCTGCAGAAGGAACTCAGCCGCGAAGGCGAGCGGCGTTACACCAAGCTGTCGGTCGCGGAAAAGGTCCGGCTGCAGTTTGACACGATGGTCACCGATAACAAGAAGAACAGCAAAGCGATGGCCAGTTCCGTGGCCAAACCCAAATGAAATTCTCCGTATTCCAGGTCAGTCGCAAGGGTGGGCGCCAGCTCAATGAAGACCGCATGGGATACAGCTATACCCGTGACTCGGGCATTTTGCTGCTGGCCGACGGCATGGGCGGGCATCCTGAGGGCGAAGTCGCGGCGCGGCTCGCGCTGGAAGCCATGTCGGCGTTGTACAAGAAGCAGGCCAATCCGACGATCGACGACGTGCCGGCCTTCCTGAGCTCGGCCGTCATGGCGGCGCATCGGCAGATCGTCCGCTATGCCATCGAGAAAGGCATGCTGGATACGCCGCGTACCACGGTGGTGGCGGCTGTGGTGCAAAACGGAACGGCGACCTGGGTGCACTGCGGCGACTCGCGCCTGTATCTGTTGCGTGGTGGCAAACTGGTCGTGCGCACGCGCGACCATTCCTATCTCGAACAGCCGCCCAAAGGCCATGTGCCGACCCGATTGTCCGAGCATACCAACCGCAATATCCTGTTCACCTGTCTGGGTTCACCGGCCAAGCCGGTGTTCGACATGGCGGGCCCGGTCACTTTGCAGCAGGGCGACAAGATCATGCTGTGTTCGGATGGTCTGTGGGGAACCTTGTCGGACGAAGAGATCGTGCAGCAGATGGGGGCTGGCGCCGTGGGCGATGCCGTTCCCGGCATGGTCGAGATGGCGTTGCAGCGTGCCGGGGCCACCAGCGACAATGTGACGGTCATCGCCATGGAGTGGGAGACCCCGGACGACTTCGCTCCCACCAAGCACGAGATTTCCACCGACGACATGCATGACGGGGTGTTCGCCAGCACCGTCCAGTCGGGCGGTCTGGAAGCCGGCGAAGACGACCTGGACGATGCGGCGATCGAACGTTCGATTGCCGAGATCAACGAAGCCATCCGGCGCACTGCCGCCAGACGGCGCTAATACCCGAGGGTGGCTGGCAGCCGCCCCCATTCAGGATATGCATCATGACTGACATCGAACGCAGTGGCGCCCGTGCCGCTGGACAATTGCGCCCCGTGCGCCTGACCCGTGGATTCACGATTCATGCCGAGGGTTCCGTGCTGGTCGAATTCGGCGATACCCGTGTGTTGTGCACGGCCTCGGTCGAAGAGAAGGTGCCGGGTCACAAGCGCGGCAGTGGCGAGGGATGGGTGACAGCCGAATACGGCATGTTGCCGCGATCCACCCACACCCGCAGCGACCGCGAGGCCGCACGCGGCAAGCAAAGCGGCCGCACGCAGGAGATCCAGCGCCTGATCGGCCGTTCCCTGCGCGCGGTGTTCGACCTCCAAAAGCTCGGCGAACGCACGATACAACTCGACTGTGATGTGCTGCAGGCCGATGGTGGCACCCGCACCGCCAGCATCACCGGGGCTTATGTCGCGGCATATGACGCGGTGTCACGTCTGATCGCCGATGGCAAGCTGGCGTCGTCGCCGATTACCGCGCCGGTGGCGGCGATTTCGGTCGGCATGTTGCGCGGTGTGGCGTTGCTTGATCTGGACTACACCGAGGACTCGTCGTGCGACACCGACATGAATGTCGTGATGACCGGCGCCGGTCATTTCGTCGAGGTCCAGGGCACGGCCGAAGGCGCGGCGTTTTCGCGCCAGGAAATGGGCGCGATGCTGGTACTGGCAGAAAAAGGAATCGTCGAACTGATGGACTTGCAACGCAAGAGCCTGGCGGCGTGAACACCGCGCCCGTACCGACCCCGTCCCCGCAGCCGGATGGGGCGCGCCCGCGCATCGTGTTGGCGTCGAACAACCGCGGAAAACTCGCCGAGTTGCAGCAGATGTTCGCGCCGCTAGGGTACGAACTGGTTTGCCAGGCCGATCTGGGTGTGCCTGAAGCGCCAGAGCCGCACCGCACCTTTGTCGAAAACGCGCTGGACAAGGCGCGCAATGCATCTGCGCATACCGGTTTGCCTGCGATTGCCGACGACGCCGGGCTGTGTGTCGACGCATTTGGCGGCTTGCCAGGTGTGGATACCGCGTTCTATGCGACGCAGTTCGGATACCCCAAAAGCGACGACAACAATGTGCGTGCGCTGCTCGAGCAAATGCAGGGGCAGGACAACCGGCGTGCGGCCATGGTTTCGACCCTGGTCGCGCTGCGCAGTGCCAACGACCCGGAGCCGCTGATCGCATCCGGCCGCGCGGTTGGCGAGATCGCGCGCGAACCCATGGGGACGAATGGTTTCGGTTTCGACCCGGTGATGTGGCTGCCGGAGTTTGGCCAGACCTTTGCGCAATTGCCGGTGGTCATCAAGAATGCCAACAGCCACCGTGGCCGTGCGGCGCGCCAGATGGTCGAGCTGATTCGTGAGCGCTGGGCCTGAGCCATGGCGAAACCCGACGTCGCCCACCTGATGCGGCCGGGCAGCCTGCAACTGGCCGCCTTGCCGCCACTGTCGTTGTATGTGCATCTGCCCTGGTGCCTGAAGAAGTGCCCTTATTGCGACTTCAATTCCCATGAGCTCGCCAGTACCGGTTTGCCCGAACAGCAGTACCTCGACGCCTTGGTGGCCGATCTGGATGCGTCGCTGGCGCTGGTCTGGGGTCGCACTGTGCACAGCATCTTCATTGGGGGTGGCACACCGAGTCTGTTCTCGCCTGAG
Organism: Burkholderiaceae bacterium; assembly: GCA_039934375.1. Classification (GTDB taxonomy): domain Bacteria; phylum Pseudomonadota; class Gammaproteobacteria; order Burkholderiales; family Burkholderiaceae_C; genus CAISIP01. The sequence continues at coordinate 3,360 of JBDTMH010000145.1, read as the reverse complement.
GGGATCGACCGGCTGCTAGCGGATCTGCGCGCACGGCTGCGTTTGTCGCCTGCTTGCGAGATCACGCTGGAGGCCAACCCGGGGACCTTCGAGCGCGACCGCTTTCGCGCCTTTCGCAGTGCCGGCGTGACACGGCTGTCGGTCGGCGTGCAGAGCTTCAACGATGCGCACTTGAAGGCGCTGGGCCGGGTGCATGACCGCGCGCAGGCCCTCGCCGCGGTCGAGGAGGCGGCGCAGGCGTTTGAGACCTTCAACCTGGACTTGATGTATGCCTTGCCGGGCCAGACGCTGGGCGATTTGCAGCAGGACTTGACAACAGCATTGGCGCTGGGCAGCCCGCACATCAGCATCTACCACCTGACGATCGAGCCCAACACCTATTTCGCGAAGTTTCCGCCGGTTGTGCCCGACCAGGACACCGCATACGAAATGCTCGACCAGGTCACGGCCGCGACCGGTGCGCAGGGCATGGAACGGTACGAGGTGTCGGCCTATGCCAAGCCCGGGCACCGTTGCTGGCACAACCTCAACTATTGGCAGTTTGGCGATTACCTGGGTATTGGCGCGGGAGCGCACAGCAAACTGAGTTTTGCGCACCGCGTCGTGCGCCAGGTGCGGCACCGCGAACCCCGGCTGTATATGGACAAGGCCCGCGCCGGAGACTGCATTGCCAGCCATCAGGAAGTGGCCAGGGCCGATCTGCCGTTCGAGTTCATGCTCAACGCGCTGCGTTTGAGAGAAGGATTCGAGCTGGCCTACTTTGTAGAGCGCACCGGCTTGCCGCTGAGCGCCATCGACGCCGCGCTCGACGAAGCGCAGCGCAAGGGCCTGGTCGATCGCGACCTCGTACGGGTCTGGCCGACCGAGCGCGGATTCGACTTCCTGAACGACTTGCAAGGCCTGTTCCTGGCCTAGGGCCTGCATCCAGCGGATGCCGCGATTTCCCGCCGGGACGGTCCGCGTTATAGTGGCCTGACAACTCGGGAGTACGTCGGCATGTTCTCGGTATACGGCTCGACCGGACGGGTATTTCGCGGCACCCTGGACCAGATGCGTCAGATCGACAAGGCGCACGCGCCCGACCGTATGCGAGTGCTGGAGCCGGTCGCCCGTGACGGCCACGACAGCGCGGCGCGCGAGGCCGTTGAGTACGGCTCTGCCGGCGCAACTCCCTTGCAACGTTCGGCGATCGCCGCCTACGCAACGACCCAACAAGCGCCTGACCACCACGGCTGGTACGACATGGCGGTCGCCGAGGTGATGAGTCGCAAGGTCCTGAGCCTGCCAGCCGACACAAGTATCTACCAGGCCTGGCAACACATGCAGCGCCATGGCCGAGGCCAGGCACCGGTGGTCAATGCCGACGGTATCCTGGTCGGTATGGTCACCCGCGCCGATCTGGTGCGGTTCGAACAATTGCCGGGCCCGGGCGCCGACCCGACCGAGTGGAATACCTGGCGCGCGCAGCTTGTCGAGTCGCTCATGCTCACGCCGGTTCCCAGTGTTGCGGCACAGACCCTCTTGCGTCATGCAGCCAGCGCGCTGCTGGATTCAGCGCTCCCGGGGCTGCCGGTCGTCGACGACGATGGTCGGCTGACGGGTTTTGTGTCGCGCTCCGACGTGTTGCGTGCGGCGCTCAAGGATGCCGGTCTGGATGTGTGGGGCTGAGTAGGCAACTGCCGGGGCCCCTGACATGGAGGGCCAGTGCGGCAATGTCGGGGACAGCAAAACTGCGACGTCCCCGGTCGTCAAAAACGACCAATCCCAGCGTGACAAGGCGCTGAAACGCGCGGCTCACTGTCTCGGGTTTCATGCCAAGATAGTCGCCGATCTCTGCGCGGCTGAGTTGCAGGGTGATGTGATCCGTGCGCAGCCCGCGTTGCGCCAAAGCCTGGGCCCAGCTATGCAGGAAGTCGGCCAGCCGCGCATTGGCGCTCAGTGTGGCTCGCGCCACGCGCCACTCGCGCTCTTGCGCAAGTTGGCGCGCCATGGCTGTGTGCACGGCCTGAACCAGCTCCGGTACCCGCTCACCGATCTCGAACAGCACGGAGTAACGCAGCGACCAGATCTCGCTGGTGTCCATCGCGACGCCATCGCAGGCATATCGACCGGTGGCCATGCCGTCGAAGCCCAGCCAGTCCCCTTTGAGGTGCAAGCCCGCCACCTGCTGGTTGTCGGCGGACGTGAATACGATCGTCTTGACGCCGCCCAGTCGTATCAAGTGCAGCGCATGGAACGGTGTGCCGGCGGTCTGCACCCGGTCACCTGGCTGCAGGATTCGCCGGTGAAAAGGCACATGCTGATCCACCAAAGCCAGTGCAGCGCGCCAGTGTTCCGGCGGCGCCAGCGCTGAATCGTTTTTTGCGGGTTCGGCCAGCCATGACGGCTTCGGCAGTCCGCTGCGTCCGGGGACGCGAATTTGCGCGAGGGTGGTGGATTCCATCATTGGGGGTTTGTAGGCCAATGTCGTCCGGCCATCTGTGCGCCAGCGCACACGCCCGTGCAACAAGACGTCTGCCATTGGCGCCAGTACACCGTATGTACGCTGCGCGAACCGTGGCTTGCACATCGATGGTGCGGCCCCGATCTCAAAAGCGCTTTCTTTTTCCATGCAAGTGGTCTGTGCGCCGACGTACAGACGCTGCATGCGCCCGTGCTTAAAGTGGACTTGCCATTGCAGTCGATCAGGTGCTGCGGTATTCAAGCGAAGGAGGGCGACATGCAGGTCAATGCGCGACGCCATGCGTCGGGAGCCTACCTGCTTGGCAGCGAGGTCAATTGCCCGTTATGCAAGAGCCGACTGGTGCGTGAGCGCCGCCGTCTCGTGGACCGCCTGCACAGCCTGTTCAGACCGATCAGGCGTTACCGATGCGAAGACTTTGCTTGCCAATGGGTCGGCAACATCGCCGACACCGATGCCGCAAGGTCTGGCACCACACTGGCCGCTGATGTGCAGTTTCGGAGCGACAAGAAGAAGCCAACCGGCCGCGTTCCGGCCTCATTTGTCGTACACATGGTTCTGGTTGCCGCGGGGGTGGTATTCGTGATGGTCTACAGCACAATGGAGCCGGCAGCATGGCAGAATGACGACGAACAAACAGCCGGATCCGGCCTTTATGAGGCGTTCGTCCAGCCACTCACCAGCATCGTGAAAACACGTTGATCCGCCGTTTGGCCTGCCATACTGGGCCATGACACTGCGCGAGTGCACCGACTGATCGTCGGATTGTGTCGGCGCTGCATCCAGCCGTGCATGCACCGTTTCAACCTTCAACGAGGAGTCTGTTTCATGACTTACCAGGATAAACGCGCCCGTCCCGTCGACGCACGCCTGCCGGAGCGGAGCCTGTCCGACATCGA
>JBDTMH010000144.1:0-11276 GCA_039934375.1 Burkholderiaceae bacterium | reverse complement strand
GCCGCCTTGCCAATCATGCCGACGGCAAACGGCATCTGATTTTTCGCCACGGCGGACTCGAGGACTTGTTGAAGCTCCATGCGCAAGTCTCCGGTTGTTGTTGCTCGGCAATTATGCTGCTGCGCCATACCAGGCGGCAAGTCCAACTGAGCCCGAGGGTTTCACGCGCAGTTTTCCTGGCCGTTGACCGGGTCGCGCACGGACCCCAAGGCCTGCGGCGCTGTTTTTCCGGTCAACAGTGGCCCGTTGAGCGGCGGCATGCTTACTTCCGGGGTCTCCCCGCAGGGTCGTCTGCAGGCGAACCTGAATGATCGCGTTGCTTGTGAATGGCCCTTGCACGCGGGCACCGGTGGCTGCGCCAGATCGAGAGCGGCAAGGCGACCAACATTTCGGCCATCGCCAAGGCAGAGAACGCAGACCGTAGTTACATCAGCAGAATGATCAACCTGACGACGTTGGCACCGGAGATTCAGGCGGCGATCCTGGACGAGACTCTGCCGGACACGGTGTCGCTGTTCGACCTGGCGAGTGTCACGCCGTTGTCGTGGGAGGAGCAGCGCGGCTAGTGGCTTGAGATCGTTCTTGCCCGCCACTCACCGCAGCGCATCCGCCGCGCTCGGGTCTTCCAGGCCGGCGGCGATGCGCAGGAAAGTGTGGAACCGCCGGCGAAAATCAGACCCACCTTGGGCCGGTTTGCGCGGGTCAGGCCGCTGTGCTCTGGAAAAAAAATGGAAGCCCTCTGGCGCGAGAAGGCGAGCACGCTCCAGCGAGGACTTCGCCTGGTCGATGTCGCTCAGGCCGACATACAGGGCTGCCGTGATCATGAATGCAAACGCAAATTCTGGCGCCGCGTTGGTTGCCCGCAGCGCCCAATCGATACCCTTGGCGTAGTCGCGGGTGGCGAGGTGGGCACTGGCTAGGTTCGCATAGGTAAAGGACGCATTCGGATCGCGCGGGTTGATGCGCATCAGGCGTTCCAGCAGGCAGATGCCTTCGACCGGGTCTCCCGTGATGGCGAGGATGAAGCCGCAACCGGCCAGCGCGAGCCAATCCTGCGGATTTCCGCGCCACGCCAGTTCCGCCTCGATGCGCGCTTCATCCCAGCGACCTCCGCCGGGGGCATAGGCCAACAGGAAGGCCTTGTAGACGTGACAGCCGGTGGACTGCGCAATCGCAATCCCGCGCATCGCCGCGTCCATACCTTCCTGCCACGCGGCATGCCGATCATCTGCCGTGTGGAAGGCCACATTGAGCCACTGCACGTCCGCGATGGCAGTCAGCGCAAGCACGGACTCCGCATCCAGCCCCAGCGCCTCGCGCGCCAGCCGAAGCGCCTCGTTGCGCATGGCCACATCCGACTTCTGCTGGCTTTCAACTGCGAGAGCGACTGCGCGCACCGCCAGTTCATAAGCCGAAAGGTTGCCGGGCCGGCGCCGCACCCTCAGATACTCGGCCGCATCCACCCGGGGCGCAATGGCACCCACGATGCATTCGGTGACTTCTTCCTGCACAGCAAAGATGTCTTCGAGCACGCGATCGTATTTTTCGGCCCAGATATGGCTGCCGCCCAGCGTGTCGATTAACTGTGCCGTCACGCGGATGCGGTTGGCGGCCTTGCGAATGCTGCCCTCCACCACATAACGCACCCCAAGCTCCCGGCTGATCTGCTTGGCGTCGACCGCTTTACCCTTGTAAGTGAAGGAAGAATTGCGGGCGATAACGAATAGTGACTGGAAGCGCGACAGTTCGGTGATGATGTCTTCGGTGATGCCGTCGGTAAAGTACTCCTGTTCTGGGTCGCCACTCATGTTGGTGAAGGGCAATACGGCGACGGACGGCTTGTCTGGAAGCGGGAGGTCAATTTCGCCGCCCACGAGTGGTAGTTTTTGCGGTCCCGGTACTTTGCCTTCAAGACGCAACCTGTAGGCCCGCACCGGGTGGGTGATGTTCTTCACCGCTTGCTCGCCCTGATCCTCGAAGCCCGCAGGCACCCTGCCGCGCACTGCCGTGTGGACGGACTCCGACACCGTTATGCCACCCGGCTCCGCCAACCCTTCGAGGCGGGCCGCGATATTGACGCCGTCCCCATAAACCGTTCCGTCGGCCTTTTCGATCACGTCGCCCAAGTGCACGCCGATGCGAAAAAGCATGCGCCGCTCCTCGGGCGCTGCGCCCGCTGCCAGGTTGACTTCAGCCTGAACCGCAAGCGCGGTAGCCACGGCGCCGTTGGCCGTCTCGAACACCGCCAGCACCGAGTCGCCGGCCATGTCGATCACGCGCCCGTGGTTGGCCTCGATCTGGGCGCGAAACACCGCGCGTGCCGCATCCAGCGCGGCCACAGTGGCCCGTTCGTTCGCAGCCATCAGGCGCGAGTACCCTGCCACATCGGCGGCGAAGATGGCGGCCAGGCGTTGTTTGAGTTCAGGACCAGACACTTGGGAATTGCTTGTTGTTCTCGGGTCACGACATCTTCGCAGCATCCTAACCGCAACCCCGTAGCGGTGGTAGCACTCTCGGTCTTTATCGGCGTCGTCTGGCACCATGCCGTCCATCTCGTTGGCGTAAAGTCAGGTCAGATGGCGATGGGAGTTGTGCAACCTTCGCCAGGGATTGGAAAACCGACAACCTCTCATCGGTCCCGGACTTTGTCGAGACGGAGTTGCCAAAGTTCTGGCGGCGCGATGGCGTACCAAGGACCCTGCTGTTTGACACGGGGCCGGACGCATCCGTTTTTGAGTGTTGCCAAAAGGCTCTGCACGAGCATCTTTTTGCTTGACCAGCAAATCGGCAAAGGGCGTTTTTCCAGCGCTGGAACCGTAGAGATTGATACTTAACGATACGCGCCTCGCTAAAGTAGCTGCGGTAACGTAATTGACTCTGACGATCTCTCCAGGGTACTGAAGAATCACCCTTGGCATCAGGCGCGCCCGTGCGAGTGCGCCAGCACGGGCGGGCATCCCACAAACGTAAACAGTTCCAGTCTTTCGATTCGCCAGGAAATCGCCATGCCAAGGTCTGATTCGAAAGTACAGCATCCATAGGCCGACGGCGGCTCGACTGGGCTCAATGAACTGGTCGCTCAAAGCATTGCGGCGCTAGTCTATGGTCCAATGTGATCGGTACGTCCTCAGTGCAGGCGGCCGAAGTGGAGTTGCCGACCCGATTCGATCCTCCGGCGTTCAGGGGAGCAGTCCTTCACTGTGAGGACCAAGTACATTGACTTCCGGTGCGGTGCTTGGCCTGCGGGAGGTGCTCTGTTGCGCAAAGTCACCGGGCTTTTACGGCGTGAATGAGTGCCCCTGCGAGCACTCCGCGTTGATACAGCCCGACGAAATGTTCGTACGCGCGGTCGTAGCGCTCGAAGTGCTCGCGCCCAAGGCGCGCGACGGTGTGGATCTCCAGCGAGCGATACATCGCGAGCCTTTCGACCAGGATACGCGTCCACTCCTCTGTCAGATCCAAATACCGGACGACCGCCATCCTACGCAAAGCCAGCTGCTCCGCGTAACCGTCCACCGTCTCGATCTCCGAAAAAGTCATCCCTTCCGACAGCAGTTGCGCATCGTGGACCGACAGGTTGCCCCGATGCAGGATGTCCGAGAAGACCAGCCGGCCGCCCGGTCGCAGCACCCGCGCGCACTCGGCCAGGAGTCGCGGCTTGTCCGGGATATGAGCAAAGGACTCCTGCGCAATGGCAAGCGTGAATGAAGCGTCTTGGAACGGCATGTCCAGCGCATTGCCGATGACAAAGCGAACGGAGTCGTACAGTCCCGCAACGCGCGTGAGTTTGGTGGCACCTTCCACTCGGCTGGCCGTCAGGTCCAAGCCGGTGACGTCGCAGCCAGTCTTCCAGGCGAGGTAGCGTGCCGGTCCACCCATGCCACTGCAGACGTCGAGCACCACGTCTTCGGCCCGCACGGACGCCTCGGCGATTAACCGGTCGGTTGCTGCGGTGCCTCCGTAATGATCCTGGTCATGCTGCTGCAACACAGCCTCGGTAATCGCATCCGGCGCAATGCCGCGGGCAACGACCGCGTCGAGGATCTGCTTGGCATTGATTGGGTGAAAGTCGTAGAAGTGTTCGACTGCGTTGAGGCGGGGATCGGTCATATGCCACGGCTCCCGGTCTGCATGAGAAAAAACCCTGAGACAATGCATGCGCCTCGTGAGACGGCGTCTTGACTACAATTTTAGCGAGGTCGCCGGATGCTTGCTATTGCGTGTAGGCTTCCGGAGGTCAGCTCACTGAGCATCGCTGCTTTCGGCCAGGTGGGTCAGCTCGTGGACCTCGGTGACCGTTGCCCTTGGCCGGAGGTGAGCGGATACCCATCCCTTAAGGCGGCCAACGTCAGGTATCGGTTGCCGCAGTAACACACTGCCGAAATCTGAACGGTTGCAGCCGCGGCGACATCTTCCGGACACGCTGCGCATCACCCGATGAACAGGCCCCGCTCATGCCGGCACGAGGTTTGGCGCAACACGCTTGAGCCATTGCACGATTCCAATCGGCTCGGCATCGCCACTCCCGCAGCCGCGCCTATATGGCTACCTTTTCTGAAGGGCGGGCTGACCGCTCTCCGGCAGGAAGACGGTTTGCGGCGAAGGACGCATTAAACACTAGCGTCGCCGTCGAGAAGAGCCTGATTCATCAAGGTGAACGAATAGGGGCGGGGTTCGGGGCTTTGGAAAAGCCAAATCAGATCGAATCGGTCGTCCGGCCAGTTCGTCGTCGCTTCGTTATCGATTCCCAATGCCGCGACGATCAGCGAGATATTGTGATGCTCCCAGCAGACAAGAACCGCGCCGTCCTGCCGCAGGATTTCAGCTGCGACGACTCTCTCACTGCCGACCGCGAAACGGGTATCGAGTCGGATGCCGTGAGCCAACGACAGTGGAGTGACAGTTTGCGAGGGTCGCCTCCCGTGCGGACTCGCGTCGTCGCCTGCGCTAGCTGCAAAAATCACATTTGGCGTTTCGATCCCATCGTGGGCCGAGCCGAAAAAGCGGGTCAGTGCCCCAGCGCGGATCCAGCCCCGCACGGTCAGAGAGTGAATGTCGGGGGCTCCATCCGGAGTGACGCCCAACGGGGTACTCCCGTCTTTGCGCGGCTTCTCACCGTGCCGGATGAACATGATCAACGATGGAGGTCCTGCCACGTCGGTTACCTCGCGGGCGAATTCGCATCAGTCGGCAAGATGTCCGACCAGTCTCGAAGCGAGACCGCCAGAAACGCATCCCCAGCGGCCAGGGCTTGCTTCAATTCGAAGCGTGCGGGATCGTCGTTCACGTAGCACCTCTGGTTCGCTTCAGTCGAAACGCTATGAGCTGGTTGCTCTGGCTCCACATCAAATGTAGTGATTTGAACGCGCTTCTGCAACATCGACGCGCATGCGACAAATGACTGGGCTGGGTGCTCGGCAGAGGTCAGCTTGCCGAGTGTCGCTGCTTGTTTCAACATCACCACTAGGAGGTCTATCCAGAACTGCGAACGGCAACTCTCGGGTGGCATGCCGTGTTGAAAGTCCCGACCATGAGTGGGCATCATCATCACCAGCCAGTTACGCGCCTCGGCCAGCGCTGGCAACACGCTGTGGGCGGCGGCCATCAGTTCCACCGCGCTGCGCAGCGAGACCGGCGAGCCGTCCTCGCTCTCGATCTCGCTGGCGCCGACCAGCACGATGTCGCCCGGCCGCGGCACCAGGTAGACGCGGTGCCGCGGGTGCAGCAGCCGCACCGGGCGCTTGAGGCCGTGGCCCGGTGCGTGCAGCCAGACGGTTTCGCTGCGCACGCCGCGCACCGGCAATTCGGGCCCGCTGCCGGTGCCGCGCACGTCGACCACGAAGCCGAAGCGATGCGGGGTGCTCAGGTTGTACAAGCCCACCGGTGTCGACTGGATGGTCTGGGCACCACTGGGGCACCGACCGGTGCTTACAAGGCGTCGACGAGGTCTGGCTCTCAGCGTGCGGGGGCCGTCTGCGGCTTCGCGTCGAGGACCCCCTGAATCGCCTCGATGATGACCTGGGGATGTCCCCGTTGAATGAAGTGATTGCTCTGCTCGACCATGATCTGGCGGGAGTGGGTCGATTTCTTCAACAGCTCTTGGTGCAGGCGAACCCACTCCTTCTGGGCCTTGGGCCAGCCCAGTCCCGGCGGGCCTCCGCGGACAAACGCCCCCGACGTGAGAATGACGAGGGGAAGGTCTCCCAAGGTATCAATGGAGTGTCCCAGCAGCTTGTTGGCCACCATGTCGGCGCCCTCGTCGTTGTTGGAAGCGTCTTGCCACCCCGACTTCCAGAAGCGCGTGAAGCGACGAACCGGAGGAATCAGGTTGGTGATGATTCCAGGCCAAAGGCCAGACAGCAGCGGACCAATCCGGTCGAACTGGTCCTCGTGCATCGGATCCACCAGCACCAACGCTGCGACCTGCTTCGGATGTTGGTGGGCATAGAGGCGTACGATCAAGCCGCCGAGGGAGTGGCCCACCAGGACGAGAGGCCCAGACAGTTCCAGGGCCACGACCAACGCATGCAGGTCGTTGACGCTGTCCTGGACAGTACGTGGCTTCGTGGCGGGGTCGCTCTCGGCCCGGTTGGCCCGGTCATAGCTGACCACCCGAGTCCGCTGCGAAATCGCATCCTGGACCGGAGCCCACTCCTCACTATCGGCGCCGAGTCCCGTCTCCAAGATGACCGTCGGCTCACCTGTCCCGCTGTCGGCCACTGACAACCGGCGCTTCGCAGAGTCGATCGCGACCAACACGGAGTCTTTCATCACAGCCATCTTACTCGACGGCGTCGAGCGTTGCGGCTGCATCTATGCCTAGGGCCTCCTGGTTGCCACTCCGGAAACGATGATGCTTGACGGCGAGAACACGGCCAAGCTGACGGGCCTGACCGCAGACCAGATGGCACGAATGGAGCGAGAGATGACAAGTCTCCAGGGGCAGTACAAGGCGGTCGAGCAGACTTATGGGCAGGATGTTCTCAACCTGGTGCTGGACAAGGGGTAAGCGCCTCGTCGGCGATCAGTGCTGCCTCACGGTCTATCGCAGCGGACGCGGCATCGATTCGCGTGCGCAGCGTGTCAACGCCGTGACCTCGTCGTCGGTCATGTCCCGCCCATCCGCGGCAATTCGGTCGGTGAGGCTGCGCGCCTCCTTGACCAGGTTGGACTTGCGAGACTGCAACTCGCGCAGTTGCTTGCTCATAAATTGTTCTCCAGAAATGAATGAACCACCCGAAGGTGGTTGTCTGATGGAAACCACCTTGCAGTGGTGGTACGACCGACAGGTCGTATCAGGCGGCGGCGCGGCTCAACGGAGCAACGCCGTAGAAATTGGATGCACGAGACCAAGCCATCGTGGGTTGGCCAACTGCATGAGGGCGGGCTTCCACGCCGGAGGCCGTTCAGCCACGGAGCAAGACTTGAATGATGTCCACGATCAGATTGCTTTGCTGCTGCACCAACACGATGTCGCCGCCGATGCGGGCATAGCGGTAACCATAAGGTGCAGGCGGTAGTTGCACGATCACTGGCTGAGGCACGGCATAGACCGTTACGCCTCGTGGTACTGGCTGTCCAACCACCCAATGAGGGGCTTGGCCCGGGGGCATGCATCCATTGTTCTTTTTAGCCAAACCCGGCGGGCATTTTTTGCCATTTGAGTAGTTTTGAACGTAGTACTCGCGGACTACGGTCCGCTGCTCGTCATTGAAATATGTGCCGGGCTGAATCTCTTTGCGTTCGCGCTTGTCGGCCTTTTTGTACTCTTTTGCTTCTTGCTTATCCTGCTTATCCTCGAACTTTTGGGAATGCTTGCGATTGCCTTTGCCATTGTCGCCGTGGTCTTCGCCGTTACCCTTGGAAAATACGGGTCCAGCGACAAGCAGCGATGTGATCGCCATCGCTACGATACGGTGCGTGTGAGAGATATATGCCATGGCGTGTCCTCTGGGCCGAAATAGCCCGAATTCCAATCTTCGCACCGTTACTTATTAACCGGTGTAGGACAGATCCCCGGATGGAATGGCCTGGTGCCGGCGATGTTGACCTTAACCGCGCCTTTATCATCGGGGACGCAGCACGTAGGCAATCCTTTGCAATCTTTCGACATCAAGTTCGCAATAAGTAACCAGCTGAAGCAACGGTCAACGCACTGACTACCACGTACGTTAAGTCTCAGCCAGGAAGCAATTGGGCTTGCTGTCGAACCGATTAAATCGAAGGGAGTTGTCATGCAAAAATCACTTATTGTGGGATGCCTGTTGTCAGTTTGCGCTTTGTCCGGCTTTGCGCAGTCCCCAGCACAGGTTGAAGGCGCAAAAATCGTCGCCGAACGAGATGCCGCCTATGCCATGGCGCACCCCACGCCTCATGTCAACGCCATGAAGCCGACGACTCATCATGCCGGAAAGCGCCACGCGCACCCCATGGTAAAAAAGGCAACTGAAAAAGTTGTACAAAAGAAACCCGCTGTTTAGGTCGCTATTTCGAGTGCCCGTTGGACTCGCGCCAGCCGCGACGCACCCGGCTAGGCGCCGGCCTTCGCGTAGCGCCGCATTTTCCGAACAACGTCATCGAACGTAGCGACGCCGTCCACCATGTTTTGCGCGAGGGCCGCGTCGGCGCCGAGCACACGCCCCTGCCTTATGCCGTCGCGCACCTGGCCAATCGGCACGCCCCGCCCGCGGGCGATCGCCTTCGTAAAAGCGCCGTAGTAGTCATCGACCCCGGACTGCATGAATCCGTGCGCTTCCTCGTCAAGCGGGGCGTACGGGTTGCCCTCAACCTTGTATTTGCCAGCCGATATCAGCGGCCGGACGTACCGGTACTACCTGCCGACCCGGGATATCAAGGAGTGCCATGGCGCCTCGAGCGTCAAGATGCTGGCGGCCGGGGAAATCGAGGAAGCTGTGATGGCGCAGATGCGCGGCATCCTGCGCTCGCCGGAGATGGTGACGCAACTCTGGCGGAAGATCGGCAAGCTTAAGGACACGGTGGTGGCGGGAATGACCGATCTGCAGGTTTCGGTCGCGCTGAACCAGATAGACACGGTGTGGGAGCAACTCTATCCTCTGGAGAAGCACCGGATCGTCCAATTGCTGGTCGGCCGGATCATCGTGGCGCCCAACGAGTTGCAGGTGAAGCTTCGCCCCAACGGCGTCGAGAACCTGGCGCTGGACGTGATTCGGGATCCGGGCAGGTCGCGCGCGAAACCGGTGGTGGAAGCGGCAACGACATGCGGACCAACACGATCGACTTCATCGGGGACCCGTTGCTGCTGCGCGCAACCGACGGCGCTGTGACGGTGTCCATCCCGATCCGGATCCGGCGCTTCGGCGGGCGCAAGCAGTGCTGGTGCCGCAGGGCATTTCGACCGATTTGAGCGCCGCGGCCGCGCCCCCGGCCCAGCAGATGGCCCTCGCGCGCGGCCATCGGTATATGCGCCAGATCGAGAGTGGCAAGGCGACCAACATTTCGGCCATCGCCAAAGCAGGGAACGGCGACCGCAGCTAAACCAGCCGGATGGTGAACCTGACCACCTTGGCACCGGAGATGCAGGCAGCAATCCTGGATGAGACTCTGCCGGACACCGTGTCACTGTTCGACCTGGCGAGGGACACGCCGTTGTCGTGGGAGAAGCAGCGGTGGCGGGTACTATCGGCGTCATGGCCTGAGAACGCAGCGTGCCGTTTGAAAACGGTCTTTTGCTGTACCGGCCCGGGCAACGATTTCTAACACATCTTTGTGAAATAGGTGGCTTGATGTGGATTCGGTCCTGGGCCGTGCTGTAGATAGGGCCCATCATTGCCTCAGCTTCTGGCGCCACCCCGCATGGGCTCAGGTCGGTTGCAAACGCTGACACATTTAAACTTTGAAAAGGGACTCACCATGTTCAATCGTAAAACCATTCTGGCCATCGCGGCGCTTGCGGCATGTGGGGTTGCGCTACCGCTTGCGACGCAGGCGCAAACAACAACGACTACCAGCACCAACACCACAGCAAGTAGCCAGAGCGTCACTGGTGGCCGGCTGGCTGAAACCTTCGGCGCATCGGTTGGCTCCAAGGATGATGCCAAGACGGTAGTCGAGGGAATGCGCGCTGGCAAAGATGTCACCGTTAGTGGTGTCACCGTTTCCGGTACGGGCGGAACGATGGGCTACGGCAACATAAATATTGCCATGTCGCTGGCCAAATCTCAGATGAGCCCGACCTCAACCTCCAAGGATTTCCTGACTTCGCTTGACAAGGTCATGGACATGCGCGCCAGCGGCCTGGGTTGGGGCCAAATTGCCCATGCTCTCGACGTGAACCTGGGACAGGTTGTTAGTTCGTCCAAGACCAAGAACGCATCGTCAAAAGCAGCACAGGGCCGTCACGCGACTGGTTCGTCTGTCAGCTTGGCTGATGCCGGCAAGTCTCACGCACAGGGCATTGGTGGCGGCCTGGGCGGCGGTAATGGTGGTGGTAATGGTGGTGGTAATGGTGGTGGTAATGGTGGTGGTAATGGCGGCGGGCATAAATAGGCTTTGCCAAAAAGCACTAACCGCAACCCGGAGTTTGCGGCCTTCACCGGCGGTCCACAGTTTCTGCGCGCCACCGACGGTGCGGTAGCGGTGCCATTCCCGATTCGAATCCGGCGCTTCAGCAGCCGAAAGCAGGTAGCCCTGCCGCCGCGTATCTGGACCGGTTTGAACGTGGTCGCAGCGCCCACAGCCCTTCAGGCGGCCCTCGCACGCGGGTACCGGTGGCTACGCCAGATCGAGAGCGGCAAGGTGGCCAACGTCATCGCGATCTCAAAGGCCGAAAACGTCGATCGAAGCTACGACAGCAGGACGATCAACCTGACCACCCTGGCACCTGAGATTCGGGCGGCGATCCTGGACGAGACGCTGCCAGACACCGTGTCACTGTTCGACCTGGCCAGCGACACGCCGCTGTCGTGGGAGGAGCAGCGGGGGCGGGTTGAAAGAGAGGTGCACGACGGCCGATTGCAGTTCGGATGACCTGGCAACCGCACTACCTTTGCGAGTGTTCGTCTTGGCAATCCGTGCGACCGAAATGCTGCGAACGCGGAAGTACGACTTTCAATATGGTGGGACTCATGCCGACACGAAGCGGGGCATCTGATCAGCGAAATTCAGCGCTTTGAAGCGGTTGTCCAACAGTGCAGCCTCGGCCGTGGGCACCAGCGCCTCCAACCGCTACACGAACTCTAGCCTGAAGTTCCTCGCCCCTGAAGCCGAGTTTGTCCTTATGTGACAAGCACTTGAGG
>JBDTMH010000143.1:0-11288 GCA_039934375.1 Burkholderiaceae bacterium | reverse complement strand
CGTCATGGCGCTGGCGCTGGTCGTCGCGCTGTGGTTTTTTGACCGACCGGCAAAGTCGGCGGACGGTGTGGCGACAAAACCCGGCTGATCAGAAGTACCGGTTGCGCAAGGCGCTCTGGTATTCGCAGATTGACCCCTGGTTTCGGGCAGCCGGGTAGGGCAAGCGCACAGGAACGGCACTGGTACCTGGCGTCAGGGGCTCGGTACCCGCCACCAGCGCGGCCGACCACTGGTTCCAGTCGGTCGGCGGCGTGATCAGGGGCCAAGCGTCGGCGCAGCGGTATTGCAGCAGAAACGGGGTCGACCAGCGCTGCGCCGTCGACGATGCGGTCGCTGGCACTGCGCAATGCCGCCACGGTCTCGGGCGCCACCACGCCGGGAACAACGATGAACCCGACGTCGTGGTAGCGGCGCATCTGTTCAGCGGTGAGCATGGTTCCAGCCTTTCCCCGGTGCTTGTCCGCGCAGTGTGGGGGCCAGGCCCGAGCAGGTAAAATCCAGCGGCCTCCCAACCCGGCCAGCACGGTAGCGCGCGACACTCGTGGCGTGTGTCCTGCCACTGCCACCCGCCCCATATTCATGACCACCACCGCCGCTTCCGTTGCTGACATCCGCCAGATATTCCTGGACTTCTTCGCCTCCAAGGGTCACACCGTGGTGGCGTCCAGTCCACTGGTGCCGGGCAACGATCCGACGCTGATGTTCACCAACTCGGGCATGGTGCAGTTCAAGGATGTTTTCCTGGGCACGGACAAGCGCTCTTATGTGCGCGCGGCGTCGGTGCAGGCCTGCCTTCGCGCCGGCGGCAAACACAACGACCTGGAGAACGTGGGTTATACCGCGCGCCACCACACCTTCTTCGAGATGCTGGGCAACTGGAGCTTTGGCGACTACTTCAAGCGCGACAGTCTGAAATGGGGCTGGGAATTGCTCACCCAGGTATACAAGTTGCCGCCCGAGCGCCTGCTGGTGACGGTCTATATCGATGACCAGGAAGCCTATGACATCTGGACCCAGGAAATCGGCCTGAGCCCGGACCGGGTGATCCGGATCGGCGATAACAAGGGCAAGAAATATGCCTCGGACAACTTCTGGATGATGGCCGACACCGGGCCCTGTGGCCCCTGTTCGGAAATCTTCTATGACCACGGCGAGCATATTCCCGGTGGCCCTCCGGGCAGCCCGGGCGAGGACGGCGATCGCTTCATCGAGATATGGAACCATGTGTTCATGCAGTTCGACATGCAGCCTGACGGAAGCCTGGTCACATTGCCGGCGCCGTGCGTCGACACCGGCATGGGGCTGGAGCGGCTCGCAGCCATCCTGCAGCACAAGCACAGCAATTACGAGATCGACCTGTTCCAGGCCCTGATCGCCGCAGCAGCACGCGAGACCGGCTGCAGCGATCTGCAGAACAACTCGCTCAAGGTCATTGCCGACCATATCCGCGCCACCGCCTTCCTGGTCAGTGACGGCGTGATCCCCGCCAGTGAAGGGCGCGGCTACGTGCAGCGGCGCATCATCCGCCGCGCCATCCGCCACGGCTACAAGCTGGGCCGCAAGACACCGTTCTTCCACAAGCTGGTAGCCGACCTGGTGGTCGTGATGGGCGAGGCCTATCCGCGCATGGCGCAGCAGCAGGCGCGTATCACCGAGGTGCTCAAAGCCGAGGAGGAGCGCTTCTTCGAGACGCTGGAAACCGGCATGGCCATTCTGGACGACGCGCTGGCCGGCGGTGTCAAGGTATTGCCGGGTGACGTGGCGTTCAAGCTGCACGACACCTTCGGCTTTCCGCTCGACCTGTCGGCCGACGTCTGTCGCGAGCGTGGCCTCACGGTTGACGAGGCCGGCTTTGCCGCAGCCATGGACCGGCAGAAGGCGCAGGCCCGCGCCGCTGGCAAGTTTCGCATGGACAAGGCGCTCGAATATGGCGGCGCAGGCAATGATTTCGTCGGGTACGACAGGCTGACCGAGCACAGCAAGATCAGCGCCTTGTACCTGGACGGTGCAGCCGTGACCGAACTGCAAGCGGGTCAATCGGGCGTGCTGGTGCTGGACAGCACGCCGTTCTATTCCGAGAGTGGTGGGCAGGTCGGCGACCAGGGGTCCATTTTTTCTGACACCGCGATGTTCGCCGTGGCCGATACCCAGAAAATCAAGAGCGACGTGTTTGGCCACCATGGCACCATGAGCTCCGGCAAGCTGCGGGTCGGCGATGCGGTGACGGCGCATGTCGACGCAAGCAGCCGCGCCGCGACGGTGCGCAACCACTCGTCCACGCACCTGATGCACAAGGCCTTGCGTGCGGTGCTCGGCACCCACGTGCAGCAAAAGGGCAGCCTGGTCAACGCCGAGCGCACCCGGTTCGACTTCACGCACAACGCACCGGTCACCGATGCGCAGATTAACGAAATCGAGACGTTGGTCAACGCCGAGATCCTGGAAAACGTGCCGACCCAGGTGCGCCTGATGGAGATCGAGGCAGCACGCGAGACCGGCGCGTTGATGCTGTTCGGCGAGAAGTACGGCGACATCGTGCGGGTGCTCGACATCGGCTCGACCACCGAACTGTGTGGCGGCACCCACGTACAGCGTACGGGCGATATTGGTCTGTTCAAGATCGTGGCTGAGAGCGGTGTGGCCGCCGGCGTGCGGCGTATCGAGGCGGTGACCGGGCAGGGTGCGCTGGTCTACCTGCAGCAGCTCGAGTCCACAGTCACACAGGCGGCGGCGGCGGTCAAGGCGCCGATCGCCGAACTGCATGGTCGCATCACCCAGATGATCGATCATGCCAAGCAACTGGAGAAGGAAATCGCAGCGCTCAAGGGCAAGCTGGCGTCCAGCCAGGGCGACGAACTGGTGCAACAGGCGATCGACATCAAGGGCGTCAAGTTGCTGGCCGTGCGCATGGACGGCGCCGACACCAGGACTTTGCGCGAGAGTATGGACAAGCTCAAGGACAAGCTCAAGTCGGCGGTGATCGTGCTGGCCGTCGTTGACGGTGCCAAGGTGCAGCTCGCGGCAGGTGTGACGGCAGATGTCATGGGCCGGGTCAAGGCCGGCGAGCTGGTCAACCATGTTGCCAGCCAGGTCGGGGGCAAGGGCGGTGGCAAACCCGACATGGCGATGGCCGGTGGTACCGACGCGCAAGCCTTGCCGAAAGCGTTGGCCAGCGTACGCGCCTGGGTGGAAGCAAAACTGTGATCGTCACCGGTGGCAGACTGGGTTCCCTGACCCGTATCTGACCATCGGCATGCTCGAACAGGACACCCCGCGCAACCGCCAGCTCGGCATTGTGATGGTCAGCGTCACCACGCTGTCATTTGCCGCGCTCGACAGCTCGGCCAAATGGCTGGTGATGGTGTTG
Source organism: Burkholderiaceae bacterium (assembly GCA_039934375.1). GTDB lineage: Bacteria > Pseudomonadota > Gammaproteobacteria > Burkholderiales > Burkholderiaceae_C > CAISIP01. The sequence goes on along the minus strand of JBDTMH010000143.1, from coordinate 7,921 downwards.
CCGGTGTTCCAGGTGGTCTGGCTGCGCTTCGTCACGCATTCGCTGCTGGGCATTCTGGTGTTGACGCCGAAATACGGCTGGGCCCTGTACCGCACCGGTCAGCCGCGATTGCAGATGCTGCGCGCGCTGATGCAGGCGGTGATGACCGCTCTGAACTTCTGGGCGCTGCAATATCTGCCGCTGGATGTGACCGGCGCGATCCAGTTCTCGGTGCCGATCCTGATAGCGGTAATCAGCGCCAAATTGCTGGGCGAGCGGCTCGATGTGCGGCGCTGGATCGCGATCCTGGTCGGGTTTTCCGGGGTGCTGCTGATCGTGCGCCCGGGCGGCCAGGGTTTTCACCCGGCCATCATCCTGTCGCTGATCAATGCCGTGTTGTACGCCTTGTTCAACATGCTGACGCGGCGCCTGGCGGCGACCGAACTGCCGGCCACTACCCAGCTGTGGTCGGCGCTGGGCGCAGCAGCGCTGCTCACCCCGCTGGGTGTCATGAACTGGACGCCGCCGCCGGACGCCATCAGCTGGTTCCTGGTGTTGTCGATGGGCGCGTTCGGCGGCCTGGGCCACCTGATGGTGACGCAGGCCCACCGCTACGCGTCGGCCGCAGTGCTGGGCCCGTTCCTGTACCAGCAGATCATCTACATGACACTGTTCGGCTGGCTGATCTTCGGCCATGTGCCCGATGTGACGGTGATCGGTGGCGCTTCGATTGTCGTGGCCAGTGGGTTGTACCTGCTGTATCGGGAGTTCAGGCGCTGAGCAAGTGCCGTGACGGGCATCTGGGTGCCGCGCAGGTGTGCGGGCACGCAGCCCCATTGCGGTGTCTCAGTGGCCAGCCTCGCGCAACTTGAAGCGCTGTATCTTGCCTGTCGCGGTCTTGGGTAGTTCGGGGACAAAGGCGATCAGTCGCGGGTATTTGTATGGCGCCAGCTTGTCCTTGACGAAGGTCTTGAGGTCGTCCTCGCTGGCCTGGGCGCCGTCCTTGAGTACCACGAAGGCCTTGGTCTTGGTCAGGCCGTCGGCATCCTGGATGCCGACGACGGCGGCTTCCAGCACGGATGGATGCTGCACCAACGTCGCCTCGACCTCGAACGGGCTCACGTAGATACCACTGACCTTGAGCATGTCGTCGCTGCGGCCACTGTAGGTGTAGCTGCCGTCGGTATTGCGCACGTACTTGTCGCCGCTCTTGGTCCAGCCGCCCTGAAAGGTCTCGCGGGTCTTGGCGCGGTTGCCCCAGTACATCATGGCGGCGGAAGGTCCCTGGATATACAGGTCGCCGGGTTCGCCGTCGGCAATCGGGCCGCCATCTTCGCCGCGCAGTTCAATGGCATAACCCGCGACCGGCCAGCCGGTCGTGCCGTAACGAACCTTCTCGGGCCGATTTGACAGGAAGATGTGCAACATCTCGGTGGAGCCGATGCCGTCGACGATGTCGACACCGAAATGGGCCTTGAACCGCTCGCCGATCTCGGCCGGCAGCGCTTCTCCCGCGGACGAGACCAGGCGCAGCGCCACCGCATCGCGCGCCGGCAGTCCCGGCGAGGCCAGCATGCCGGCAAATCCCGTCGGAGCGCCGAAGAACGCGGTCGGCCGGACTTCGCCGGTGGCGCCGGTCCAGCGCCTGAACGTCGCATCGGGCGTGGGGCGTTCCGCCATCAGGATGGTGGTTGCGCCCACACTCATCGGAAAGGTCAGCGCATTGCCCAGTCCGTACGCGAAAAACAGCTTGGCGGCGGAAAAGCACACGTCTAGTTCGGTCAGTTGCAATACCGCCTTGCCATACAGTTCGACCGTCCAGTAGGGATTGGCGTGGGAATGCACCGTGCCCTTGGGGCGGCCGGTCGAGCCCGACGAATACAGCCAGAAACCGGGATCGTCGGCATGGGTGGCCGCGGGTCGCGTCATGGCTTCGTGGGACGTGAGGAATGTGTCGAATTCGATTTCGGACGGATGCAGCGGCGCCACCGGACGCGAGACGATGACCTTTTGCACCTCATGGTCGGCCTTGGTCAACGCGGCGGTCAGCGCCGGCAGCAGTGCGCCTGATACCAGCACCACCTGCGCTCGGCAATGCTCGAGCATGTAGGCGTAGTCGTCCGCCGTGAGCAAGGTATTGACCGCCACCGGAACGATGCCGGCATACATGGCGCCCAGAAAAGCCACCGGCCAATCGACACTGTCGTGCATCAGCAGCAGCACCCGTTCTTCGCGCCGAACGCCAAGCCCGCGCAAGCCGGCCGCCAACTGGCGCGAGCGCAGCGCAAGCTCGCCGTAGCCCAGACTGCGCTGATCGTCAATGAAGGCGGTCTTGTCGGCACGTGTGGCGTTGCATTCGATCAGATGCTGGGCGAAGTTGAACCGCTCGCCCGGGGGCTGCGCAGGGGTGTCGAGGCTGGTCATCGGTACTTCTCCATCGGACTTGGGATTGCTTGCGTTGTCCCGTGATATGCAGTATTGTGCGTGCAAGAACTCTAAGTGGCACCAAGCCCCATGTCAAGCACTATATTTCATGATTCTCTAATGGTTCCGGCGCAAAGCGCAGCTGCATTGCCGCAGCTGCACGACGCTGGCGAACCGGCGGACGACAAGAAGGATCCATTCCTGTCGGCCCTCGGTGCGCGCTTGCGTAACCTGCGCGCAAGTCGCGGCATCACACGCAAGGCATTGTCCCAGTTGGCCGATGTGTCGGAGCGCCACCTGGCCAATCTGGAATACGGTGTCGGCAACGCGTCGATCCTGGTGTTGCTGCAGGTCGCCGGGGCCTTGCAATGTTCGCTCGCGGAAATCATCGGTGACGTGACGACCTCGTCGCCGGAGTGGCTGATGTTGCGCGAACTGCTGGAGCGTCGGGACGAACCGACCTTGCGTAGGGTGCGCGTGGCGGTGGGCGAACTTCTCGGAACCGGTGGGGCCAACGGCAATGCAGGCACAGGGCGAAGCGCGCGGATCGCGCTGCTCGGCCTGCGCGGCGCCGGCAAGTCAACGCTGGGTGCGATGCTGGGCGAGGACCTCGGTTTTCCATTCATCGAACTGAGCCGCGAGATCGAGCAGTTCGCCGGCTGCAGTTCGGCCGAGATCCAGGCGCTGTACGGGCAAAGCGCCTATCGCCGTTACGAGCGACGGGCGCTGGAGGAGACGATACAACTGCATCAGGAGGCCGTGATCGCGATTCCCGGCGGCTTGGTGTCCGATCCAGCAACCTTCAACGAATTGTTGTCGCATTGCACGACGCTCTGGTTGTCGGCCGATCCGCATGACCACATGAGCCGAGTCGTGGCACAGGGCGATACGCGGCCGATGGCGGCCAGCCGCGAGGCGATGGCCGACCTCAAGAGCATTCTGGCGGGGCGCGCCGCGTTCTATTCCAAGGCGGAGTTCCGGATTGATACCAGTGCGCAGGGATTGGCCGAAACCTTCGCACTGTTGCGTACGACGGTGCGAACCGCGCTGGCACGATGAATCGAACGGCCGTGTCTCCAATGAATATGCAATAAATTGCTTGACGTTCATCAAAAAAGTGCATTATTATGCTTGTCGTTGCAACGGCATTCATGCATTCCAAGACTTTCCAGAGGAACATCCCGTGACCCAGAACCTGCCTGTCGACTACCGGACCCATCCGTCGCGTTACCAGCATTGGAAACTCTCGTTTCAGGGGCCGGTGGCCACGCTCGCGGCCGATTTCGATGAAAACGCGGGCCTGCGCCCGGGTTACAAACTCAAGCTCAACAGCTACGACCTCGGCGTCGACATCGAACTGAGCGACGCGGTCAACCGCATCCGCTTCGAGCATCCCGAGGTGCGCACCGTGGTGCTCACCAGCGCCAAGGAAAAGGTGTTCTGCTCCGGCGCCAACATTTTCATGCTCGGCGTATCCAGCCACGCGTGGAAGGTGAATTTCTGCAAATTCACGAACGAGACCCGCAATGGGCTGGAGGATTCGTCGAAATACAGCGGCCTGAAATTCCTTGCCGCGGTCAACGGCGCCTGTGCCGGCGGCGGTTATGAAGTTGCGCTGGCCTGCGACGAGATCATCCTGGTCGACGACCGTGCTTCGGCCGTCAGCCTGCCCGAGGTGCCGCTGCTGGGCGTGCTGCCGGGCACCGGTGGCTTGACCCGGGTCACCGACAAGCGCCATGTGCGCCATGATCTGGCCGACATCTTCTGTACCAGTGTCGAAGGCGTGCGCGGCCAGAAGGCCAAGGACTGGCGCCTGGTCGACGACATTGCCAAGCCGACTGTGTTTGCCGAGAAGGTGCAGGCCCGTGCCCTGGAACTTGCAGCCCGCAGCGACCGACCTGCCGACGCCAAGGGTGTCGAACTCAAGCCGCTGGCGCGCACGGCCCAGGCCGATGCATTGCAATACCGCCATGTGTCGGTCGCGATCGACCGGGCGCGCCGTACCGCCAGCTTCACGGTCAAGGCGCCCACCGGCACGCAGCCAACCGATATTGCCGGCATCGAGGCGGCTGGTGCCGACTGGTATCCGCTGGCGCTGGGCCGCGAACTGGAGGATGCAATCCTGTCGATGCGCACCAACGAACTGGAGATCGGCGTCTGGCTGATACGCACCGAAGGCGATAGCGCCGCGGTGCTGGCGATGGATGCAGTGCTGCTGGCGCACCAGGAGCATTGGCTGGTGCGTGAGACCATCGGGCTGCTGCGGCGCACCTTCAGCCGCCTCGATGTTTCCTCGCGCAGCCTTTTTGCACTGATCGAATCCGGTTCGTGTTTTGCCGGCAGTCTGCTGGAGCTGGCGCTGGCGTGTGACCGCAGCTACCAGCTGGCGCTACCCGATGACGAAGCGAAGGCCCCCAAGATCACGGTTGGCGAAACCAACTTCGGCCTGTTCCCGATGGTTACCGGCCAGAGCCGCCTGCAACGCCGTTTTTACGACGAGCAGCCGGCGCTGGACGCGGTACGCGCCAACGTCGGCCAGCCGCTGGACGCCGATGTTGCGTTTGCATTGGGCTTGGTCACCAGCAAGCCCGACGATATGGACTGGGCCGACGAGACGCGCATCGCGATCGAGGAGCGGGTGGCGATGAGCCCGGATGCGCTGACCGGCATGGAAGCCAACCTGCGCTTCAACGGTCCCGAGAACATGTTCACGCGCGTCTTTGGCCGGCTTACCGCGTGGCAGAACTGGATCTTTCAGCGTCCGAATGCCGTCGGCGAGAAAGGTGCTCTCAAGGTCTATGGCACGGGCGAGAAAGCCGCATTCGACTGGACCCGCGTCTGACGCCCTGAACCCATCCGCGTTGTGTGGCGCGAAATCCGGTGGCGCGCCGCAACCGAACACTCTCCACCCCTGTCCGTTACGGAGAACAGCATGTCAACGATCAACTACAACGAAAAGATTCCGAACAACGTCAACCTGCAGGACGACCGCACGCTGCAGCGCGCGCTCGAGCAGTGGCAACCCCACTTTTTGAACTGGTGGGGCGACATGGGTCCGGACGGGTCGAACAATTTCGACGTCTACCTGCGCACCGCGGTGAGTGTCGACCCGCAAGGATGGGCCCAGTTCGGCCATGTGAAGATGCCCGACTACCGCTGGGGCATCTTCCTCAACCCGGGCGAGGCCGACCGTACCATCCACTTCGGCGATCACAAGGGTGAGAAGGCCTGGCAGGACGTTCCCGGTGAGCATCGCGCCAATTTGCGCCGCATCATCGTGACCCAGGGCGACACCGAGCCCGCATCGGTCGAGCAGCAGCGCCACCTGGGTCTGACCTGCCCGAGCCAGTACGACCTGCGCAACCTGTTCCAGGTCAACGTCGAGGAGGGGCGTCACCTGTGGGCCATGGTTTACCTGCTGCACAAGCACTTCGGCCGCGATGGCCGTGAAGAAGCCGAGGCGCTGCTCGAGCGGCGTTCGGGTGATGCAAACAATCCGCGCATCCTGGGCGCGTTCAACGAGCAGACGCCCGACTGGCTGGCGTTTTTCATGTTCACCTATTTCACCGACCGCGACGGCAAGTTCCAGCTCTGTGCATTGGCCGAGAGTGCATTCGATCCGCTGGCACGCACCACCAAGTTCATGCTGACCGAGGAGGCGCACCACATGTTCGTTGGCGAGGCTGGTATTTCTCGCGTGATCCAGCGCACCGCCGCGGCGATGAACGAACTAAAGACCGACGACGCGGGCAAGTTGCGCAGCGCCGGTGTGATCGATCTGCCGACGCTGCAGCGCTATATCAACTTTCACTTCAGCGTCACGATTGACCTGTTCGGTGCCGACGAGTCCAGCAATGCCGCCATCTTCTACAGCTCGGGCTTGAAGGGTCGCTATGAGGAAGGTAAACGCGCCGACGACCATGTGCTCAAGGGCCAGACCTACAAGGTGCTCGAAGCCAAGGGCGGACAACTGGTCGAGAAGGAAGTGCCGATGCTCAACGCGCTCAACGAAGTGCTGCGCGACGACTACATCAAGGACTCGGTGGCCGGTGTCAACCGCTGGAACAAGGTGCTGGAGAAGGCCGGCATTCCGAACCGGCTGAGCGTGCCGCACAAGGCTTTTCACCGCAACATCGGTGCGCTGTCTGGCGTCAAGGTGTCGCCAGATGGCCGTGTCGTGTCGGATGCCGAATGGAACGCCAATGTCGACAAGTGGTTGCCCAGCGGCGAAGATCGGGCCTATGTCGCCAGCTTGATGGGCCGTGTAGTCGAGCCGGGCAAGTTTGCGAACTGGATCGCACCGCCGGTCATGGGTGTCAATCGCCAGCCGGTGGACTTCGAGTACGTTCGATTCAACTAGCGGTTTGCGGACGGCTTTGCCGCCGCAATACGTCGGCCAGATGGAACCGGCACCTGGAGGTGCGGTTCATCTTGCCGCCTGGTGTGCGTACTTTTCTCAAGGGGGTTACATGGGGGCGTCTGACGCGACGGTGATCAAGCAGCATCTGATTGATCCGGAGATCTGTATCCGGTGCAATACCTGCGAGGCGACCTGCCCGGTGGGTGCGATCACGCACGACGATCGCAACTACGTGGTGGATGCGGACAAATGCAATCTTTGCATGGACTGCATATCGCCATGCCCGACGGGGTCGATCGACAACTGGCGTGTGATGCCCCGTGCCAAGGCGTATGCGGTCGAGGCGCAGCTGGGCTGGGACGCGTTGCCGATCGAGCTCAGTGCCGAAGAACTGGAGGCGCAAGGCGTTGATGCCGCTGTGATGGACGCAGCGCCAGAGCCGAGCACGCAGGACAACCTGGCGGTTACGGGCAGCTTCAGCAGCGCGCAGTATGGCGCCACTTTGCCGCCATGGTCGGCGGCCCATCCGTTCACCAACCTGTACGGTCCCAAGGCGACGCACAAGACCATCACCGCGACGGTGACTGGCAATGTACGGGTGACCGAGGTCGGCCGCGAATACGATACCCACCATATCGTGCTTGATTTCGGCTCGATGCCGTTCCCGGTGCTCGAGGGCCAGTCGATCGGCGTTTTGCCCCCAGGCCTGGACGCCAGCGGACGCGTGCACCATGCACGCCAGTATTCGGTGGCCAGCCCGCGCAATGGTGAACGCCCGGGCTACAACAACCTGTCGCTGACGATCAAGCGGGTGCTGCTGGACTACGCGGGCAACCCGGTGCGCGGCATTGCGTCCAATTACATGTGCGACCTCAAGGTGGGGGACAAGGTTGAGGTGATTGGTCCGTTCGGTGCCAGTTTCCTGATGCCAAACCATCCGCGCAGCAACATCGTGATGATCTGCACCGGCACCGGCAGTGCACCGATGCGGGCCATGACCGAATGGCGCCGGCGCATGCGTGCCTCGGGCAAATTCGAGGCGGGCAAACTATTGCTGTTCTTCGGCGCACGCAGCAAGGAGGAACTGCCGTATTTCGGTCCATTGCAGAGCCTGCCCAAGGATTTCATCGACACACATTTTGCGTTCTCGCGCACACC
>JBDTMH010000142.1:0-11298 GCA_039934375.1 Burkholderiaceae bacterium | reverse complement strand
GGCCGGGAGATGGAGCAAGGTGGTTGGCAACATGGCACCCAATGTGCCGCGAATTTTCAATATTGACTTTGAGCAACATCAAACATGGGGCATCAGATGTGCAACCGGCATTGGCTCTTAACCGTTGGCACTGAACAAAAATTTCGGCCAGGCCGACAAATGCTTGACGAACACAATGGACTCTAAGGGATTACCCGAGTATTCAATAATTCTCATTGACGGAAGTAACTTTTATATGCAGAATTAAGTTATCGGGATTGAACGACGACGTAAGTCGGTCAGGATCGGCAGGAATAGGCCGGCCTCGCCAGCTAACCAGTAACCGCGACGGCGCGGCGCAAACCATCGAGGTCAAGGCCTGAAGTCCTTTTTTTCCGGACGTGGACGGTCCGCAACCCATGCATCAGGAGACATTCATGAAACTTCGAATTGGCGCCACACTGGCGCTGGCCGCGGCGATGGCCATGCCAGTCGCCGCACAGGAAATCACGATCCGGCTGGCGCACTCGCTGTCCACATCAGAACCCACCCACCTGGCAGCCGAATACCTTGCCAAAAATCTGGCGGAGCGCAGCAAGGGTCGGGTCAAGCTGGAGATCTTCCCCAACCAGCAACTGGGATCGGAAAAGGATGTCAATGAAATGATGCGCCAGGGTGCCAACCTGATGACCATCACCGACGCCGGCTACCTGTCCGACTTCGTACCCGACATTGGCGTGCTGGCCGGCCCCTACCTGTACCGCACGCCGGAAGACCAGACCCGGATCATCAAATCGGACTGGTTCAAGTCCATCGAACAACAACTCGAAAAGTCGAACATCCAGCTGATCGTCAAGAACGGCTTCTTCGGTCAGCGCGAAATCATTGCCGACAAGGCGATCCGCAAGCCGGAGGACATTGCGGGCATGACGATCCGGGTTCCTCCCAACACGGTGTTCGTCGAGACCTTCAAGGCCATGGGGGCGCGCCCTGCCACCGTGCAATGGTCGGAGGTCTACAGCGCCCTTCAGCAGAACGTGGTCGCCGGTGCCGAGGCGCCATTGGGCTCCTTGTGGGGTTCCAAGTTGTATGAAACCCGCAAGATCATCTCGATGACCGGCCACTTCACTGCGTTCAACTACTTCATCATCAACACTGGCTACTTCAAACGCCTGCCAGCCGACGTTCAGAAGATGTTGCTGGAAGAGGGTGAGAAAGCCGGCGCCTACATGACCAAACTGACGATCGAGAAGCAAAACGGCTACATGGACCAGTTCAAGAAGGCGGGTGTGACCTTTGTCGAGGACGTCGACATTCCCGCATTCCAGAAGGCCACGGCCAGTGTCTACAAGGCGTTTCCCAAGTGGAGCCCAGGCCTGCACGAGACCGTGGCGAAGATCATCAACGGCAAGTAACCATGCGGCGACTGGCGCCGCAGACCGACCCGCGGCGCCAGTCGCCTGTTCCGAGCTTTTCTCCGGAGACGATCATGAGCATCAGCAACCGCGGTGTAACGGCATTCCTGCTGGACCGCTTCGAGGAACTGGTCAGCGGCATTGCGCTGGTGGTCATGGTCGCATGCGTCTGCTGGGGCGTCATCACCCGCTACGTCACCGAGACGCCGGCAGCCTGGGCCGCTGAAATGGCGGGCCTGTCATTTGCATGGCTGGTATTCATGGGCTCGGCCGCGGCCTTCAAATATGGCGGAATGCACATGAGCATCGACATGCTGGTGCGACTGCTGCCCGGCTTTCCGCGCAGATTGCTGACGCTCGCAGTCGACCTGCTGGTGCTCGCGTTTCTGACCTATCTGGTGTGGCTGTCCGTCGTGTTCTGCATCGCTTCAATGGGCGACCCAATGCCGATCCTGCGCTGGCCGCGATCGGTGCTGTACGCGTCGGTGGGACTCGGCTCCCTGTGCATGGCCTTGCGTTACCTGAGCGTCCTGCTGCGCCATTGGCGCGACGAAGAACTGCCAGCCCCTCCATTTACAGCCTAACGGCGCCACCCGAGTACCCCATGCATTTACTACCGGTATTCGTGATGTTCGCGCTGTTCGCGCTGAACGCACCCATCGCGCTGGCCATTGGCATGGCCGCATTGAGCTTCTTCTTCACCGCGGCCGGCCTGCCGATGAGCGTCTTCGTGCAGAAGTTCGCTGCGGCAACCGACTCCTTCCCGCTGCTGGCGGTACCCTTTTTCATCTTCGCCGGCACCATCATGAACCATGCCGGCATCACCCGCCGGTTGCTCGGACTGGCTGATGCGCTGGTCGGGCATACGGTCGGTGGCCTGGCACAGGCCAACATCGTGCTCGCCACGCTGATGGGTGGCTTGTCGGCTTCAGCCAACGCCGACGCTGCCATGCAGGCCAAGATGCTGGGCACCGAGATGGTTCGGCGTGGCTACGCGCCCGGCTTTGCCGCCGCCGTGACGGCCTGCGCCGCCGTCATCACGCCGATCATCCCGCCCGGCATCGGTTTGATCATCTACGGTTTCCTGGCGGATGTGTCGATCGGTCGGCTGTTCATCGGCGGCGTGGTACCGGGTCTGATGCTGTGCGTCGCCCTGATGGTCGCCGTACGTCTCGTTGCCAAAAGCCGCGGCTACGTTCCGGCCCGCACCAAGCGGGTGTCGAGCGCCGAGCTGGGACGCGCCTTCGTACAGTCACTGGGAGCCTTGTCCATCATTGCTTTCATCCTGATCGGCATTCGGCACGGCATATTCACACCTACCGAAGCCGGCGGCATGACCGTGGTGTACGCAACACTGGTGGGCATGTTCTGGCACCGCGAACTGAAACTGTCGGCGTTCCCGTCCATCATCACCGAGGCGGTGATGGCTACGGCGACGGTGATGCTCATCATCTGCGCTGCCAGCGCGTTCGGCTTCTACATGTCGTGGGAACAGATTCCGACCAAGGGCGCCGCCCTGCTGATCGGTATCACCAAGGAACCTTGGATACTGCTGATGCTTATCAACGTGATGCTGCTTTTCATCGGCATGCTGCTCGAGGGCACAGCCGCTTTGATCCTGCTGACACCGATCCTGGTTCCGGCCATCAGCAAATTGGGCATAGACCCCTTGCACTTCGGTCTGGTGATGGTCGTCAACCTGACCATTGGCGGCGCCACACCGCCGGTGGGCACACTCATGTTCACCTCCTGCTCAATCCTGCGCGTCAAGATCGAAACCTTCACCAAGGAAGCGTGGCCGTTTTTCGTCGCCTTGTTTTCGGTACTCGGCCTGATCACCTACGTGCCGTCGCTGGTGACCTGGCTGCCCGACCTGCTGATGGGCAAATGACACCCGCCTGCCCGTGCTTCGCACTTCGTCCGATCGATTGATCGCTACCCGCAGACTCTGACAAATGTCACCCCGAAAATCTCCACTGGATGGACTTCTGGTGCTTGACCTCAGCCAGTTCCTGTCCGGACCTTCCGCGGCCCTGCGGCTGGCCGACCTCGGCGCCCGCGTCATCAAGGTTGAACGTCCCGGCACCGGCGACATCTGTCGCACTCTGTATCTGACGGATACCGACATTGCGGGTGACTCCACCTTGTTTCACGCCATCAACCGGAACAAGGAAAGCATCGCGCTCGACCTCAAGAACGCGGCCGACCTGGCGTCGCTGCGCCAGCTGGTCCTACGTGCCGACGTGCTGGTACAGAACTTCCGCCCTGGCGTGATCGAACGACTCGGGCTGGGCTACGATGAACTGCGAGAGATCAATCCAAGACTGATTTATGCCAGCGTATCCGGTTATGGCGAGACCGGACCCTGGGTCGACTTCCCCGGACAGGACCTGCTGGCACAGTCGGTCTCAGGCGTGACATGGCTCACGGGCAGCGCCGAAGACGGCCCGGTTCCGATGGGCCTGCCGGTGGCCGACATGCTTGCTGGCCATATCCTGACCGAAGGCATACTCGCGGCCCTGGTGCGCCGTGGCATCAGCGGTGAAGGCGCGCTGGTGCAGACCAGCCTGCTCGAAGCCCTGATCGACCTGCAGTTCGAGGTATTGACCACGCATCTCAACGACGGCCACAAGCTGCCGGAACGACCGGATTTTCGCGGTGCACATGCCTATCTGGCGGCACCTTACGGCATCTATCCGACCCGCGACGGCCATATCGCGCTGGCGATGATGCCGTTGGCAAGACTCGCGCATGCCCTGGCTGCGCCTGGCCTCGCAACTTTTTCGGTTGACGACGCGTTCAAGCAACGCGACGCAATCAAACGCGAAGTTGCCGCCATCCTTGCGGGCAAACCGACGGCCACCTGGCTGGAACAACTGCGTCCCCACGACATCTGGTGTGCCGAGGTGCTGGACTGGCCACGCCTGCTGCAAAACCCGGCCTTCACCGAACTGGGGATGTTGCAAACAGTTCGGCGCAGCGACGGAACCCCCGTCCATACCACGCGCAGCCCGCTGCGGATCGATGGACAGCGACCCGCCAGTGCGCGTGGCGCGCCGCGCGTTGGCGAGCAGGGCGCCAGCCTGCGTTCTGAGTTTTTGGACGACAACGCTGATTGACGGGCCGGATCCCGCGCGCCGCATGGCCAGGATCCATGACCTGGCATGGCGTGCCAGGCCATGGTGCGTCGTCAGGCTATGAATTGCACCTTCATCGCGCGGCGCCGATCCGCCGCCAGTGCAAATGCCTCATCAGCCTGGTCCAGCGTGAACTGCGAGGTCAACATCGGCATCACGTCGATACGCCGACCCTGGATCATCTGCAAGGCCCGTTCGAACTCGCCGGTGTACTGGTTCGAGCCCTTGATCGTCAACTCCTTGAGCATGATCTGATTGCCGGCCACCGGCACATCGGCGCCGGGCAGGATGCCGACTTGAATCAGCGTGCCGCCCTTGCGCAGGGCCTTGATGCAGGCGGCAAATGCCTGTGGCGAACCGGAAGCCTCGATGGCCACGTCGAACAGGCCAGATTCGGCCACCACTTCGTCCAGCGATTGCTGGGCGACGTTCACGGTGCGGTCGGCACCCATTTTTCGGGCCACCACCAGAGGCTCGTCATTGAGGTCGGTGATGGTGAGTTCACCGGCACCGCAGGCCTTGGCTGCGGCCGCCGCGAGCGTGCCGATCGGACCGGCGCCGGTGACCAGCACCTTGCGCCCGGCAATCACGCCCGCCTGCTCCACTGCATGCAGGGAGCAAGCCAGTGGCTCGACGAAGGCCATGCGCGCCAGGTCGGCGTCGGCCGGAACCTTGAAACAGCATCGTGCCTCGGTCTCGAACAGTTCGCGAAAAAAGCCATGTACGTGCGGAAAAGTGGTCGCCGAACCCGGATAGCGCTTTTTCTCGCACAGATTGCTCTGGCCGCGACGGCAGGCGGGGCACACACCGCAGTTCATGACGGGATTGACGACAACCTTGTCACCCACAGCAAGGCCTTCGACGCCCGGGCCCAGTTCGGCCACCGTTCCCGCAGCTTCGTGTCCCAAAGTGACCGGGTTCTTCAGCAGAAAGCCGGCGTTGCCATAGTCCTTGTAGTAATGCAGATCGGTACCGCAGATGCCGGCAGCACCTAGCCGGACCCGCACCTGTCCGGGCAACAACGGCGATTGCGTGAACGTCTCTAGTTGCGTTGTCTTGGCGCCATGCAGTACCAGTGCCTTGTAGGAATTCGTTGAATCAACCATGAATATTCTCCTTAAAAACCAATGCTGTAGCCGCCGTCGATTGCCAGCGACTGTCCGTTGATATATGACGCCATCTCCGAACACAGGAACACACAGGCGTTCGCAATGTCCTCACCCTGACCCAGGCGCGGCATCGGAATGCGCCCGCGGATCTTGGTGCTGCGCGCCGGGTCCCCGGCCAGCACTTTGCGTGTCATTTCGGTGTCGATAAAACCCGGACAGACCGCATTGCAGCGGATGCTGTGCGCACCGGCGTCGACCGCCACGCTGCGCGTGAATCCGATCAGCGCGGTTTTGGTGGTGACATACGCGGTGGCCGACGGCAACGCCATCAAGCCGCCCATCGAAGATATGTTGACGATGCTGCCTGCCTTGCGCGGAACCATGTGGCGCAACACCTCGCGCGTCATCGTGAAGACGCCAGTCAGATTGATGTCGACAACGTTGTTCCACTCGTCGAACGCCACATCCCATACCGGTTTCTTCAAATGCACGCCAGCGTTGTTGACCAAACTTTGGATGGCACCGACCTCCTGTTCAATGCGGTCGACCAGGGCACCGACGCCAGCATGGTCGCGCATGTCGTGCGCATAGGCGCGCACCGCCAAGCCTGGCGCGGCATCCAGCGTCTCGCACGCTTGCTCCAACGTGTCCGGATCTCTCGCGGTGATTGCCACTTGTGCGCCCGTCGCCTTGAACGCAGCAGCCTGGGCCAGCCCAAGGCCACGCGAACCGCCAGTGATCAGCACCACGGCGCCTTGAAAATCGATACTCTTACTCATTTTTGACTTCCCTGTGTTGCCGTCGTCGCCAGCAGCAGACTGTCCTGGTAGGCCGCATCAAGTTCGGCCAACGTCGCCGACTCGTCCAGATCGCCACGCACGAAGGCGTTGATGGCATTGCCGCCACGATCGGCCAGAGTCAGGAAGCCCGGATAACGCGGGCGCAACCAGCTCTTGTCCATGGTGGTGCGGGTGTTGCGAAAGAAGTCACCACACAACTGATTGGCCTTGTCATCGTCCCACGCCGCGGCATGGGCCGGCTGCCCGTTGCGCTCCACATAGAGCGAGGACTGCACGGCACCGCTGGCCAACCAGTAGCTGAAGTCAGTCGCGAGTTCGGGATGACGGGTACGTGAGGAGACGGCGATGCCGGTTCCGCCCAGCATCGAACCGATGGGTCCCTGATCGCCCAACGCCGGGATATCGGCAAAGCTGATCAGCCGGGGTTTGAACTGCGCCCGGCTGTAGTTGGTATAGCCGAAAAGCAGCGGGCAATAGGCATGCTGGTCCTGTTCGGCCGATAACTTTTCCAGCACGTCAATCGGACTGTCAACAAAACACGATGCCGGCAGATGGCGCGACACCGCACGCATGGCTCGGAGCACAAGGCGGCCCGCGGCGGGATCGACCAGGCGCTCGGTGGTCGTGGCTGCCGGCTGACCAATGTTGGCACACAGCGTGAAAAAACTCGCCTGCGCGTCGACCGGTTTAAGTGGCCACAGGACACGCCCCTGCTCTGCCAGCGCAACCACCTCATCCCAGAGGCTGGGCACCTCGACCAGCAGATCGGGCCGCTGGCACGCGACCTGGGCCGCAGCGTCGATGGCCAGCGCCCATTGGCGCTGTTCGAAAATGTAGCTTCGGTGCGAGGCGCCGATGCTGTGCGCCGCCATGTCATCGAGTTGCGCCTGGTGCGCTGGCGCATCAAGCGCCAGCAGCACACCCTGTGCACTGGCATCGCCGACATGCGGATGATCGATCACCAGCAGGTCATAGTCGCCCACCAGTTGGTCAAGTGGAAAGTCGCCAAATGCCTGCAGCGAGCGCTTGTCCCACGTAATGTCGACGTCGGGGTGCTGCAGTTTGAACTGCGCTGTCGCGGCGATCAATGGGTCGTAACCCCGCGCGTGGTTCCAGGTCATGCCCCGGAGTTGAATCATGGTGTCTCCTTCGTGTTGGTCAGTTGGGGGTGGGTGTAATCGCGGCGGGCCCGCGGCGTTCGACCACATACAGGTGGTCACAGGTCAGCACAAGGTCGCCGTGCTGGTTGAACATGTCGACCCGCTCTCGCGCGAAGCCGTATTCGGGACGCCGAGGGTGATCCTCCTTGGCTGTGATCGTGGCCTGCACCTGCAAGGTGTCGCCAATGAACACCGGCTTGATGAAACGCAGGCGGTCGTAGCCGTACGACGTCGCACGCGGATTGATGGTGCTGGCCGTCATGCCGATCCCGACGCTGAACACCAGCGTGCCATGAGCTATACGTTGGCCGAACGGCTGCGTCGCGCACCACTGGGCATCCATGTGGTGCGGAAAGTTGTCACCCGTCTGGCCGGCATGGATCACGATGTCGGCCTCGGTGATGGTGCGGCCCAGCGTGCGGCGCTGCGTGCCGACAACATAGTCCTCGTAGAAATGCTCCTGCACGAACATCGCAAACCCCGGCTCAGGCTGGCTGCACCAGCGAGAATTCGGCGCGGATCTCGTCGGTGTGTTCGCCCAGCAATGGGGCACCGCGCGTTGCGGTGATGCGCTGGCCGTCGACCCGGATCGGGCAACGTGTGGTCATCAGCGACTGGCCGTCCGCATATCGCAGTTCCTGCGTCAACTCCAGCGCCTTGAACGCGTCATGTTCGACCAGTTGCGGCCAGTCCAGCACGCGCGCGCACCAGACGTCTGCTGGCTCCAGTCGATCGAGCCAATGCTGTGTGGTTTGCGTGGCAAGGTGGTCGCGCAACAAGGCCTTGATCGTGTCGCGCTGGGCGAACCAAGTGAGCGGATCATCGAAGGCGAGCAGAGACTCGCATCCGAGCAGTTGTCCCAGCCGGTCAACCGGTGTCATCGCGATCGCCAAATAGCCGTCGCTCGTAGCGTAGATGCCATACGGCGCGGCACTGACCACGCCGGCGCTGTTGACCTTGCCACGTTGCGGTGCCTTGCCGTCGCGCAGGTAGGCGGTGAAGATCTCGAACTGCAAGTCGAACAACGACTCCATCAGACTGACATCGACCCGGGCGCCGCGCCCCGTCACAGCCCGGCGCACCAGCGCGGCCAGAATCCCCTGCGCCAAATGGGCGCCGGTCAGGATGTCGGCAGCCGGAACGCCTGAGGGCACCGGGCCCTGATCAGCGTCGCCACTAAGCCAGGCCATGCCGCTGAGCGACTGCACCAGCAAATCCTGTCCCGGCTTGTCGCGCCACGGACCCACGACGCCGTAACCGGTGACCGCACCGTACACCACGCGCGGGTTGATCTGTCGCACTGCCTCCCACGACAGGCCCAGGCGCTCCATGACGCCGGGGCGGAAGTTGTGAATCATCACGTCCGACTGGGCAATCAGCCGGTGGACCTGCGCCATGTCCTGCGGCTTCTTGAGGTCTGCGGCAAAGCTGCGCTTGTTGCGGTTGATGGTGTGAAATAGCACGCTGTCATCGCCGAAACGCTGGTTGGCAATCACCAGCTTGCGGCACTGGTCACCGCCATCGCCGCGTTCGACCTTGATCACATCGGCGCCCAAATCCGCCAGGCGCAATGCACAGGACGGGCCAGCCAAATACTGGCTGAAATCCAGCACCCGGATACCTGCCAATGGCAATGGTTCGGTCGCAGACGCTTCTGAAGAGTCGGTCATGAATGCTCCAAGTCAAGTCGGGCCCATTGCAGATCGCACGCCAGCCTCAAGGGGACGGCGGCAAGTTCACGAATCATATCTCTTAATTTTCGTTGACACAAGTAAGTTCCATGAATGAAAATTAATAACCGACAAGTTGGCCACTTGCATGGCAGCCCCGCACGGGGCGAAGCGACACAGCCAGACAACCCCTATTACCCAGGAGACCCACCATGAGCGGAACAGTGACGATGACACGCGACGGACATGTCGCAGAGATCCAGATGAACCGCCCGGAAAAACACAATGCGCTGACACCGGCGATGTACGTACAGATCCGCGACCTCTGCGAACAGATCAATCGCGACGATGCCATTCATGCGGTGTTGTGGAGCGGCGCCGGCGAGCGCGCGTTCTGTAGCGGTTCGGACACGCAGGCGCTCGACGGTTACGCCGACTTCTGGGCCTGGCGCAACCGGGTCGACTACATCCACCCGATCCGCACCTTGCGCAAGCCGACGATCGCCGCGGTCAAAGGCTGGGCGCTGGGCGGCGGGCACGAGATTGCGCTGGCCTGCGATATCCGGGTGGCCGCCACCAACACCGTGTTCGCGTCACCAGAAGTCGCGCTGGGCTGGCTCGGCGCCGGCGGTGCCGCGCAGCATCTGACGCGCCTCGTGGGCTACGGACAGGCGATGAAGTTGCTGCTCACGGGCGACCGTATCGACGCGACGGAAGCCTATCGGATCGGGCTGGTGGAATTCCTGGTGCAGCCGGGCGAGGAATTGCCGCAGGCGCGCGCGATTGCCCAGCGCATTGCAGCACACTCGACGGTGGCAACCCAGTCGGTGAAAGCGGCTGTACGCAGCGCCATGGCGGGCAATATCGAACAGGGATACCAGATGGAAAACGAGCTGATGGCCCTGTGCTTCGCGGTCGCTGAAAAGACGCCAGGCTCGATGCGCTACCAGGGCCCCGACACCACCGCGTCGTCATAATGCACTTTTCCACTGGTCCAGGAGTACTGCAGGCGATGGCAAAACCAGACAAGATCGACGCAAACGACAAGAATCCGAGGCCCCGAATTCGCAAACCCGCGCTCAAAAAGGCCGATGCGGGCGCCCGCTCGGACGTGCCGGCGGTCGAAAAGGCATTCGACATACTGGAGTTGCTGTCGGCCGCGCCACAAGGCCTGACCATGAACGAAATGGCCACCACGCTGAACCGTTCGATGGGCGAGATCTATCGCATCGGCGTGTACATGGGCAAGCGCGGCTATGTCGTGCAGGATCCGGAGTCCAGCCGATATGCGCTGACGCTTCGCCTGTTCGAACTAGCACACCAGAACTCGCCCACCAATCGACTGGTACGCCAGGCGCTACCGATCATGGAGAGCCTGGCCCTGCAATGCGAGCAGTCCTGCCACCTGGCCGTCTTGTACGACGCCAGTGTGCTGGTGCTAGCGTCGGCGCCCAGCCCGCGACCGGCCTGTTACTCGGTCAAGTCGGGCGCCGTCTTTCCGCTGCTCGAGACCAGTTCCGGCCTGGTCATTCTGGCGCACATGAAGCCGGAGGCCCGCGAACGCGCCATCTCCGGGTTGGGCATTGACGAACGCGACGGCGCGCTGGCAAATGTGCAGACTATCCACCGCAAGGGTTTCGATCGCCGCAACAGCAACATGGTGCATGGAATTCTCAACCTCAGCGTACCGATATTCGACCACGCTGGTGTTGTTGGCGCACTGACGATGGCCTACCTCAACCAGGTGCATCAGAAGACCACACCCGACGAGTCACTGGCCGCGCTGCAAGCCAGTGCACAGCGTCTGTCGACCTTGCTCGGGCATCCGACCTGAGCGCGCGGTCGCGCCACTACAAAACCAGAATCGCCCGGAAGTCGTTCACATTGGTGAAGGTCGGCCCGGTGAAGACCAGGTCACCCAGCGGCTCGAAAAAACCATAGGCGTCGTTGCGATCCAGATAAGTCTCGACCTTCATGCCCAGGGCGGCCGCGCGCGCCAGTGTCTGCGGCTCCACGAAGGCGCCGGCG
>JBDTMH010000141.1:0-11326 GCA_039934375.1 Burkholderiaceae bacterium | reverse complement strand
GTACCGCCTGCGGTGCCGATGCGGCCAATGACCGCAAGCACAATGTCCTTGGCGACGCAGCCGCGCGGCAACACGCCCTCCACGCGCACCAACATGTTCTTTGCTTTGCGCGCGAGTAGGGTCTGAGTCGCCATCACATGCTCGACCTCGCTAGTCCCTATGCCATGCGCCAGCGCACCAAATGCGCCATGTGTCGAGGTGTGCGAATCACCGCAGACCACCGTCATACCCGGCAACGTGGCACCGTTTTCAGGTCCCATCACATGCACGATGCCCTGGCGTTTGGACAGGAACGGGAAATAGGCCGCGGCACCGTACTGCGCGATGTTGGTGTCGAGCGTGGTGATCTGTTCGCGGCTGATAGGGTCGGCGATGCCGTCGTAACCCAGCTCCCAACCGGTCGTGGGGGTGTTGTGGTCGGCGGTGGCGACGACCGAGCTGACCCGCCAGACCTTGCGGCCCGCCTTCCTCAATCCTTCATAAGCCTGCGGGCTGGTGACTTCGTGCACCAAATGGCGGTCGATGTACAGCATCGCAGTGCCGTCCTCCTCGGTGTGAACGACATGTTCGTCCCAGATCTTGTCGTAAAGCGTTCGGCTCATGCTGCGTGTTCCTCGATCGGTAAAATTTTTGGGCAACGGTGAACAAGTCGCTGCGCGTGTACGGGATATGTACCTTGGAGCGCTTCACGCGTTTCGAATCCATCGGCTCGTTCGGCGGCCATCGCAAGGGTCTTTTGTTTCATCGTGGAACAGGCCGCGTTTGAGGGTCAGGATTCGGAAGTTGTCCGTCCGCGTTTGTTGGTCTGCCGCAGCCACTGGGTTGAGCGCCCACCCAACGGTAGACTCAACGACGCCTCGGCATATGCGACTGCGTTGAGCAACGCCTGCATATCGATGCCGGTGGTAAAGCCGCTGTTTTCTGACATCAGAACCAGGTCTTCAGTGGCCAGGTTCCCGGCGGCACCGGGTGCAAACGGACAACCGCCGATGCCACCGGCACTGGCGTCGAAGCGACGGATGCCGGCTTCCAGTGCTGCCCAGGCGTTGGCAACGCCCATGCCGCGAGTGTCGTGAAAATGCACCGCCAGTTGCCCCACAGGGACTGCTTGCGTGAGCACATGCAGGCGATCTCTCACCATGCCGGGAGACGCTGCACCGATAGTGTCGGCAATGACAACCTCGTCGGCACCGGCGGCGTGCATGCGCCGCGACAGGTCGACCACAGTGTCCAAAGAGGTTGGACCTTCAAATGGACATTCGAATGCAACTGCCACATATGCCCGGGTCTGCAGGCCGAGCGCCTTCGCCGCCTGGAGCGTCTGCTCGCAGACCTCGGTCGCCTGCGACAAACCCATGTTGATATTCTTCCGATTCATGGTTTCAGTGGCTGACAGCACCACCGCGATTTCTTGCGCCCCGGCTGCGCAGGCGCGCTCCAAGCCCTTGAGGTTGGGTACGAGGGCCGACGCACGCAAGCCGGGCAATTGCGCCATGACACGGGAAAGCAAATCAGCCGCATCGGACATCTGCGGCACCGCCTTGGGCGAGACGAAACTTGTCACCTCGACGCTGTGAACGCCCGCCAATGCCAGCCGACGAATCAATTCGAGCTTGACCTGCGTATCGACATGCTTCGGCTGGTTCTGCAACCCGTCGCGCGGAGACACGTCTGTAATATGAATCAGTTCCATCGCATTGGCTTCAAACAAGGTGTTCACGCGATCGAACCTTCGGCGATCAGCTGCGCCAAGCGGTCCGAGTCGTATCCCACGAGATCACCCAGCACAGCCTGCGTGTGTTCGCCCAACTTCGGTGGACGGGTGAAGGGGCGCGTTTGCGCTGCCGACAACTTGATCGGGTTACCCGGCATTTGAACGGTTTCGCCGTTGTGCAACTGCACATCAACGACCATGTGACGCGAACGGACCTGGCTATCGTCCAGCGCTTGCCGAAAGTCGTTGACGGGACCACACGGAATTCGGGCGGCCAGCAGTTGCTCCTGCCAACTTGCAGTGGTCTGGGTCTTCATCTTCTCACCCACCAGCGCATCGATCCGGGCCTTGGCGGCGTACCGGACTGGCTGGCTGTTAAATTCCGGAGAAAGCAATTCTGGGATGCCGATGAACTCTGCAAACCGCGCGAAGAAGGCGTCGCCGATACACGCCACGATGATGTGCCCGTCGGCCGTCGGGTAGCTGTTGTACGGCACATGGACAAAGTGCCCGTTGCCGGCACCTTCCGGAATGTTGCCCGACATCAAGTACATGGTCGCCATGTAGTTGAGCATCGATATCTGAGCGTCGAGCATTGACACATCGACATGCTGACCGACGCCGGAGCGCTCGCGCTCTGCCAGCGCTGCCAGAACACCCATCGTGCCGAATATGCCTCCGCCCAGGTCGCCGATCGGGATGCCGCTGCGCACCGGTCCGGTCTCGGCATTGCCGGTGATCGACATGCCACCGCCCATGGCCTGCACAACCTGATCGAAGGCTGGGCGCCGGGTCTCGGGCCCGGTTTCTCCGAACCCAGTCACCGAGCATGTGATGATGCGCGGATTGACC
Source organism: Burkholderiaceae bacterium (assembly GCA_039934375.1). Classification (GTDB taxonomy): domain Bacteria; phylum Pseudomonadota; class Gammaproteobacteria; order Burkholderiales; family Burkholderiaceae_C; genus CAISIP01. The sequence continues at coordinate 8,760 of JBDTMH010000141.1, read as the reverse complement.
CTGGATAAGGTCTCGTGGTCGATCCCCAGGCGTTGGGTTACACCGACGCCGAAGTTGTCGTAGACCACGTCAGCGTGCCGCACCAGGTCGTGAAACACCTTGCGGCCGGCTTCGCTCTTTAGGTCGATGCACACGCTTTGCTTGTTGCGGTTGAGCGTGAGGAAATAGGCGCCCATGCCCTGGCGCGAATACTCCGGGTCGTGTTCCAGCAGGCGACGGGTTCCCTCGCCGCCGCCTACCGGCTCGACCTTGATGGTGCGCGCACCAAGATCGGCCAGCATCATCGTGCCATAAGGGCCGGACAACATGTGGGTGAGGTCGAGGACAGTAATGTGTTCGAGTGCCATGGTCGGTATAGGTCGGAGTTGTAGGGTTGCAATTCAGCAGGCGATGCCAGACTGGACTTGCGCCAGCGTCATGACGTCGGCGTATTTCGCATTCAGGTCGAACAGGTTCGCAGCATGGGGCTCTGGATGCCGGTCGCCGCATGCATCGGAGACAACCACCGGGATGAATCCGAGTTGCATGGCGTCAACTCCACTGGCACGGATGCACCCACTGGTGCTCATACCAGCCAGCAGCACGCAGTCGACCCCCTGCGCATGCAAGGTACTGGCCAACGAGGTACCAAAGAAGGCGCTGGCGTATTGCTTGGTCACAACCGGTTCACCGTCGGTCGGAGCGAGTTCCGGAACGACGTCTCCGAGCGGATTGCCGGCGCAGAACACCTTGAGCGCCGGAACCTTGCGAAAGAAGACACCCCCATCGAGCCCGTCAGGACGATATTCGACTCGGGTATGGCAAACCAGCATCTTGCGCGCGCGCGCCCACTGCAACAACGAGCGCGCAGGCGCAATGACCTCCGGCCGGTTGGCGAACAACGGCGAGGCTGACTCGAAATAGGCGCGCGCAAAGTCGATCATCACCAGCGCCTGGCGGGTGCCGAAGCCCAACTTGCCGCCGAAGGCGCCATTTGCATAGTTGGCTTGCAAGGATGGGGTGTCAATGGTGGACATGAGATGTGGCTCCTATCAGGGATTGCTTGGCCGAATGAATATGGCTGCCCATCACACACTTGGCCCAGGCGCCATCATGTGCGCGGAAGGCTTCAATCAACTCGCGATGATGGCCGAAACTACGCGCCAGCTGCATCGCGTTGTAGCGGCGAAAAGTCTGTTGTACGATCGGCACCTCGATGGCCGCAGCGAGCATCGAGACCAGCCGTTCGTTCTGACTGGCGCTTGCCATGAGGTTGTGGAAATCCCGGTTCAGACGACCAATACGCGCGGTGTTGTCTGCGCCGACGTCGGCACCCTGCGCTTCGATTTCATCTTGCAACTGCACAAGCGCATCAAGATCGGTGTTGGTCATGCGCAGCGCCGCATGCCCGGCTATCTCCGTCTCGATCAGCACGCGAACGTCGAAGATCTGGCGCATCTGTTCGGACGTCCACTGTCGCACCACGGTGCCACTATTGGGCTTGAACACAGCGAAACCATCGGCCACCAGCTGCCGCATGGCCTCTCGCACCGGTGTCCGTGAACTGCTGAACTCGGCAGCAATGTTTTGCTCGGTGATACGCGCGCCTGGCGCGTAGTGGCCATCGATGATCTGCTCCTTGATAGCACCGAATATGCGCGAGGCGACTGTTTCCATGGGTTTACGGGTATGGGCTATCACAGTTTGCTCAATGGCGTTCGAGCAAGCTGCCGAAACCACTAATGCGGTCGGCTACTCCGGACGAACGCAAGGCCTGCCAGTAGATCGCGGTGTTGATCGCGACGACGGGTTTGCTTAACCAGGTTTCGGCCTCGCCGGCTAGACGCGCCATGGCCAGATTGGTGCCGACCTGGACCAGGCCGTCGATGTCGTCGCCGTCAAGTTCCATCAACGCGTCTCGCAATTGACCCTCGGACACATGGGCAATCTTCACCGGACTCTCGCAGCACAGGCCTTTGATGCGCTTTACCTCGAACCCTGACTCCTCGAAGAAACGAGCCACGTTGCGATCGCCGACTGGCTGATAAGGCGTGAGTACCGCAATCTTCTTCATGCCCAGGGCCTGGAACGCGGCGTCACAGGCCTCCGACCCCATTGACACCGGTAGCCCCGTGCGTTCGTGCAGTTGGGCCTTGAGTGTGCGGCTAGCCGTCAGGCCGTCCCAAAACGTCTCAGCCGAAATGCCCATGACCAGACGATCGGGCTCACACGACATGACTGCATCGACCGCATCGTCCTGAGCAGCGGCAATCAGAGTGATCAGGCGATTGAAGTCCTCGTCATTGTTCAGCGCAATGTTGGGAATGCGAATGCGGCTGATGTGGTTGGTCACGCCGGGCGGTCGCATGGCATCGAATTCGGGTTGCACGCTGGTATTCGTGGATGGGATCAGGACCGCGAATTTTTGACGCCACCCAAGGCAATCGGACATGGAAATCTCCAGTTTTCTACGTTAGCTGTTTCGATTCATTGTATACATTGAATGGGTATATTGGGCATTTTTTTCTAAAAAGCAATTGAATTGTCGACAACCGACTGCTACACTCCGGTTTCAAAAAGAATTTGATGTGCCCCGAAATCAAGCTTCCCGAGACTGCTTGACCGGCCCTCCAACAGTGATTTAGAGGAATCTGCATGACTGACAACAATCGCACGATGGAGCCCACCAAGGGCTATTTCACGACTCGCGACAACATTGCGCCGGAACGGCTGGCATCTGTCGAAGGCATCAAACCCAAGGGCAAGGTCGAGGTGCGACGCGCCATGGTCGGCAACGAGATCCTGATGTTGCATGTGCTGCGCGAAAAAGGCCTGATCGATCCAGTGCACAAACACATGGACCACGAGACCGTCGCCTACCTGATCAAGGGGCGGTTGAGGCTGGTAATTGGCGGCGAAGAATTCATCGCCGAGGCCGGCACATCGTGGATACACCCGCGTGGGGTCGAACATTTCAGCGAAGCGCTGGAAGACTGCGAGCAACTGGAGATCAAGTCACCACCGCGCAAGACTTGGACCAGCGAGTAGTCCCTCGGGCCACGCAATGGCACATCAACCACTAACCGGAATGGACATCATGAGCACCTGGACCGATAGCGTGGAGCACACGCTGACCGCCGAAAACTTGGCCTTGCTGCTGGACAACAAGATCCCAGCCATACGGGTACCGGGGTTTGCCACTGCGGCCGAATGCACCGCATTCGCCGCCGCAGCCAAGCACGGCCGCATGCAGTACTACAACGTGTCCGACCGGATCGGCTATATCGGACTGGCGCAGTACCAATACCGCTGGACCAAGACCAAGGCCGAGTTCCTGGCCGACGTGATCCAGGCACAGGCCGATGTGCAGGCTGTGTTCGACGCTGCAAATTTCAATCCGTTGCAACGCGTCATCGACCTGCTGCGCACCCATTGGGATGCATCGGTTGACATTGCCAGCGAGGACGGAAAACCCTATTTCGCAGGTATTGTGCGTTCGACCTGCGACAAGATCGACCTGCATGTGGATTGGGCACCAATCAACTCGCCCGACTACGCGATCGGTGCTATCGACGGCCACATCGGCTGGAACTTCTTCGCCGAGGAATTGCAGTCGGGCGGCCATACCAATGTGTACAACAATCCCTGGGATCCAGACGTCGCCGCTGACGAGATCCCCAAAAGTTATGGCCTGGACCGCAAACTGACGGAGGGTGTAGCCTGCTTCACCTATAGGCCGACTGCTGGGGACGTGGTGATCTTTAACACCCGAAATCCGCATGAAATCGCCCCTGGTACGGCTAAGCCGGGCGGCAGTCGTGTATCCATAGGCTCCTTCATTGGACGCATGCCAGACCGCAGCCTGGTGTTGTGGGCCTGAGGTGCATGACCATGCTCGTTGAAATGCGTACTTATGTCTTGCATGCTGGCAAACTGGCCGCGTTCCTGGATGGCATGGAGAAGGAAGGGCTTGCCATCGAGCGCCCGATTCTAGGGCGCCTGCTGGGCTATTACAGCTCTGAGATTGGCACGCTGAACCAGGTGATTCACCTGTGGGGCTACGTCAGTTTCGAGGAACGCGCGCGGAGGCGCCACAAGTTGGCGCAGGACGCTGCATGGCAGAGCTTTGTGCCCAAGGTGATGCCGTTCATTCGCGACATGCAGAATCAATTGTTGACGCCGGCGGTGTTTGCGCTGCCCGAGACGCTGGACTGGCAGACTGGCACTTAGCTTGCATGGATGTGGGCCGTGCGGCCTACGCCGAATACATCCCAAACGACGCAAAAAAGGCACCGGATCATGAGGAGATTGTTTTGATGGCCTTGATTCAATGGTGTTCCAAAGCGTCACGCTGGCTGGCTTGGCTGGGCGGAGCGGCCTTGCTGCTCAGCGCCGGCCTGATTTCGCTGGACGTGGTTTTTCGCGCGCTGTGGAAGGTGACCTATTTCGAGAGTTTCGAACTCTCGACCTACGCCTTTGCGGTCGCGGTAGCGATGGGCATGTCCTATGCAATGGTGACCCGCGCCCATATCCGTATCGAGGTGCTGTATTCGGCGCTACCGGAAAAATGGCGCCCTTGGCTCGACGTGTGGGCCTACGTTGGGCTATCAGTCGTGAGCGTGACTTTACTGTATTGGTGCGCACAAACTGTCATCGGCAACTGGCAAAGCGGCGCGCGCTCGAACTCCTCGCTTGCCCTACCACTGGTCTGGCCTCAGGCCCTGTGGTTGTTCGGACTGGCCTGGCTGGCGTTGTTATCGACACTGTACGCAATTTATGGCCTGGTCCAATGCCTGAGCGACCGACCGGATGAAGCCCACGCAATGCTCGGTGTGGCTTCGCTGGAAGAAGAGATCGAAGCGGGCACTGGAAAGGAACGACGCTGATGATTGCCACTACCCTTTTACTGCTGTTGGTTCTCGCAGGCAGCGGCCTGTTCGTAGCTGCCGTGCTGGGCGTGCTGGGTTTTTCGTTGGCTACGGCCTTCTCGCCATTTCCGCTGATTCGCGGCTTGGGCGAAGTCGCTTGGACCTCGAGCGCTGACTTCATCCTTGTGGCGGTGCCTATGTTCATCATGATGGGCGAGTTGCTGCTGCGCTCAGGCGTCACCGATGCCATGTACGAGGCCCTGGATCGTTGGGTCGGCCATATTCCTGGTGGCCTGATGCACACTAATATCGCCGCCTCCGCCGTGTTCGCCGCCACCTCGGGTTCGAGCATCGCCACCGCCGCCACCATCGGAACAGTATCGATTCCCAACATGGATCGCTTCGGGTACAACCCCAGCCTGTTCCTGGGATCTATTGCCGCTGGTGGCACGCTCGGCATCTTGATACCCCCCAGCATCAACATGGTGCTGTACGGCGCCATGTCCGATACCGCAGTGGGCGACCTGTACCTGGCCGGCCTGATTCCTGGTCTGATGATGGCCTGCCTTTTCTCGCTCTATGTCTACCTGCGCTGCAAGCTCAACCCGTCGCTGGCTCCAAAAGGGGAACGCGCGCGGTGGGGTCAACGAATGCGCGGCTTGGTGCACCTGGTGCCACCCCTTTTGCTTTTTTTGCTCGTGGTCGGATCGATCTATGCAGGGCTGGCCACGGCGACTGAAGCATCCGCGCTGGGCGTGATGGGCTCGCTCGTACTTGTGATCGTGCGCAGACGCCTTTCGGTCCCACTGCTACTGCGCGCGTTCGAAGGCACGGTGCGCACCACGGCAATGGTAATGGCGATCGTCATCGCCGCGTATTTCCTCAATTTCGTGCTTTCCACATTGGGCCTGACTGACGCGGCCGTATTATGGGTCGGCCAGTTGGGCTGGAGCCCGATCGCAGTGCTGATGGCCATCATCGTGCTTTACATTTTCTTGGGTTGCTTCGTCGAGTCACTGACGCTGATGATCGCAACCACGCCAATCGTGGTGCCGATCATCAAACAACTGGGATTCAGCCCGATATGGTTCGGTGTGGTGTTCGTAATCCTGATCGAGACAGCACTGATCACGCCTCCTATCGGCATGAACTTGTTCGTCGTGCAGTCGGTACGTAAGAGCGGTCCGTTCCGGGACGTGGTGCTCGGCGCCCTGCCCTACGTCGTGCTGATGTTCCTGATGATCCTCGCGCTGATCGCCATCCCTGATCTCGCACTCTGGTTACCTTCCGCTTTCGCCGCCAGCCGTGGTTGACACGGCTCTTTTTTCGAACCTTAGGAGACTTCAATGAAACTCGGATGCAAAACATGTTGGGGTGCGTTCGCACTAATGCTTGGTCTTGCGGGCAATGCCCAGGCGCAAACCTCGCCGAAGGTCAGCCTGCAGGTAGTGGGCAATCTTGGCATCACTACCCAATACAAGGAACTTGAGGCGCCGTTCTGGACCAAGGACATTCCGGCCGCCACTGGCGGCTCGATCACCGCCAGCATCAAGCCCTGGAACGAGATGGGCCTCAAGGGCCCCGAGGTGTTCAAGTTGCTGAGCCAGGGCGTATTCGACGTCGGCACAACCCAACTTGGCTTCGTCGCAGGCGATGCCGCCATCAATGACGCCACCGACCTGGCCGGTGTCTCTCCGACGATCCAAATGTTTCGGGAGGTCACCCAGGCGTTCCGTCCGACGCTCGAACGTTACTACGACCAGCAGTTCAAGGTCAAGCTGTTAGGCATGTTCTCGTTCCAGGCCCAGGTGTTGTTTTGTCGTTCCGAGATCAAGAGTCTGGCGGACCTCAAGGGCCGCAAGGTGCGCACCTCGGGCGCATCGCAGGCTGACTTCATCAGCTATTTTGGTGGCTCCGGAGTGAGCATGGCATTTGGTGAAGTGCAGCAAGCACTGCAGAATGGCGTAATCGACTGCGCCATTACCGGCACCCTGGGCGGCTACAAGGCGAAATGGTACGACGGTGCCAAGTACCTGTACGCCTTGCCAATCAACTGGGGCGCCGGCATGTCGGCCATCAACAACAACAGTTGGCGAAAGCTCGACGCCAGTCAGCAAAAGACGTTGGTCAGCGAATACGCACGGCTGGAGAAGGCGGTATTCGACCAGAACGTACGTGAGAATGACATTGGCCTGGCCTGCAACACCGGCGGCACATGTCCCGAAGGTCCGCCCGCCAACATGGTGCTGGTCAATCCCGCTGCCGGCGATGCCGAATTGCGGCGTGAGGCGCTGGTCAACCAGGTTCTGCCACGTTGGGCTGCCCGTTGCGGTGCCGAATGCGTGAAGACCTGGAATGGTACGGTCGGAAAGATCGCCAATCTGACTGCCAAGGCCAACTGAACAGGCAACCACTTCAGCGCCACATGCTTCAACATCGGGCATGCGGCGCGGCAGTTTGCCCGCCGTTGACTCGATGAGTGACGCAGGCATGCAGTCCGCATTTCGCGAGTATTTCGCTGGCTTGCTGGCGTTAGAGCGCCTTCAGAGGTGATGCGAGATAAGTGACTTAAGATGCGGCGCAAGCGCGGTCACCCCAAATGCTGGCGCATGAATTTCTGGCATCAAGGTGTCGTGCCAATGGACATTCGGCGAAATCTATTCTTCCGATAGGAGGTGCAAATGGACCGTAGGGCATTTTCAAAAGTCATTGCCGCCATGGGGTGCGGTGCCGTTGCCGGTACTTCGACAGTGGCACAGGCACAAGCTGCCACGAATGTGGCATTTGCCCTGTTTCCTGGCTACCTTGCGCTGATGAAGCAACATGTCTTCGATCCCTATAGCAAGGCCAACCCGCAAGTCAGCATTTCGCCGCTTCAAGGACCGGCGTCACAGACCTACGCGCAGCTGTTAGCCAGCCCGGCCTCATCGCGCTCCATCCAGGGCGGCATGATGAATGACCCTTTGTCTTGGGCAGGCGTCAACAGCAAGCTCTGGGACCCCTTGACGTCAAAAGATGTCCCGAACTTGGAAACGGTTCCCGTCGCGTTGCGTAACGATGCTGGCATCCCCTGGGTTTTCAACGGGTTTGGCATTTCGTACAACCCGGAAAAGCTCCCCAACGGCATAGACAGTTGGAAAGACTTGTACAGCCCGTCGCTCAAGGGCAAGGTGGCAATGTGGCCTGCCTATTTCGATGCCTACGCTATGGCGGCGGTTGCCGCAGGGGGCGGCAGCACAGAAATCGAAAAGGGAATCGAACAGTGGAAAAAGGCCAAGGACAACATTGGCATGTGGATCACGTCTGTGGCCGAACTGCATCAGGCGATGCACCGTGGCGAGATTTGGGCCGCCCCTGACTTTCTCAGCACCACCGTGCGAGACGCAAGGGCTGGCATGAAGCTTGGCATGTCGTTGCCGGCGGAAGGTGCGGTCTTGAATACCTATCAGCTCGTGTCGGTGAGCGGAAATACTCCGGCACAGCGTCAGGCCGTCGCCGGCTTGATCAACCTGTCACTGGGTGAACAGGCACAAGCGGCGGCATTCGACGCAGCGTACCTGACACCGGCAAATGCGCGTGTCAAGGTGGACGCACGCAAAGGCGAAATTCCAGGACTCAAAGGATATGACTTCACTGCGAGCGAGGCGGTCCAGCGCTTCTACAAGGTCGACTACAAGTGGATTGGTGCCAATACCGGCAAGATCAAGAAACTCATTGAAGACAACCTGCATTGACGTTTTCGGTTGCACCGAAATTGTCACAATGCAGTGGATGTCTGCAGTCGGTCGGCCATGACCGCGGCGCGTATCGAGCTGCGCTCGGTCACCAAGAGCTACGCGACTGGCGCCAAAGCGGTTCATGACGTCTCGCTGACGGTGGAACCTGGCAATCTGGTCACACTGCTCGGCCCGAG
>JBDTMH010000140.1:0-11392 GCA_039934375.1 Burkholderiaceae bacterium | reverse complement strand
CTGATCAAACCGGTGTACAAGGGCAAGGTGCAAGTGGCCAACCCGAACTCGTCGGGCACGTCCTACACCATGCTGGCCACACTGATCCAATTGTTCGGCGAGGACGAGGCATTCAAATACCTCAAGGCGCTGAACGCCAACATCAACCAATACACCAAGTCGGGCTCCGCGCCGATCAAGGCGGCTGGTGCGGGCGAGACGGTGATCGGGATTGTGTTCGCCCACGATTCGGTTGCCGTGGCCGATGCCGGCTTTCCGGTCAAGACGGTGATCCCGTGCGAAGGGACAGGTTATGAAATCGGCTCAATGAGCATCATCAAGGGTGCGCGCAACCTGGACAATGCCAAGAAGTTCTACGACTTTGCGCTGGGCGCCGATTTCCAGAGCAAGGCCCAGGAGGTCAAGTCGTTCCAGGTGCCCTCCAACAAGTCCGCGAAGACGTCGCCCAAGGCGCCAGACCTGAAGAAGATCAAGCTGATCGACTACGACTTCGTCAAGTACGGTTCGTCGGCGGAGCGCAAGCGCCTGCTCAAGAAGTGGGACGACGAGATCGGGTCGCTGCCGCGCTGATTGGCTGATTCGACCCCACGGCGTCGGCGCCCCTAGTTCGTGCAGACACATCGGCTGGATCGCCAGGCCGCCGGCATCGCCTTGTGCGTGGTGCTGGCGTTTGCCTTGTTGCCCTGGTATGCGATCCAGGATGGCTTCTGGAGCATCGGGTGGTTGTTCAAGGGCTACCCGATGTCGGCCGATTCGGCGCCGGCACTGTTCCTGTGGCTGCAAGGCCATAACCTGTGGTTGTTGCCGGCCGGTGTGCTGGGCCTGCTGGCGCTGATCGTCGGTCAGTCGGACTGGGCGCCGGCACGGCGTGGCGGCGCATTGGTGGCGCTGGGGCTGGCCGGCATCGTCTACATGCTGGCGCAGGGTTTCCTGTTCGGCCTGCGTGGCTGGAGTGTTCCGGTGCTGGCCCAGTGGTTCGGCGAGACCGACCAGCGTCAGTTCGGCATGGGTTATGGCGCCATGGTGGCGGGATTCGGCTTTCTGCTGCTGCTCACGCGTGGCCTGGCGCTGCGCGGACTGGTCGCCGGCGATTCGTTCGTGGCCGGCTCACTGGGTATGGTCATCGCGCTCACCTTGCTGTTCATCGGGCTGCCGGTGTACCAGATGCTGGCGATTCCGTTCCACGATGCCGACGGCGCCTGGGCACTGGCGCCGTTCTTCGAGCGTCTGCTGGATTCGAAGGTCTGGCGGCTCGGTTGTCTGACCGGCGGCAGCACCTGCGGCGTGGCCTGGAATTCGCTGGTGCTGGCGCTGACCGTGGGGCTGCTGTCCACGCTGCTGGGACTGGCCTTCGCGCTGGTGCTCACACGCACCGGCGTGCGGTTTCGCGCGGCGTTCAAGTCGCTGTCGTTGCTTCCCATCATCACGCCGCCATTCGTCATCGGTCTGGCCATCATCCTGTTGTTCGGCCTGTCGGGCAATGTGACGCAGTTTGTTGCGGCTCAGCTTGGCGTCGAGCCTTCACGCTGGATCTACGGGTTCACGGGTGTGTTGATCGCGCAACTGCTGTCGTTCACGCCGATCGCCTTTCTGGTGCTCATCGGCGTGGTGGAGGCCATCGCCCCGTCGCTTGAGGAGGCGGCGCAGACGCTGCGTGCCGGTCGCTGGGAGACATTCAAGTCGGTGACCTGGCCGTTGATGCGACCGGGGCTGGCCAATGCGTTCCTGATTGGTTTCATCGAAAGCATGGCCGATTTCGGCAACCCGCTGGTGCTGGGTGGCAACTTCAACGTGTTGTCGACCGATATTTTCTTCTCTGTCGTCGGTTCGCAGAACGACCAGAGCCAGGCTGCGGTGCTGGCCATCATCCTGCTGCTTTACACGGTCGGTGCGTTTTACCTGCAGCAACGCTGGTTGGGTCGACGTTCGTATACCTCGGTCAGCGGCAAGGGCGATGGCGGCATGCATCCACCGCTACCGCGGCGCATCGCCTGGCCAATCACCGTGGTGACGGCGGTCTGGGGCGTTTTCACCATCGTTGTCTACCTGATGATCGTCTATGGCAGCTTCGTGCAGTTGTGGGGCCTGGACCATACGCTGACGATCAAGCACTATGTGCAGGCTTTCTCGGTGGCGTATGGCGAGTTCGGTCTGCGCTGGCAGGGCTCGGCCTGGAACAGCTTCTGGACCACGATCCAGATCGCCACCATTTCCGCACCGCTGACGGCGGCGCTGGGGCTGATCACTGCCTGGCTGCTGACGCGGCAGAACTTCCGCGGCAAGCAGGCGTTCGAGTTCGGCACCATGCTGAGCTTTGCGATCCCCGGAACCGTGATCGGTGTGAGCTACATCATCGCGTTCAACGTGCCGCCGATCGAGCTCACCGGCACTGCCGCGATCCTGGTGATCTGCTTCGTGTTCCGCAACATGCCGGTCGGCGTGCGTTCGGGCATTGCCTCTCTGTCGCAGATCGACAAGAGCCTGGACGAGGCCTCGCTGACGCTGGGCGCCAACTCCTGGACCACCTTCCGGCGCATCACGTTGCCGCTGATCCGCCCGGCAATCCTGTCGGCGCTGGTGTACAGCTTCGTGCGCAGCATGACGGCCATCAGCGCGGTGATCTTCCTGGTCAGCGCGCGCCACGACATGGCCACCAGCTACATCATCGGGCGGGTCGAGAACAATGAATATGGCGTGGCGATTGCATATTCGACGGTGCTGATCGTCGTCATGCTGGTGGCGATCGGCATCTTCCAGTGGCTGGTCGGCCAGCGCAAGCTCGGCCGGCGTGACGGCCAACAGGAAACATCGATGATGGCAGGAGGCGCATGAATTCCCCTTTGAGCAACGGCACGAGCAAGGGCCCGGCCCGGGTGATCTTTGACAAGGTCACCAAACGTTATGGCAACAGCGCAGTCGCTGCGGTCGATCAGGTCACGCTCGACTTTCCGGCCGGCAAGCTGGTGACGCTGCTCGGGCCATCCGGCTGCGGCAAGACCACCACGCTGCGCATGATCGCAGGTCTGGAGATGGCCACCAGCGGTCGCATCCTTATCGGTGACGATGACGTCACCAAACTGCCCGCGACCGCGCGTGACGTGTCGATGGTGTTCCAGTCGTATGCGCTGTTCCCCCACATGACGGTGATGGAGAACGTCAGTTACGGGCTGAAGATGTCCGGGTTTGCAAAGGCGGCGATTGTTCCCAAGGCCAACGACGTGCTCAAGCAACTCGGCCTGGACAAACTCGCCGCGCGTTATCCAAACGAACTCTCCGGCGGTCAGCAGCAACGGGTGGCGGTGGCCCGCGCCATCGTGCTCGAGCCGCGGGTGTTGCTGTTCGACGAGCCCCTGTCCAACCTCGACGCCAAGCTGCGCCGCTACGTGCGCCAGGAGATCCGTGACCTGCAACTGTCGCTGGGCCTGACGGTCGTGTACGTCACGCACGACCAGGAAGAGGCCCTGGCCGTATCCGACACCATCGTCGTGATGAACAACGCCGTCATCGCGCAGACCGGCACGCCACGGGAACTGCACGACCTGCCGCAGACCCGTTTCGTCGCCGACTTCATCGGCGAGGCCAACGTGCTGCCGTGCGAGGTGCTGTCTGCGGGATCGAAAGACCGGCCAGCGATGGTCAAACTGGGGGGATTGACCTTGCAAACCAACACCTGCGAAGGCACGGCTTCGCAGCGCCATGTGGCGGTGCGTCCGAACCGGGTCTCGCTGCAGGCTGCCGGCAGCGCCAACACGCTGGACGCCACGGTGCAAAAGGCCACCTATGTCGGAGAGCAGATGGAGTACATCGTGCACAGCGCGCTGGGCGAGCTGTTCGTCACCTCGTCCGATACCGACAACCCGATCGCGGCCGGCAGTTCGGTCGCGCTGGGCTTCGGGGTGGGCGATGTGGTGTTGCTGCGCGATTGAAGTAGCCTAGCGAATGGCACGCAGCGGATGCATACCACCAAGCCATGAACCGCACCCTGATCAGTTCCGGATCCACGTTTGAGGCAGACATCGGTTACAGCCGCGCCGTGGTCCAGGGCGACTGGGTATTTGTCTCCGGCACCACCGGATTCGACTATGCCACGATGACCATTTCAGATGACATTGTGGCGCAGACCGAACAATGCCTGAAGAACATCGAGGCGGCGCTGCAGCAGGCAGGCGCGGGTCTGCAGGATGTCGTGCGGGTGACCTATGTGCTGCCGCAAGGCGCCGACTTCCCGCATTGCTGGCCTGTGCTGCGCCAGTACTTCGGCAGCATCCGGCCGGCAGCGATGATGATTTCGGCGGGGTTGGCCGATCCCCGGATGAAGATCGAGATTGAAGTCACGGCCCTCAAGCAGGGGAAGTCTTGAGGTGTCCGCTTTCGCTTGCTGCTGAACCGGTAGTCGTTGTTACGTCAGCGGTCATGTGTCCTTGGAGGGGCCCGGCAGGCGCAAGGAGATCACAGCGGCGGCCAGGAACGAGGCGGCGAATATCTGGATCGCCAACTGGTACTGGGCCAGCGATGCCGCCGCAGCGGGTGTCGCAAATAGCAGACTCAGGATCGAGATGCCGGCGACCCCGCCGATGTAACGGGAGGTCGACAGCACACCGGACGCGACACCGCTTTGCCGGTTGTCCACGGCGCCCATCGCGGCGGCTTGCGACGGAGCGTTGGCCAACCCGAGACCCGCGCCACCCAGCACCAGAGCAACCAGGATATGCAGCTGCGACATATCCGGGGTGAGACTGGACAGCCAGTAAAAGCCGATGACCGACAACAGCGAGCCCGCCACGCTGGTGGCCCGCGCGCCATACCGCTCGGCCACCAGGCGTCCGCCGAGCGCGGACGCGGCCATCATGCTGAACATGAACGTGGTCATGAATGGCCCGGATTGGCCGGGTCCCCACTGGTACAGCAGCTTGAGCAGGTACGGCAACTGGAACAGCAATGCATACATGCCGAGGTTCTGCAGTGCGACGATGGCACAGCCGGCAGCGAATGCCCGATGGGCGAACAGTTTCGGATCGATCAGCGGTTGCGGGGTGTGCCGCTGCCACCAGACAAAGATGGCCAAGGCGACCAACGCCGGTATCAGCAAGGCCGAGGGGCCCTTCATGCCCAGTGTCAGCAAGACCAGGCTACTTGCCAGCAGCAGGCTGCCGAGCCAGTCGAAGCGCAACCCGGCGTTTGGCTTTGACGGGCCGTCTGCAGCGAAAAAACCAATCGAGAACACCACGGACAACAACAGCGGCGGCAGGTTCATCAGAAAAATGGAAACCCAGCCGAACTGTTGCACCAGCAGCCCACCCAGGGACGGACCCAATGCCGCAGCCAGGCTCATCATGGCACCGAAGTAGCCGAAGATACGCTGGTGCATGGCCGGTGGCGCCGTGGTCTTGATGACCGCCATCACGGTGGGGACCATCAACGCGCCACCCAGCGCCATCAGCATCCGGCTGGCGACGAGCGCATGGAAATGCGGCAACAACACGGGCAGCAGACAGCCCAGGCCGAATACCCACTGCCCCAGGCGCAAGGTGCGCCGATACCCCCAGTGATCGCCGATCTTGCCGCAGGGCCCCAGCGCGATGATGCTGATCAGCAGGTAGCTGTTGACCAGCCATTGCGTCAGTTCGCTCGGCGCGCGGGCGAACTCGGTCCCGATCGATGGCAATGCCACCGCGATCATCGTGGACCCCAGCGGGATCAACATGGCGGACAACGCCAGTCCCAGCAGCCGGACCGGCGCGTAATGCGAAGCTGTCAAGAAGTTTTGCCCGATGTGATGGCCCGGCACTGCAACAGGAACAGGGTATTGTTTTCGATGCCCCATTCGATGTCCCGTCCCGCGCCGAAGTGTTGTTCGCACAGGGTTGCGAGTCCTGCCAGCTGTGACAACTGCGCAGCGTCGAGGCAGACGTCGTGGACGCGTGCCGCGTCTTGCACCGGCCGTTGCTCGATGCCGCCGTCCGGCAACGCGTGAATGCAGATGTCCTTGATTCCAGCCTGTGTTTCCAGCAACTGGCCTTGTTTCGACAGCCGGAACCGGTCGGGGTCGACCAGCCCTTCGACGATCGCTTCGCCCAGACCCCAGGTCGCCTCGATCACGATCTCGTCGGCTGACGTCACCGGATGGCGGGTGAACATGACACCGGCGCAGTCGGGGAAAACCATCTTCTGCAAAGTCACGGCCATCCGGGCGGGGCCGAGCAGGCCCAGCCGCTCCCGGTATGCGCTGGCGCTGGCGGAACGACCCGAGTTCCAGATCGTCCCGACGGCGTCGACGATCGCGGTCAAACCACTGCGATTGAGTTCAGTCAGGTGCTGGCCGGCAAAACTGGCTCCGACCGCGTCCTCGCCGACTGCCGACGAGCGCACGGCGAACGGCTCGGACTGACCCTGCAGCAATGATGCGAGCTGCGCCAGTGCCGAAGCCTCGCCGTGCACGATCGCATCGACGAATTCCACCGACACGGCCCAGCCGGGTGGAACCGGCAAGCCGCGACGCAGGCAGGCCCCGAGCTGAACCGACTTGCCGCCGTACAGCGCTTCGTCGTCTGCCAGCGCGAGCGCCAACAGCCGTTTCATGAAAGTATCGTCACCTGCGCGTTGTCGGCGTCGACCCGCACCATGGCGCCATCGGGGATCGATTCACAGGCCACCTTGCAGCCGACCACACCCGGCAGACCGAATTCCCGCGCCACGATGGCGGCGTGCGACATGATCCCGCCGCGGTCGGTGATGATGGCGCCCACCAGCGGCAAGACATAGTTGAACGCGGCGGACGTGGAGCGTGTCACCAGCACTTCGCCTTTTTGGATCAGGTTCAGGTCGTCCATATTTTCGATCACGCGCGCCCGTCCCTGGTACACACCGGAGCTCACCGAGATGCCCCGAATCGTCTTCGCGTCGCTCTTTTCCGTGCCGGCCGCGAACAAGTGCGCCATGAAAATGCCTGTGGCGCGCATGACGCGTCGCGTGTTCTGCGGGAACCACTCAGCCGGTGGCGGTGGTGCCGCCGGACCGTTCAGGCAAGGTGGTACCACACTGTCGGAAACCGAGACCCGGTACTGGTGGCGTTGCTGCAGTTCCAACGCATCGGGTGCCGGTGTTTTCCCGCCTCCGGTCAGCAAGGCGCTGACTTCGGTGCAGGTCGCATCCAGCAGATGTTCAGCCTGCTGGACCTTGCCCTGGGCCATGAGCCGGCGCCCGGCTTCGAGCATCGCGCGCCGCGCGAGGCCCGATGCCCACAGGTCGCTCCAGTAGCCGCGCTCGTCGCGCAGCCGGTTGATCAGGCGCGCCTCGGCCAGCAACTCGTCGAACATGGCCCTGTGCGGCTGCGGCACGGCACCGCGAATCTTGGCGGTCTGGCGCGCCACCAGTTCAGTCGCCTTGGCTTCGTGATCGGCCGTGTACTTCCATTTCAACGCCTGGACCAGGACCTGCGGAGTTTCGATCGCGGTGATACAGCTGATGTCATAGCCGCCAATGACACGATGCGACACCAGGTCGAGATAGGCCTTGATGCGTTGACCGGTGGCGTTTTTCAATCCGCGCAGCTGTTGCAGGATGTCGTCCGGCTGTCCGGGCCCGGCCAGAATCCGGATCGCATCGTCGTCGCCCGCGATCGCCTGCAATGCGGCCAGATATTCATCAGTTACACCCGACGAGATGGGGGTGCTGCCACGCAAGGCCTGGGCAATTTCAGACGGCGGCAGTCCGGTCCACTCCTGAGTACAGGCCATGAAATCACCGACCGGAACGGCACAGCTCATCGTGTAGATGTGATGCACGAAGGTCATTCGCTTGGAATTCTCGAAGCATTCGGCGATATGGTCGGCCAATTCAGTGGCGCTCAGGGCCACGATGTCCTTGGCCTGCAGCGCCAGATGGTTTTGTGTCGCCTGGGGTTTGAGCACGGTGTCCCAGTTCTGCAGGTGGCCACGCCACGGCTTTTCCTGCAGCACCGTCGCCGCTGTCTTGAGGCGGCGCCGGATCGCCGGATGCAACAGGCACATCAGCTTGAACACGAATTTCGGCGGCGGACCCTTGGCGTTCTTTGGCGCGCCGACGATGACCGCCTTGTGGTACAGGAAGCCGTTGATGAAATAGGGTTCGAGATGGTCGAGCATGAGCCCGTAACACGCAGTCCCGGTCTGAAACCCCTTCACGAATCCGTCGCCAAAAACTTCCTGCATGAACCGCGTTGCCGGCCGCGGCGAATGCGCTCCATCCTGTTCCCAGACGCCCGAATCGGGTGCGTCAAAAGCCAGTGTTGTCATGAAGGGTTCCTGATAAGAGGATCTGACCGAACTGAACTGAACCGACCCGCTCCGACCGGTCAGGCCAGTGGCGTGTCGAACAGAGCCTGGAAATTATCTGCCAGCGCGGCATTGCTCGCCAGTACCGGATTGCCGTTCTCGATGCTGCCCGGTGTCCAGAAGTTGTTGACACGACCGCCGGCCTCGGTGATCAGCAGCAAGGCGCCCGCGACATCCCAGGAATTGATATGCGCCTCGGCGTACGCCTCGATACGCCCGGCGGCAACATAGGCCAGGCCCAATGCACCCGAACCGGCGCGGCGCACCGAGCAGCCCGCATGTGCGGCGCTGCCGACCATGTCAAGATAGGTCTGAACCGGAATCCGGGTCGACCAGCCGATCTCCGCCGTCGCTGCGGTGAGCTCGGACACCGTACTGACTTTCATCGGCTGGCCGTTGAGCCAGGCGCCCTTGCCGCGCTGGGCGACGAACAGTTCGTCATGCATCGGTTCATAGATTGCGCCGGCTTCCAGTTGCCCATTCACGACCAGACCCAGCGAGATGCAGAAGTGCGGGATCTGGCGCGCGAAGTTGGCAGTGCCGTCGATCGGGTCCACGATCCACAATCGACGTCCGTCGACCGAGCCGCCGCCTTCTTCGCCCAGCACCGCGTCGCCGGGGAAACGCCGCTCGATCAGCTCGCGGACGAACATTTCCACGGCGCCGTCCGTGGCGGTCAGGTAGTCCTGTCGTCCCTTGAGCGAGTAGGCCGGCTTGTCGGACGCAGTGAACGCCTTGTGCGCCAAGGCGCCAGCGGCGCGGACGATCTCGGCGATCGCGGTCATCAGTTCAGTCATGGATTTCCTGGTGGTTGGTCGGATATCGTCTGGTGGCATGACGGATTCAGCGCAGCATCCATTCATGCGCCGGATCATTGCGGAACACCCACAACCGGTTCGGGCCCGCCATGACGTTGAGGTAATACAGGTCATAGCCATGGGGAGCGACGACCGGGTGGTAACCGCACGGCACCATCACCACGTCGTGGTCTTCAACCGCACAGGCTTCATCGATGCTGCGGTCGTCGGTGTAAATGCGCTGGAACGCGAAACCCTGCGGGGGATTCAGCCGGTGGTAATAGGTTTCTTCGAGTTGCGTTTCCAGCGGCGGCGCCTCGGCGTCGTGCTTGTGCGGCGGGTAACTCGAGGAATGACCGGCCGGCGTCAGCACCTCCACCACCAGCAGGTGCGCGGCTGTAGGGTCGTCGTGCGGCAGGATGTCGCATACATGGCGGGTGTTGCTGCCTTTGCCACGTACGCTGCGTTTCATCTGTGCGGGATCGAGTACCCGCACGGCACGGACCTTGTCATCGCCCGGCGCGCTGCACAGACCCAGCGTACTGTCACGCAAGGCGCGCATCGTGACCTGTTGCCCCGGTGGCACATAGACGGCCGCTGGCGCAACTTCGTCGAATACGCTATCGCGGGTCCCTAGCGCCGGCCAGGTCTGCTCGCCGACGCGCACGTCGACACTGCCGGTGAGTATCACCAGGCACAACTCGCGCGAACCGGTGGTGACGGTTTCGGTTTCGCCCGCCGCCAGCCTTATCGCCCGGAATCCGACGTGTTTCCAACCCGCGCTTTGCGGCGTGACATTGACGATGTCGCGCCCCTGGCGTGATGCCTTGACCTGCAATCTGCTGACCATCTCATGCCCCCTTCAGCGGTTGTCGGTCGAGCCGCTCGACGATGCCGCGCAGCGTCGCATATCCCTTGCTGGCATAGGCGTAACTCGGCGCGACCGCCGGGTCTTGTTCGGCCTCCACCACCAGCCAGCCCTGGTAGCCGGCGCCATGCAAGGCCTCGAGCACGGCGTCGAAGTCGATCGCACCGTCGCCAGGAACGGTGAACGTACCGTACAACACCCCGGTAAGGAAGCTCCAGCCGTCGTTGCGCGCCTGTGCCACGACTGCCGCGCGCACGTCCTTGCAATGCACGTGCACGACGCGGCCGATGTGCCGGCGCAACAGCGCTGCCGGATCACCGGCGCCACCGAACCAGGCGTGGCCGGTGTCGAACAGCAGTCCGACATGACGCGGGTCGGTGACTGCCATGAGCTGGTCGATGTCCTGCGGTGATTCGACATAGGCGCCCATATGGTGGTGGTAGGCCAGCGTAATGCCGTAGGCCTGCTTCAGATGTGCGCCGAACGCATTGAGTCGCTCGCCATAGGCTTGCCATTGTTCCGGCGTCTGGAACCGCGGCCGGCGCGTCAGCGGTGTGTCGATCTGGCCCTGGATCGTGCCGGCGCATTCACCGTACACGACGACGCTGGCGTCGTTGAACTGCAGTTTGCCCATGTGCTCGCGACAGCGTTCGATTTCGGCCTTTACGCTGTCCTCGGCCAGAAAGCCGCTGTACCAGCCCGAAACGCAGGCAAGCCCGTATTCGGCCAGCTTGGCCTTCAGCGCCGGCCCGGTCCTGGGGAACTTGTTGCCCAGTTCGAAGCCCGCGTAACCGATCTGCTTGCCTTCGGACAAGGCTGTTTCCAGCGCTGTTTCACCGCCCAGCGCAGGCAGGTCGTCGTTCATCCAGCTGATCGGGTTGATGCCGATCCGCACATTCCATGTCATGCCGGTGCATCCTTTCTGGCCACGTCGTAGGCCTGGCGCGCGGCAACCACCTGCGCGCGCTGTGAAATTTCGGGTATCGAGACGTCCCACCAGCAACCACCGTCGTCGGTGGTTCGGGTATGGGTGGTATCGATGACGATGACCTGGGTCTTGGCTGCGCTGCGAGCGGCCGCCATCGCGCTGCGCAGCTGGTCCAGATTCTGCGCATGGACGGCGTCGGCACCGAGGCTGCGCGCGTGTTGGGCAAAGTCGATCTGCGCGCCAGTGATTTGCGGTATCGCGCAATCCTGCAGCATGTTGTTGAACGGCGCGCCGCCGCTGGCGCTCTGCAGCCGCTGGATGCAACCATAGCCGCGGTTGTCGAGCACCACGACGATGATCTTGAGACCGAGCATGACCGAGGTGGCGATTTCCGAATTCATCATCAGGTAGGAACCGTCACCGACCAGAACGATCACCTCCTGTTGCGGACGCGCCATCTTCACCCCCAGTCCGCCGGCGATCTCGT
>JBDTMH010000139.1:0-11436 GCA_039934375.1 Burkholderiaceae bacterium | reverse complement strand
ACCAGTCGCGACGTGATGTCGACGATCTGGATCATGCGGTCGTAGGCCATGCGGGTGGGGCCTATGACGCCGACGGTGCCGACGATCTGGCCATCGACTTCGTACGGAGCGCTGACGATGGACAGGTCTTCAAATGGCACGATCTGGCTTTCGCCGCCGATGAAGATACGTACACCCTCGGCCTGGCCGGCGACTTCGAGCAGGCGCATCAGCTGCGCCTTTTGCTCGAACAGCTCGAACGCGCGCCGCAGCTGGCCCATGTCGCTGGAGAAGTCCGACAAGGCCAGCAGGTTGCGTTCGCCGGAGATGACGACTTCGTCTTCGGTTGCCGCCTTTTCCTCGTCGCTGCTCAGTGCGACCGCTGCTTGCATCAGCGTGGCGATTTCCGAGCGCAGAGACTCCACCTCCTGCTTGAGGCGTTCGCGCACCTTTTCGATGGCCATGCCGGCGTAGTTGGAATTGAGGAAGTTCGCCGCCTCTATCAACTCGGACTGGGAGTAGTCTGTATCCGTGAAAATGACCCGGTTCTGCACGTCGCCATTGGGCGACACGATGATGACCAGCAGGCGGCGCTCGGACAGGCGCAAAAACTCGATATGACGGAACACCGAACTGCGCTTGGGCGCCACCACCACACCGACGAATTGCGACAGGCTCGACAACAGCGTGGCGGCCTTGGTAAGCACCTTATGGGGCTGGTCCGGCACCAGCACATGGCGCGTCAGTTCACCCTTCTGCACCGTCAGCATGGTGTCCACGAACAGGCGGTAGCCACGTGCGGTGGGGATGCGTCCGGCCGACGTGTGCGGGCTGACGATCAGGCCCAGGTCTTCCAGATCGGACATCACGTTTCGGATGGTGGCCGGCGACAGTTCCAGACCGGCCTGGCGCGACAAAGTGCGCGAACCCACGGGTTGCCCGTCGGCGATGTAACGCTCGACAAGGGCTTTCATCAGCATCTTGGCGCGATCATCCAGCATGTTGTCATTTTAGTGATGTAATTTGCCGATGAAGTCCCATTTCCGCCATGTCGCCTTGATTGGGAAGTACCAGGCTGCTGGATCGAGCTCGCCGGTACTCTCGTCGCGCCGCGCGCTGGAGGACATCGCCCACTTCTTGCACGCACAGGGTTGCGATGTCGCATTCGAGGCCGGAACCGCGCGCAACATGGGGATCACCGGCCATGCGACGCTGGACGTGCCGGGCATCGGCGCCCATTGCGACCTCGGTCTGGTCGTCGGCGGAGACGGAACCATGCTGGGAATCGGCCGCCAACTGGCCTGCCACAAGGTACCGCTGATCGGCATCAACCAGGGCCGGCTTGGCTTCATCACCGACATTCCACTCGAAGGGTACGAGTCCATTCTGCTTCCCATGCTTGGCGGTGAGTATGAGGAAGACAAGCGCAGTCTGATGCAGGCGCGCGTCATGCGCGACGGACATTGTGTTTTCGACGCGCTGGCCATGAATGACGTGGTTGTGAATCGGGGCGCCACGTCCGGCATGGTCGAGTTGCGGGTCGAGGTGGACGGCCATTTCGTCGCCAACCAGCGCGCTGATGGCCTGATCATCGCCAGCCCCACGGGCTCGACCGCCTACGCGCTGTCGGCGGGCGGCCCCTTGCTGCACCCCTCGCTGCCCGGCTGGGTGATGGTGCCGATCGCCCCCCACACCTTGTCCAACCGGCCCATCGTGCTGGCCGACGCGTCCGAAATCGCGATCGAGGTGGTGGCCGGGCGCGACGCCAGTGCCAATTTCGACATGCAGTCATTGGCATCCCTGCTGCATGGAGACCGCATCGTGGTGTCCCGATCGGAGCACAGGATGCGCTTTCTGCATCCCAAGGGCTGGAGCTATTTCGACACCTTGCGGCGCAAGCTGCACTGGAATGAAGGGGTCGCCTGATCGTGGCCCTCAGACGGATCGTCCTGCGCGACTTTGTCATCGTCAGCGAGCTTGAGCTCGACCTGTCGAGTGGCTTCACCGTGCTCACCGGCGAGACCGGCGCTGGCAAGTCCATCCTGATCGACGCCTTGCAGCTGGTCACTGGCGCCCGCGCCGATGCCGGCACTGTGCGCGAAGGCGCCAGCCGCACGGACGTCAGCGCCGAGTTCGATGTTCCCGCACATCTGGCGGACTGGCTCGAACAGGCTGGCTTCGACCGCAACGAAGCCCTGCTGCTGCGCCGCACCGTCGATCTGCAGGGCAAGAGCCGAGGCTGGATCAACGGCAGCCCGGCCACGGCGACGCAGATGCGCGAAATCGGCGAACAGCTGATAGACATCCATGGTCAGCACGCCTGGCAGAGCCTGACACGGGCCGAGTCCGTGCGCGACTTGCTCGACGCCTATGCCAGACTGGACTTGAAGCCCTTGGCGGCCCTGTGGCAACAATGGCGTGCCAGCAACAAGGCACTGACCGATGCGCAGGCGGCGCAGGCCAATCTGCAGCGTGAACGCGAACGCATCACCTGGCAAATCGGCGAACTCGACAAGCTCGCGCCCGGCGCCGAAGAGTGGCACGAACTCAATACCGAACACAGCCGGCTCTCCCATGCCCAGTCCCTGCTCGAGGCGGCACGCAGCGCTGTCGACGGCTTGCAGGATGCCGAACACAGTGCGGCAGAGGCCTTGCAAGGCGCAGTCAACCAGCTGCACCAGCAAGAGCAACACGAGAGCGCTTTTGCCGCAATGGCGGAGCAGCTCGAGTCCAGTCTGGCCCAGATCGAAGACGTAGTACACAGCCTCAAGGCTTACCTGCGCAAGACCGAGCCAGACCCGCAGCGACTGGCGCAGCTCGACGAACGCATGGCCTCGTGGATCTCGCTGGCACGGCGCTACAAGACTGCACCGCAAGACCTCGCGGCACTGCTAGCCACTTGGCGCGAGGAGCTGGCCCGGCTGGATGCCGCCGCTGACCTGGACAGCCTGCATGCTGCTGATCAGGCCGCCCACGCCGCATATTTACGTGAAGCCCGGTTGGTGTCCAAGAGCCGCGCCAAGGCCGCGCCGCTGCTGGCCAAGGCCATCACCTTGGCCATGCAAGGCCTGGGCATGGAGGGCGGCCGTTTCGACGTGCAGTTGCAGACCGCCGCCCATCCAATGCTGACCGGGCTCGAAGACATCGGCTTCCTGGTTGCCGGTCACGCCGGCAGCACGCCGCGCGCTGTCGCCAAGGTTGCGTCCGGGGGCGAACTGTCGCGCATGGCGCTGGCCATCGCCGTCACCACCAGCCAGCTCGGCACGGCCCAGACGCTGATATTCGACGAGATCGATGCGGGAGTGGGCGGCGCCGTTGCGCAGACCGTCGGCCGCCTGATGCGCCAGCTCGGCCTTGACCGACAGGTACTCGCCGTCACCCACCTGCCGCAGGTCGCAGCCTGCGCGGATCACCACCTCGTGGTGTCCAAGAAACTGCAGGGCAAATCAACCCTGAGTGCCGTCGGGGTTGTGCAAGGCGAATCACGCGTGGCTGAGATCGCCCGTATGCTCGGCGGCGAACATCTGATGGAAACCACGGTGGCGCACGCCAAGGAAATGCTCCAATCTTCGTAGCAAGGCAACAGCCCAATTGCAAGAACATCACGCCATGGAACTTGAACTCGTACTCATTACCGGCATGTCGGGCTCGGGCAAATCGGTGGCCTTGCACGCGGTCGAGGATGCGGGTTATTACAGCGTCGACAACCTGCCGCCGGAATTGCTGCTGGCGTTCGTCAAGCTGCAGCAGCAGCGCAACAACAAGCGCGTGGCGATCGCCATGGACGTGCGCAGCGCACAGTCCCTGCCCCAGGTCCCCGAACTCCTGCGTGCGTTGGCGGCCATGGGCGTGGTCATCAAGTCGCTGTTCCTCGAGTCCACCACCGACACGCTGGTGCGCCGCTACTCCGAATCTCGGCGCAAGCATCCGCTGTCGCAGACCGATGGGCGTGATGCCACCCAGGACGAGCATCGGGCCCTGGTCGAGGCGATCGAACTCGAGCGCGAGTTGCTCGCCGACCTGCGCGAACACGCCCACGTCATCGACACCAGCCCGATCCGGCCGTCGCAGCTGCAGCGTTATGTGAAGTCACTGATTCTGATCAAGGGTGGTCAGCTGACGCTGGTGTTCGAATCATTTGCGTTCAAGCGCGGCATCCCTGGCGACGCCGACTACGTGTTCGACGTGCGCATGCTGCCGAATCCGCACTACGAAGCCGACCTCAAGGCCTTGACGGGCAAGGACGACGCCGTCATCGCGTTTTTCCAGCGCCACGACCAGGTGCACAAGATGCTGCTGCAGATCGCGCAGTTCATGGACCAATGGCTGGATCAGTTGGCCAACGACAATCGAAGCTACGTCACCGTTGCCATCGGTTGCACCGGCGGGCAGCACCGCTCGGTCTACCTTGTCGAAGAACTGACCAAACTGTTTTCCGACCGCTGGACCACGCTCAGTCGGCACCGCGAACTCGATGCCACACCGGGACGTTTCCCGTCCACCTCGTTCGGCTGGCCTCAGGCCTGAAGCAACACCCGCACCGGCGCCGGCAGGCCCAGTTGCGGCCACTGGTCGCGGTCAAGCCATTGCCCGTCCGAAGCCGGTAAAGCATGGGCAGGCAGATCGACCCGCACTGGATGCAGATGCAGATCCAGGTGGGTCAGTACATGCTTGAACGCGTCAACGTCTTGCAGTTGCGCTTGATACTGCGCCGGAACCTGCGCAACCAGAGCTTCCCGGCTGTCGAACCAGGGCAGGCAATAAAGCCCGGCCCACACGCCTGGCACCGGTCGGCGTTGCAGCCAGACAGCATCTGCCGGGCCGCGCGCCCACAACAGCCAAACGGAACGCGCGCTGCGCTTGATTTTGCGCGAGCGCACTGGGAAATCCTGCGGTGAGCCCTGTTGCAAGGCAGCGCAGTGCTCCTGCACCGGGCACGCGCCACACTGGGGCTGGCGTGGCAGGCAAATCGTTGCACCCAGATCCATCATGCCCTGGGTATAAGTTGGCATGGTCAGCGCGAGCCTGTTGCGCGGCAGCAAATCTTCGGCTCGCTCCCACAGGCGATTTTGGTTAGCCTGTTGCGCCAGATCGCCGCCAAACGCCAGATAGCGCGCCAGCACGCGCCGAACATTGGCGTCCATGATGGCGACCCGTTCGCCAAAACACAGCGCTGCAATGGCTGCGGCAGTGGAGCGCCCGATGCCCGGCAAGGTCGCCAGGTGCTCGGCGCGGGTCGGAAAGTTGCCGCCCCATTGCTGCACCACGACGAGCGCACAGCGATGCAGATTGCGTGCCCGGCTGTAATAGCCCAAACCACTCCACAAGCCCATGACCTCGTCAATCTGCGCCGCCGCAAGCGCACGCACGTTGGGAAACCGTACGAGGAACCGCAGAAAATAGTCGATGACGGTCGCCACCTGGGTCTGCTGGAGCATGACCTCCGACAACCAGACGCGGTAAGGATCGCGGGTGTTTTGCCACGGCAGATCGTGGCGCCCATGCAACTTCTGCCAGGCCACAATCTGGCTGGCAAACACAGGTTTGCCAGCGCTCAAGTTGCGGCGGTCTCGGGAGCGGACGCGCTGCGCGGCTCAGCCTGATGCGAGCCGCGTACCTTGATCAGGTAATTGGTCAATTCGCCGAGCTTGGCCTCGAGTTCGGTCATCGCGACTCCCTGGGCCTTGATCTCGCCGATGCGGTCGGCGAGTCCACCCGTGGCCTGCTGGATCCGGTCGATGGCCTCGATGCGGCGGACAAAATTTCGCCGGCGCTCACGCAGCTGGGCGTCGAGTTGTGCCGCCGCAGTCTTGCTCCACAACTCGACTTCGCCCAGCGCCGTCTCGTGAATGGTGCGCAGCCGGGTTGCCAACGCCCGCACCAGCTTGTCGGCAAATTCGGCCTGCGCCAGCCGAAAAATATTGGCCACGCCCAGGTATTGCAGATGCCCGCGTTCGACACTGTCCAGATCCTGGATGAACGAATCGAGCTGCGGCTCGACAGGCGCTTGCAGCGAGAAACCATGTTCGCCGTTGAGCTGGCGGAAGGTTGCCGCCAACATGGACTGGATCTCCTTGCACAAGGCCTGCACCTTCCGGAACACCGCGCGCAGGCGCTCGAATGTCTCGCCGTACGCCTTCTTGACGCCAAATTTCAGACCTTTCTGACGCAAGGCCGTGTTCAACTGGGCCATCTCGGCCTTGAGCGCCGTCGCGCTCAGACTGTCGAACACATCTCGCAGCAGCTTCAGGTGCACCGATCGCACGGCATGAATCTTCGCGCCGCTGAGGTCAAACTCCGACTGTTCCTGCGCGATGCGCCCGCGCATATGCTTGATCACCGATGCATTCTTGCCCTGCAGGCCCTTGAGCTCCATCATCTGCTCGGCAAGGTCGCGCCGACGAATGTTGATGACGCGCCCGGTCTCTTGGCGCAGGCTGGTGATGCCGGTGGCCACCGCCGATCCAAGAATCTTCTGGCGCTGGCCCATGATGCCGTTCGCCAGGGCTTCCTCAAGCTTGGGCAGGCAACTCGCCGCGAGCAGTTCGGCGTCATCGGTGACCTTGGCCACCAGGCCTTTGTGGGCAGAGATCGGAATCACCTGGCTTTGCGGGATGCCCAGGATTTCCGCCGTCGACGCCCGCTGCCGGTCGATCTGCGCCTGGATCTGCGACGGCGAGCTCAGCGCATCCCACAAGGTGTCGATCTTGTTCAGAACCACCAGGCGCAGATCGGAACCCTCGCTATCGACCACCAGATGCTCACGCCATATCGTCATGTCCGACTTGGTGACACCGGTATCCGCACCCAGGATGAAGACAACGGCCTGGGCTTGCGGCAGCAGACTGACCGTCAGCTCGGGCTCGGCGCCAATCGCATTCAGCCCTGGCGTGTCGAGAATGACCAGGCCCTGCTTGAGCAGCGGGTGCGCAATGTTGATCAGCGCGTGGCGCCATTTCGGCACCTCGACCATGCCCTGCGCGTCGACAATCGGGTTGTCCTCGGGCTCCTGGCTATGCCAGAAGCCGAGCGCCTGGGCCTCGTCGCGGGTGACATGGCGCGTCTCGGCCACCATTTCCAGGGCTGCGGCCAGTTGCTGTGGATCGTTGACGTCCAGGTCGACACGGGTCCACTTCTCGGGAACCATGCGCCACTCCATCAGGGCCTGAGGCTGCAACCGGGTCTCGATCGGAAGCAGGCGCAGGCAAGGCGGCACATCGGCGTCGTAGCCCAACTCGGTAGGGCACATGGTGGTGCGCCCGGCGCTCGCCGGCATGATGCGCCGGCCATAACCTGCGAAGAAGACGGCATTGATCAGCTCGGACTTGCCGCGCGAAAACTCGCCGACGAACGCCACCATGACCTTGTCTGCACGCACCTGCATCTCGAGACGGCGCAGCCGCTCTTCGACGCCTGCGTCAAGCAGATCATGGTCCTTCATCCACTCGGCCAGCAGCTTCAGGCGCAGCCCGAACTCCCGACGCCACGCCCCATGCTGGTCAAACTGCTCGTTGAAAGATGTAACCAAGGTATCCCCCTGTGCCTTTCAATATAGCATCGCACGGCCCCGATGCGCTCACTTTCGCTGGCAACTTTGGCAGAAAAACGTCGAGCGTTGGCCCTGTCGGATCTGCGAGATCGGCGTTCCACATACGCAACACGCCTGGCCGACGCGCCCATAAACGGCCGCCTCCAGCTGAAAATGCCCGCTTTCCCCCGTCGCGCTGGTGAAATCGCGCAGCGTGCTGCCGCCTTTTTGCACCGCGCGCGCCAACACTTCCCGAATACACTGATGCAGCATTGTCGCCCGCGCCACACTCAGGCGGTGGGCGCGGATCGTCGGCCGGATGCCGGCCAGAAACAAAGCCTCGCACGCATAGATGTTGCCAACGCCCACCACCAGATCACCTGCCAGCAATACCTGCTTGACCGCGCTGCGGCGCTGCTTGAGTCCGCGACTGAACTGCGCCACGTCGAACTGTTCGGTCAGTGGCTCCATGCCCAGGCGGCCGAGCAATTTGGTGGCCGCAGGCGACTGCTCGCTCTCGGCAAACACCACGGCGCCAAAGCGGCGCGGATCATGCAAGCGCAGATGCCCCTGGCTGGTCGTCAGTTCGAAATGGTCGTGCGACCCACGCGGCGGCAATTCACCGGCAAACACCAGGCTGCCCGACATGCCCAGATGGATCAGCAGCAAGCCCCGATCCAGATCGAGCAGCAGGTATTTGCCGCGCCTTCGGACCGCAAGCACCTTCTGGCCAAGCAACATCGACGGTGCACAGCCCAATGGCCAGCGCAAGGGTTTTCCGAACCAGATTTCGCGGATCTCGGCCCCGGCGATGCGGGCGGAAAAACTCAGGCGCGTGACTTCGACTTCCGGCAATTCGGGCATGGGCTTTTATTGAGCGATGGCGACGGGAAGCGGCACCTTGGATTATTATGGATCGATGATTCGAACCATCCGCCGCACCGCCATTGTGGTGCTGACTGCAGCATTGTGCGCGAACGCCGCATTGGCCCAGAAAAAACCGGATTCAGCCGATCCACCGGTCAATTCCGCCCTCGATGGCGAACTTTTCTACCAGCTGGTGCTGGGAGAACTCAACGCGATCGGCGGCGAGCCCGGCGTCGGCTTTTCCCTTTTGCTGGATGCCGCGCGCAAGACCGGGGACGCGCGGTTGTTCAAACGCGCCACCGACATTGCCTTGCGCAGCCGCTCGGGCGAGTCGGCGCTGCAGGCGGCGCGGGCATGGCGCACGGCGCTGCCCCAGTCGCGCGAGGCCAACCGCTACCTGCTGCAGATACTGATCGGCCTGAACCGGCTGGCCGAGACACTCGATCCTCTCAAGCGCGACCTGGCATTGGCGCCCGTCGCGGAGCGCGATGCCGCCATCAACAACATGCCGGTGTACTACGCCCGCTCGTCCGACAAAAAGCAGGCTGCTTCGATCGTCGAGCAGGTCTTGGCCGCGTACCTGGATAGCCCGGAACTCGGCCCACCCGCATGGACCACGATCGGGCGCATGCGGGCCGACGCCAAGGACCTGGATGGCGCGTTCGACGCCGCGATGCGCGGGCAGGCGCTCGATGAGCATGCGGACGGTCCGGCAATCCTGGCACTCAGCCTGTTCTCCGCAGGCTCCGCGCAAGCAGAGCCACTGGTGCTGCGCTATCTTGCGGGCGACGGGCGATTCGAGGTCCGTATGGACTATGCCGTGGCCTTGCTGGGCAAACAACGCTACGCAGAGTCGGCAATGCAATTGGGCATACTCACACGCGACAAGCCCGACTACGCGCAGGCCTGGCTGGTCAAGGGCACGCTGGAGCAGCAGAATCGCGAGTGGGATCAAGCCGAGGCATCTCTGCTGCGCTTTGTGGAGCTGCGTACCTCCGACAAGGCAGAGCAGGATCCCGCAGAATCCGACCAGGCGCTGACGCAGGCTTACCTTCGCCTGTCGGAAATTACCGAGCACAAGAAGGATCTAGCAGGTGCCAAGTCCTGGCTGGATCGCATCGACAACCCCGAGCAGATGGTGAGCGTGCAATTGCGCCGGGCCGCGCTTCTGGCGCGCCAGGGCAACCTGGCGCAAGCCCGTGCATTGATTCAGAGCTTGCCGGCGCGCACACCGGAAGATGCCCGCATGAAGATCAGTGCAGAAGTGCAGATATTGCGCGACAACAAGCAATACCAGATGGCCTACGACGTGCTTGCCCAGGCGCTGGCGGAGAACCCGAAGGACCTGGATTTCCAGTATGACCAGGCCATGATCGCCGAAAAACTGGGGCGACTCGACGAGATGGAACGCCTGCTGCGCAATACCATTGCCATCAAGCCGGATTATCACCATGCCTACAACGCGCTCGGTTATTCGCTGGCCGACCGAAATGTGCGCTTGCCGGAAGCGCGCAAGCTGATCGTCAAGGCACTGGAATTTGCGCCCAACGACCCCTTCATTTCCGACAGCCTGGCCTGGGTCGAGTTCCGCAGTGGCAACAATGGCAAGGCGCTGAGCATTCTGCAAAAGGCCTACAAGGACAAGCCGGACGCGGAAATTGCCGCCCACCTGGGTGAAGTACTGTGGGCCATGAACCGGCACGAACAAGCCAAGACGGTGTGGCGCGAAGGACTCAGCCTGAACGCCGACAACGAAACGCTGCTGCAAACGCTGAAACGGCTGCGCGTGACGCTGTAATGCAGGCGACGCGCAGACGGTTCATGGCGCTGGGCTCGGCGGTGCTGCTGGCGGCCTGCGCGCAGACGCCGCAGCGGGTGTCGGTATCGGCCGGCCAACGCACCAACTGGAGTGGTCGACTTTCGCTGCGGGTCGACTCCGACCCGGTGCAGTCGATGACCGCAGGATTCGACCTGCGCGGAAACGCGCGCAGTGGCGAGCTGGCACTGTATACCCCCCTGGGGTCGACACTGGCTCGCCTGGTCTGGGCACCCGGAGAGGCCGAACTCCAATGGAACGGCCAGCGGCGCAGCTTCGACTCGATCGAGGCGTTGACGCAGGAAGCCACTGGCACGGCACTTCCGATTGCCGGCCTGTTTCGCTGGCTATCCGGTGAACCGGCGCAAATACCCGGCTGGTCTGCTGATCTGAAGGACCTCGACCAGGGCAGGCTTGTCGCGCGACGGAGCAACCCCGTGCCGGCTGTGGAGATGCGCCTGGTATTTGAATGACGGCATGGAACGCCAGCACCCGATGATGTGCTCCCTGTACGATGTGCCGGCACCGGCCAAGCTCAACCTGTTTCTGCATGTCACTGGCAGACGAGCCGACGGTTATCACCTGCTCCAGTCCGCGATGGTGTTGATCGACTGGTGCGACACGCTGCATTTCGAGCGGCGTGCCGATGGCACGATCAGTCGGCACGACCTGGGCACGCCACTTCCTGAAGTCGACCTGATCGTGCGCGCTGCACGGGCACTGCAGATAGCCTCGGGCACTTCCCAAGGGGCGCATGTCTGGGTTGACAAGCGCATTCCTTCGCAAGCGGGTATGGGCGGCGGATCCTCGGATGCGGCCAGCACGTTGCTGGCCTTGCATCGGCTCTGGAATCTGGACCTGCCACTTTCGGCGCTGAACGCCATCGGCCTGCAGTTGGGCACCGACGTGCCCTTCTTTTTGTCGGGCGGCAACGCATGGGTCGAAGGAATTGGTGAGAAAATCGCGCCGCTGGAAATACCGGTCGGCGATTTCGTCGTTGCAAAACCGCCAGACGGGCTCGATACCCGACTGATTTTCTCAGACTCGTCTTTGAAAAGAGACTCTGATGCGGCTATACTTGCAGGCTTTGCTGGAAACCCCCAGGGTTTTGGGCGCAACGACATGCAGGCCGTGGCCCAGAAGTATTGCCCGGGAGTTTCACAGGCCCTGCAGTGGCTGGCAGCACAGGGACTGAATGGCCGGATGACGGGTTCAGGCAGCGCAGTTTTCGCCTGGGCTCCGGCAG
>JBDTMH010000138.1:0-11443 GCA_039934375.1 Burkholderiaceae bacterium | reverse complement strand
GCCACTCGTCGTGCCCCATCGCAACGATCGCCGCGCCGACTACCGCCATTTCCAGGCCATCCCGACCCGTTGGATGGACAACGACATCTATGGCCATGTCAACAATGTCCATTACTACAGCTACTTCGACACGGCGGTCAACCAGTTCCTGATCGAGCGCGGCGTGCTGGACATCCATCAGGGCAAGGTGGTGGGTTACGTCGTCGAGACGGCCTGCAGCTACTTTCGGCCACTGGCATTTCCGGACTGCGTGTTTGCCGGCATCCGCGTCGCGCACATCGGCAACGCCAGTGTGCGTTATGAGATCGGGCTGTTTGTCAACGACGATGCCGAGTTGGCCGCCGCAGGCAGCTTCACCCACGTGTTTGTGGATCGCGCCAGCGGCAAGTCGGTGCCGGTGCCACAGGCCGTTCGCACCGTGCTGGCGAGCTTGCAGACCTGAAAGCGGTAGGGGTCAGAGGTAGCGCACGCCCTGACGCTGCAGTTCAGCCTGCAGTTGGCCGATGTCAATCTGCTCCAGGCTTTTGCCGCTGCGGATCGACTGCGCCGCCGCGATGCCGGCGCCTTGGCCCGCCACTGCGCAGCAGGCCATGTTGCGCGTGGCCGCATGGGCGACGCGGTCGCCACCGATCGCCCGGCCGGTCACCAGCAGATTCTTGATGCGTTTGGGCAGCATGCAACGGTAGGGCACATGCATGTAGCGTCCGGTGGTGGGCAGGATCAGCACGCCATAACCGTCGATGAATTCCGGATAGATGCCCACTGAATCGTCAAAGCGTGCCTGTTCGCGCACATCGTGTTCGGTCATGTTGTAGAGCGCGTCGATCTTGCGGGTGTCGCGGATGCCGATCGTCATGCCGAAGTTGCGTAAGCGCACGCCCGTGCAGCCGGGGGTGTAGCGGCGCAGCGCCTCGATCGCCAGCATGGCCTGTTTGCGGCCCTCGATCTCGAATTGGGTCAGGCTGTCCGGGTCGGTGCCATCGCAGCCGGCCAGGTGCACCAGGTTCATGTAGGTCAGCTCCCCGGTGTCATGGATCGCGCCCCAGGTACCGGCGATGGTGTTCAGGTGTGCCGGTATCACGCCGTCGCGGATGGCCTGGGCAAACGGTTTTTTCAGGAACGGCGAGAACATCGTGTCCTCCTTGCCGGAGGTCTCGATCTGCCATTCGCCGGTGGCCCAGTCCTTGTAGGTCTGCGGGTCGTGTTGAACGCCGGCCAGGAACGCTTTCTTGTCGACGCCGGCCAGATGGAACATGACCGACGCCGCCTGCATCTGTTCCACTGGCGTGGTGTGCGTCGGAGCGCCAGCGCGGTGTGCCACGTCCGCATCGCCGGTCGCATCGATGATGCGCTTGGCAAGGATGGCTTCACGACCGGCCTTGGACTCGACGATGACGCCGGTGATGGTGTCGCCGTCCATGACCGGGGCGACGAACATGCGGTGCAGCATCGGGTGGATGCCGGCTTCCTGCACCAATGCGTCGGCCACCAGTTTGAAACCTTCCGAATCGATTTCATACGACAGCGACTGTGACTCCGCAACGGCTGCACCCATGGTCTTGGCGCGCTCCTCGAATTCGCGGCCGATGCCATTGGACTCGACGGTCTGCGAATGTCGGTACCAGGCGAACCCCTCGACGCCCACCACAGTCAGGTTGCCGCCGAAGCAGCCAAAACGTTCGACCAGTGTCACCGATACACCGGCACGTGCTGCCGCAAGCGCCGCCGCCAGGCCGCCCGGCCCGGAGCCGACAACCAGCACATCGGTGTCATGGATGACGTCGATGGCGCGCGCGGGTTCTTGAATGCTGCGACGTGCAAGGGGCATGGTGCTATTCCATTGGCTTCGCGAGGGGCGGGACGTTGTTGTGCCGTGCGGCAGGGCGGGTTGACCCCACGGCGATTGGGCATTGGCCATCAGCTTATCACCAAGGCGTGCGGGTCCGTCGAACAGGATCAGCGATGGCCGGCAGCACAGGAAGGGGCGCGGTTCGCCGGGTTGCTTGACCCCGGCTCGGCTGCTGGTCTTTGTTGCGGTTGGATACCCGCCGGTTTTGCAGCAGGTCGTTTTTTGTGTGACACTAATTGTGTGGTCACCAACGGCGAGCAGGGGAAGAGTCAGGTCGAATTGGGCGAAATGGTATGTTCAATCCAAGCAGGATAATCAGGTATGGCGGACAAACCGAAACCAGTTGCAAGAGTGCCGTCGGGCATGACCCGGCCCGATGAGCTTTACGTTCAGGGGGATCGCTTGCCCGTGCCGGACGTGGAAGAAAAAAACACCGACTCGGTCTGGGCCTTGTGGTCCGATCTGGTGGAGGACAAGCCCGAGGCACCTGCGCCGGAGAGCGACAAGGACGGGCGTGATCGCGACTTTCTGGAGACCGTGCCGCTGGATATCAACCGGCATGCCGAAACCCAGTTGATGGATCTGCCGGATCTGCCAAAAAAACCGGATAAGTGATCACCGCCGGTGGTGCTGCAATTCAGTTGACCATCACCAGTTTGCCCATCACGCTGCGTGAACCCATGTGGGCGTAGGCGGCCTTCAGGTCCGCCATCGGCATGGTTCGGTCGATCGCCGGTTTGACCTTGCCGGCGGCATACCAGCCCAGCAGCTTTTCCAACATGGCCGCATTGGCCTTGGGTTCGCGGCGCGCGAAGTCGCCCCAGAAAACGCCGACAATGGACGCGCCCTTGAGCAGGGCCAGATTTAGCGGCAACGAGGGGATCGGGCCGGCGGCAAATCCGACCACCAGATAGCGCCCGCGCCAGGCAATGGAGCGAAATGCCGGTTCGGTGAAGTCGCCACCGACCGGGTCGTAGATGACGTCCGGACCCTTGCCTTGCGTCAGCGACTTGATGGCCTCGCGCAAGTTGTCGCGCTGGTAGTTGATGGTCGCGTCGGCGCCCAGTCGGGTGCAAAGCGCGCACTTCTCGACGGTGGAAGCCGCAGCGATAACCCGTGCCCCGGCCTCCTTGGCGATCTGGATTGCCGAGGTGCCGACGCCACCAGCCGCACCCAGCACCAGTACCGTCTCGCCGGCCTGCAAGGCGGCACGGTCGATCAGCGCGTGGTAGGAGGTGGCATAGATCATGATGAATGCAGCGGCATCGACGAACGAGACCCCCTCGGGCAGCGGCAGGCACAACGCGGCCTTGGCGATGGTATGGGTACCGAAGCCACCGGTACCCGACAGGCAGGCAATGGACTGGCCGACCTTGAGATGGCGGACTCCTTCGCCGATGGCCTGCACCACCCCCGCATATTCGGAGCCTGGCACGAACGGTAGTTCGGGTTTCATCTGGTACTTGTTCTGCACGATCAACAGGTCGGGAAAATTCAGGCTGGCGGCCTTGATCTCGACCAACACCTCGCCGGGTCCGGGTGCCGGGGTCGGCAGTTCTTTCCATTGAAGTGCCTCCACACCGGTCGGGTTCTCACATAGCCAAACATGCATCGGATGTCTCCTGAGGGTATGGGTCGATGATAAGCCGGGGTGGCAGCGAAAATGTCCCAGGCGTGACCGCGCACGCGGCGCGCCACCTAGAATCAGCGACCACTGCTGCAAACCATGAAAATCCTCATTTCCAACGACGACGGCTACCAGGCTCCGGGCATCGTGGCCCTGTACGAGTCGCTCAAGGACCTCGCCGACGTGGAGGTCGTCGCCCCGGAACTCAACAACAGCGCCAAGTCGAACGCCCTGACGTTGCATGGGCCCTTGTATGTCACCAAGGCGGCCAACGGTTTTCGGGTTGTCAATGGCACCCCGGCAGATTGTGTGCATATTGCGCTGACCGGTCTGCTCGGTTACCGGCCGGACCTGGTGGTCTCGGGCATCAACAACGGCGCCAACATGGGCGATGACACCATTTACTCCGGCACGGTGGGGGCGGCAATGGAGGGTTATCTGTTCGGGGTGCCATCCATCGCCTTCTCGCAGGTCGAGAAAGGCTGGGGCCACCTCGATGCCGCGGCAGCCAAGGCGCGCGAACTGGTCGCCCAGATGTTGCAACAGCAACTGGTCGGCGCAAAACCGTGGCTGCTCAACGTCAATATCCCGAATCTGCCGTTGGCGCAGATCAAACCGATGAAGGTTTGCCGCCTCGGGCGCCGGCATGCGGCCGAGCCGGTGATCGTGCAGGAAAGCCCGCGCGGCGAGAAGATGTACTGGATCGGCGGCGCCGGTGCCGTGATGGACGATGCCGAGGGCACGGATTTTCATGCGACGGTGCAGGGGCATGTCGCGCTGACCCCGCTCAAGACCGACCTGACCGACCACGAGTCGCTGCGTTATTGGTCGCAGACAGCGGCCAGTATCGGCCGGGCACAGGCAACCACTGCCTCATGAAGCCGCGTCCGTCGTTTCCGGCGCGGCTTCCCGGTGCACCGTCGGAGCAGGACGGGGCGGCCCGCACGGTGGCCCATCGGCATGGTCTGCCAACGGCGCATCCCGCGGCGAGGTCGGTAACTGGCGTGGCGCCCATGCTGGCGCGTCCGACGTCGGCCAGTCCCGGGCCTTCGGTGCAGGACTTCCGTACCGTGCGCCGCGACATGGTGAACCGACTGGCCAGGGCCGGCATCTCGGACGCGGTGGTGTTGGCCGCGATGGACGAGATCGAGCGCCATCGTTTCGTCGACAGTGCATTGCAGGGGCAGGCTTACAAGGAAACCAGTTTGCCGATCGGGCTGGGCCAGACGATTTCCAAGCCGGGTGTCGTGGCACGCATGATCGAGTTGTTGCGCCATGGTGCCATCGGCAAGCTGGGCCGCGTGCTCGAGGTCGGAACCGGTTGCGGCTATCAGGCGGCGGTGCTGAGCCTGATTGCCAACGAGGTTTACAGCCTGGAGCGTCTGCGCGGGTTGCATGACCGGGCCCGGGAAAACCTGCGTACGCTGCGCTTGCCCAATGTGCACCTGATGTTTGGCGACGGCATGGTGGGGTACCCCAAGGGTGCGCCGTATGCCGGCATCATTGCAGCCGCCGGTGGTTCAGCCGTGCCCAGTGCATGGACCGACCAACTGGCCGTCGGAGGCCGACTGGTGGCGCCTGTGGCCGGGCAAGCTGGAGGCCCGGCAGGGCAGTCGCTGATCGTGATCGACAAGACCGCGCGGGGGTTGCAGCAAACCATCTTCGAGGCCGTTCACTTTGTACCTTTAAAATCGGGCGTTGCGTGAAGGGAAGGCGAATGATGGGATTCAAAGACCGGGCACTCAGGCTGGTGGTGGTACTGGGGTTGACGGCTGTGTTGGCTGCATGCGGCTCCAAGGTAGTCAACCGGGCCCCGATTGAGGAGCGTACACCGGTAGCCGTCGGGCAAGCTGGCGTGGCGGTGGCTCCCGCTACGGCGCAGCCGCCGGGTTTCGAGAACGCTGGCAAGGCCGGCTATTACACCGTCAAACCGGGCGACACGATGACCCGCATCGGCCTGGAGACCGGGCAGAGCTGGCGTGACATCGCGCGCTGGAACGGCCTGGTCAACCCGAACCTGATCGAGGTCGGGCAGGTGCTGCGGGTGGTACCGCCGGCGCCTGGCACGGTAGCCGCTGCCGTTCCGCCGGCGACGGTGATCGTCGGCTCCAAGCCTGCGCCGGCCCCTGCGTCCTCCAGCAGCGCGGCAGCCGCCACGGCGACGCCGGTACAGGGCTCGTCGGTGACGACCACGGCTGTGGCGCCGTCATCGGTCATTGCCACACCCGTGCCGCCGGCGCAAGGTGGCAGCGCGGCTGCGCCGGCCGAGGATGACGTGGCCCTGATCTGGCCGGCTTCCGGTGCGGTGCTTGCCGGCTTCGACGAAGTCAAAAACAAGGGGCTGGACATTGGCGGTGCGCTGGGTGACCCGGTGCTGGCTGCAGCCGATGGGCGGGTGGTCTACGTGGGCTCGGGCCTGCGCGGCTACGGCAACCTGATCATCCTCAAGCACAACAATACCTATCTGACGGCATACGCCCATAACCAGACACTGCTGGTCAAGGAAGACCAGACCGTGCGCAAGGGGCAGAAGATTGCCGAGATGGGCAACAGCGATTCGGATCGCACCAAGCTGCATTTCGAAGTTCGCCGCCAGGGCAAGCCGGTCGATCCGGTGAAGTACCTGCCGGCGCGCTGAGTCGGGCTGCTGCATGGCCTGGCCCGTATTGGTCTTCGACATAGAGTCGATTCCTGACGTCGCAGG
The DNA here is from genome assembly GCA_039934375.1 of Burkholderiaceae bacterium. Classification (GTDB taxonomy): domain Bacteria; phylum Pseudomonadota; class Gammaproteobacteria; order Burkholderiales; family Burkholderiaceae_C; genus CAISIP01. The sequence continues at coordinate 5,263 of JBDTMH010000138.1, read as the reverse complement.
TCTGCGCGCCTTGCGCGGTGCGCCCGAGGATGCGACGGACGCGCAGGTCTATGCCGCCTGGGTCCTGGAGCGCAAAGAGAAGGGGCAGAGCGATTTCATGCCGCTGCATCTGCAGCGGATCCTGGTCATCAGCGCGGTGTTCCGCAATGCCGATGGTCTGCGCATCCATTCCTTTGTCGACAAGGACGACGAGTCCGAAGGCAAGGTGATCCAGACCTTCTTCAACACGCTGGAAAAGCACACCCCGCAATTGGTGAGCTGGAACGGCGGTGGTTTCGATCTACCGGTGCTGCATTACCGCGGGCTCAAGCATGGGGTCGTCGCCGACAAGTACTGGGATATGGGCGAAGACGACCGCGAATTCAAGTGGAATAACTACATCAGCCGTTATCACATGCGTCATCTGGACCTGATGGATCTGCTGGCGATGTATCAGCCCAAGAATAATGCGCCGCTGGACGCGATGGCCAAGTTGTGCGGTTTCCCGGGCAAGCTGGGCATGGACGGTTCGGCGGTGTACCCGGCTTACCTGGACGGCAAGCTCGAGGACATCCGGCGCTATTGTGAGACTGACGTGATGAACACCTATCTGGTGTATTGCCGCTTCCAGAAGATGCGCGGCGGCCTGCTTGAAAAGGAATATGAACAGGAGATCGGCACGGTACGGCAGACCCTTGAGGCCCTGTCCGAGACCGAGCCGCACTGGCGCGAATACCTGCAGGCCTGGAACTGAGGTGGCGGCGGTATGACAGAACCTGCAGGCCTGGCGCCTGACTTTGCCGATGACCGGCTGACCATCGAGTCACTCGATATCGAGGCGCAGGGCATTGCGCACCGCAGCGACGGCAAGGTGGTGTTCGTCGAAGGCGCCTTGCCGTTCGAGACCGTCAGCGTCAACATCTTGCGCAAGAAGTCGAGCTTTGACAAGGCAGTGGTGACGACGATTCACCGGCAGTCTTCGCAGCGTGTCACGCCCGGGTGCCCGCATTTCGGACTGCACAACGGTGCCTGCGGCGGCTGCAAGATGCAGCATATGCATGCCGATGCCCAGGTCGCGGTGAAGCAGCGGGTGCTGGAAGACAACCTCTGGCATCTGGGCAAGGTCAGGCCCGACATGGTGTTGCGGCCGATCCACGGTCCGGCCTGGGGCTATCGCTACCGAGCCCGCCTGTCGGTGCGTTACGTGCGCAAGAAAGGCGCGGTACTGGTCGGTTTTCATGAGCGCAAGAGCGGCTACGTGGCTGACATGCAGCAATGCCTGGTATTGCCAGCGTTTGTCAGCGCATTGCTGATGCCCTTGCGTTGCCTCATCGAGGGCATGCAAGCACGTGAGACCTGTCCACAGATCGAACTGGCCGTGGGCGATGACGGTCCGGTGCAGGTGGTGGCCATGGTGCTGCGCCATATGGCTGCGTTGTCGGCATCCGATCGGGCCTTGCTGCGCGTTTTCGCAGCAACCTACAGCGGCCCGGCGGCGGGGCGCCAGCGGGTGATCCAGTGGTGGCTGCAGCCCGCTGGCCTGGAGACCGTGGCGCCGCTCGACGCAGACGGGCCGCAACTGGCCTACCAGTTGCCGGAGTTCGGCATCCGCATGCCGTTTCGGCCAACCGATTTCACCCAGGTCAATCCGCATATCAACCAGGTGCTGGTCGCTCGCGCACTGCGCCTGCTGGCCGTCGAGCGGCACGAGCGGGTGATCGACTGGTTCTGCGGTCTGGGTAATTTCACATTGCCTCTGGCCACGCAGGCAGCGCAGGTGCTGGGTGTCGAAGGCAGCCAAGCCCTGGTGGAGCGGGCCCAGGACAACGCGCGCAGCAATGCGGCGCAACGCGGCACCGGCCAGGCACTGGCGCCATTGCACTTTGTTACCCGAAACCTGTTCGAGATGACGGCCGCCATGTTGATGTCCGATGGTGCTGCGCAGAAATGGTTGATGGATCCGCCGCGCGAAGGTGCCTACGCACTGGTCCAGTCATTGGCGCAGGCCCACCAGGCGCAGTTGCACGCGGCCGGACAAGCCATCCCGGCGGAGGTGGACCTGTATACCATGCCGGACGTGCCGGTCGATTGGGCCATGCCCGAGCGCATTGTCTATGTCAGTTGCAACCCGGCCACGTTGGCCAGGGACGCCGCGGTTCTGGTACAGCAGGCGGGTTACCGCTGCGCCGGCGCGGGAGTGGTCAATATGTTCGCCCACACCGCACATGTCGAAAGCATTGCGGTGTTCGAGCGCGACCGCCAGGCCGATTTGTCGCTCGTCTGATGCTGCGGCCTGCGGCGCTCGCCCGCGGGCGCACGTCAGTGGCTGGCGGCCTTCTTGGCTTCGGTGCTGTCGGTCAGCATGACTTCACTGGAGTTCGTCGGCCCCTCGATCTTGGACGCAACGCCTTCGATCTTGTTCTCGCGCATGTAGCCGTCCATCTCTTTCCAGCCGTCGAAAATAGCCGTCTTGGGTGATCGCTCGTTGAGCTTGTAGCAGTCCTCCAGGCCGCGCATGGCATGCCGGCATGCGGCGCCAATCGCGCGGCCATCCGCGTCGCGCTGGACCACGCGCGGATCGGGCCCCAGCAGGCTGGAGAGGTCACAACCGGCGCTTAGCAGGGTGATGGCGAGAATGGGAATGAAACGGAGGTACATGGTTCGGCAGTAGCGCTTGCCTGCATTATCGGCAGTTGAGTGCCGCTTCTGAAGTGGCGCATCCATCGATCAGGCAGAAAAAAGGCCCCGACAAGGGGCCTTTGGACACAGGTTTGGATGCTCAGTCGCTACTGCCACCACCGATGCCCAGCAGGATCAGCAGGCTCTGGAACACGTTGTACATGCTCAGATACAGGCCCAGCGTGGCGCTGATGTAGTTGGTCTCACCGCCGTCGATGATGCGTTTGAGGTCATACAGGATGAAAGCACTGAAGATGCCGATAGCCAACACCGAAATCGCCATCATGCCGGCCGAGGAGGCCACGAAGACATTGATGATCGCGGCGACCATCAGCACGACTGCACCGACGGTCAACCATTTGCCCAGGCTGCTGAGGTCGCGCTTGATGACGGTTGCCAGGCTGGCCATGACGAAGAATACGCCGGCCGTGCCACCGAAGGCCATCATGATCAGGTCGGAGCCGTTCTTGAAACCCAGCACCATGGCGATCAGCCGCGACAGCATCAGACCCATGAAGAACGTGAATGCGAGCAGCACCGGAACGCCGGCCGCCGAGTTCTTGGTTTTCTCGATCGCGAACATGAATCCGAAAGCGCCTCCCAGGAACACCATCATGCCCATTCCGCCGCCCAGCGCGGTCGTGATGCCGGTCGTCACGCCAATCCATGCGCCCAGTACGGTCGGCAACATGCTGAGTGCCAGCAGCCAGTAAGTGTTGCGCAATACCTTGTTGCGTTGTTGCTCAGATACGCCCTGGCCATAACCTGCGCGCGAGTCGAGGGTCTGAATGCGGTCGTTCATATCATTGGCTCCTGTTGTTTCCACGTCCTGGTAGATGCGTTCATTCTAGGTTAGTTCAAGTGGCAGACCCGCTTTCGCGCCATTTGCCCAGTCGGCAAGCGGTTATCCGGCAATCACAAGTGCCGCGTCGGGCCCGTCCGCTTCGGCGTTATGCTTGAGGGTTTCGGGCCGGCCGGCCCGGATCCAATGCAACGACGAACCGTTCCCATGAAAACCAAATCTGTACTTGAATTTTCCGACGTGCAGCGCATCGCTGCGGCAGCCGCGGACGAAGCCCAGCGCAATCAATGGGCGGTGTGCATCGCCATTGTGGACGATGGCGGCCATCTGCTGCATCTGCAACGCCTCGATGGCACGGCCGCGACTGCCAGTTACATCTCGACCAGCAAGGCGCAAACCGCCGCGCTGGGCCGGCGCGAGAGCAAGGTTTATGAGGACCTGATCAATGGCGGGCGTACCTCTTTCCTCAGCGCGCCCCTTTTGCAGGGCATGCTCGAAGGTGGAGTCCCCATCATGGTCGCGGGGCAGTGCATCGGAGCCGTCGGGGTCAGTGGCGTCAAGTCGTCGGAGGACGCCCAGGTCGCCAAGGCCGGCATCGCAGCGCTGGGCGGCTGAGACTTCGAAGCGCTGGGCCTCTGCGACTTCAGTAACTCAGCCGCTCGGGCCGGATGTCCTGCAGGATCGTCGTGGCGATCTCTTCGATCGACTTGGTGGTCGTCGACAACCAGCGGATGCCGCTGCGGCGCATCATGGCTTCGCCTTCGGCAACCTCCATCCGGCAGTTCTCGATCGACGCGTAGCGGGAGTTCGGGCGTCGTTCATGGCGGATTTCGCTGAGTCGCTCGGGCGTGATCGTCAGCCCGAACAGCTTGGCCCGATGCGGCAGCAGCGCCGGTGGCAGTTGCTGGCGCTCGAAGTCTTCCGGTATCAGCGGGTAGTTCGAGGCTTTCAGCCCGTATTGCATGGCCAGGTAGAGCGAGGTCGGGGTCTTGCCGCTGCGGCTCACGCCCACCAGAATGACATCGGAATGCTCCAGATCGCGGTTGGATTGCCCGTCGTCGTGCGCCAGCGAGAAATTGATCGCTTCGATGCGGTCCTGGTATTCCTTGCTCTTGCTCGCATCGCTGAAGCGACCGACCCGATGGCTGGACCTGAGTTGCAGCTCCTTTTCCAGCGGATGCACGAAGGTGCCGAACATGTCCAGCAGCATGCCCTGGCATCCCTGCTGCAGGATTTGCAGGATCTCCATGTTGACCAGCGTGGTGAACACGATCGGCTTGTTGCCGTCGAGCATGGCGGTGTGGTTGATCTGGCGCAGCGTCTGGTGCGCCTTGTCCGCCGTGTCGATGAAGGGCAGCCGTACATGGCGCGCCTTGAGCTCGAACTGGGCCAGGATGGCATTACCGAAAGTCTCGGCCGTGATGCCGGTGCCATCGGAGATGAAAAATACGGTGCGATTGGGCATGGTGCAGGTTGTCCTGACGCGAGGGGTGGGGGTCGGCCCAATTGCCATTGGCCGGATGCTGCACTCTACAATGTTTGCAACTCCCGATCTCGACAGACACGTCCCCCATGGCCCATCCCCGCCCAGACCGACAAGCACAAAGCCGGGGCATCGCCATGGTCCAGGCCGCATCCGGCATCGCTGCCGCCATTGCGCCGGAACCGATTTTCACAACCTCCGGAGTTTCCCCATGTCTGCACTTTTTGGACCGACCGCCCTGGTCGTACCGTTTGAGAACCTGAGAATGGGCGACGTCGAGTCGGTGGGTGGCAAGAATGCCAGCCTCGGCGAGATGATCG
>JBDTMH010000137.1:0-11477 GCA_039934375.1 Burkholderiaceae bacterium | reverse complement strand
CGCCGCTCTGAAGCTGCAGGTGCTGCGCGCCTTGGGGGCGGCCCGGCGGCTTACAACGAAACCTTCGCGGTGCGGGCCACCTTGGTCCATTTCTCGATTTCGTTGGCCTGGAACTGTTTCAGGTCGGCCGGGGTTCCACCGACCGGCTCGGTGCCTTGCGACTGCAGCTTCTCCCGCACGTCCGGCATCTTGAGGATTTCGTCGAGCGCGCGGTTCAGGCGGTTGATGGCGTCGACGGGCGTGCCTTTGGGGGCAAAGAATGCAAACCATGCGACCGATTCGAATCCCTTGTAGCCTGATTCATCGATGGTCGGCACGTCCGGAAGTTCGGCACTGCGCGAGAGCGTGGTGACGCCCAATGCACGCAGCTTGCCCGACTTGATATGCGCAATGGCTGGCGGCAGATTGCCACAAAACATTTGCACCTGGCCGGCGATCACGTCCTGCACCGCTGGAGACGCGCCCTTGTAGGGCACATGCAGCAGGTCGATGCCGGCCATCATCTTGAGGTACTCGCCTGACAGGTGTGCCGAGGTGCCATTGCCGCCCGAGGCAAACGCATATTTGCCCGGCTCCTTCTTGGCCAAGGCGACAAACTCGGCCAGGGTGTTGGCCGGGACCTTGGGGTTGATCACGCAGACATTGGGAGTCTTGTTGATCAGAATCACCGGTTCGAAATCCTTGATAGGGTCGTAGGCGAGGCTGGCGTAGACCGCAGCGTTGATGCCGTGCGAGCCTGCGGTACCGATGATGAAGTTGTAGCCATCCGCCGGAGCATTCTTGGCTGTGACGCTACCGATGATGCCGCCAGCGCCGGCGCGGTTGTCAATGATGAACGACTGGCCCAGCTTTTCCTGCAGCTTCTGGCCGAGCACGCGTCCGGCCAGATCGGCGCCGTCACCCGGAGGTGCCGGGATGATGATATGCACGGGTCTGGTCGGCCAGGTCTGGGCATGCGAGGGAGCGTGTAGTGCCAGCAGCGTGCAGCAGGTGATGGCGGCGACGCAGGTGTGGAATTTCATGGGTCTCCTATTGGATCAAAAATACAAATATGTTTTGTGGTGTGTCGGTTTATATCTCTAAATATGATCAAATTCAAGATCTTAACGAGACCATGTCGCGGTGTGGCGCGCTGTGGGCCGAAGCAGTCGGTGGGTAGCGCCGTCCGCCGATGGCCGCAGCCAGCAAACCGTACGCTGAAATTTTCTCAGTCCCATATCAGGAGCCCGCACAACATGAGCCAGCCGCAACCCCAGGCGCGTTACCGGGGCGTGTACCCGGTCGTTCCCACTATCTTCGATTCCAAAGGCGATCTGGACCTGCCAGGCCAGACGCGATGCGTCGACTTCATGATCGATGCCGGCTCCCATGGCCTGTGCATCCTGGCCAACTTCTCGGAGCAGTTCTCGCTGTCCGACGCCGAGCGCGAGACCCTGACCACCGAAATCCTCGATCATGTGGCCGGCCGCGTGCCGGTGATCGTCACCACTACCCACTATGGAACCCGCATTTGTGCGCAGCGCAGCCGTCAGGCGCAGCAGGCTGGCGCCAGCATGGTCATGGTGATGCCGCCGTATCACGGCGCGACGATCCGCGTCGGCGAGGCGAGCATCCGTGCGTTCTTCCAGCAAGTGTCGGATGCCATCGATATTCCGATCATGATCCAGGACGCACCGGTCAGTGGCACTGCGCTGAGTGTTACGCTGCTGGCGTCCATGGCCAAAGAGATAACCAACGTGGCCTATTTCAAGATCGAGACGCCGCAGGCGGCGTCCAAGCTGCGCGAGCTGATCGCCGCCGGCGGCGACGCGATCGAAGGACCGTGGGACGGCGAGGAGGCGATCACGCTGCTGGCCGACCTGGACGCTGGTGCCACTGGCGCGATGACCGGCGGTGGCTACCCGGATGGCATCCGCCAGATCTTCGATCCCTACATGGCCGGCGACCGTGAGGAGGCGGTGCGTCAGTACCAGCGCTGGTTGCCGTTGATCAACTTCGAGAACCGTCAGGCCGGCATCCTGACCTGCAAGGCCTTGATGCAGGAGGGCGGCATCATCACCAGCGACAGCGGCCGCCATCCGTTCCCGGCCATGCATCCGGCGGTGCGCGCCGGACTGCTGGACCAGGCACGCCGGCTCGATCCGTTGGTGTTGCGCTGGGGGCGATGAGGCATTCGGCTGGCGCGGCGATATTGCCTCAATTCAACAGTTGTGCCCGCGCCCGGTGCAACCGCACGAACAGGTTGTCCGGTGTAATCGCCAACGTCTTGCACACGGCGTCGGTCGGCTGATCCTGCAATACGCGTAGCTGCATCGCGTCGCGCAGGGGCGCGGGCAGAGCGTCAATGCGCGCCAGGGTCTGCGCCAGCAGTTCGCGCTGCTCGGCGGTCTCGTGCGGCCCGGGTTGCGGGCAGGCGAAGGTCAAGACGCCGTCGGCGTCGTTTTGTTCTTCCAGGCTGTCGATGCCGGCACGCTGGCGCACCAGGTCGACGATCTTGTTTTTCAGCACCGCCGTCAGCCAGGAGCGCAATGCGGAACGGCCGGCGAACGCGGCGCGACCCGACAGCACGGCTTCGAATACATCATGCACTACATCTTCGGCCAGCATCGGGTCCTGCAGTCGGCGCCGGGCGAACCGGACCAGGTCCTTGCGGTGCGAGACCATCTCGGTCCAGCAGACGGTCAGCGCCTGCGGTGCGGCAAACGGCTGGGATTGATTGGCGGCGAGTTGCATGGAGGACTCCTGGCATTGCAAGTGGCGATGGGCTGACTGTGCAGCGGCCATATCGCGCTGCTATCGCGCAACATCACAGGCAGATAACATTTGCGTCCACGGGCGGTTGCGCTTGGCGCGTCGGGCGCGCCGGCACTCAGGTTTGCAGGTGCTCCCACAGCCGGGCCGAAGTCAGCGGCATTTGCAGCCGTGGCGTGCGGTTTGCAAAGCCATTGCGGGCCAGTGCATCGGCCACTGCGTTCACGACACAAGGGGTGGCGCCGATCGTGCCCAGTTCGCCCACACCCTTGACGCCCAGCGGGTTGTTCTTGCACGGTGTCGACGTGTCCATCCGGTTGTCGAATACCGGGATGTTGTCGGCGCGCGGCGCGGCATAGTCCATCAGGCTACCGGTCAGCAGCTGACCTGACTCCGGGTCGTAGACCACGGCCTCGTACAGTGCCTGTCCGATGCCCTGGATCGCGCCGCCGTCGAGTTGCCCGACGACGATCATCGGATTGACGACGCGACCGACATCGTTGACCGAGGCATAACGCTCGACCCGGACCTCGCCGGTCTCGGGCGTCAGCTCGATTTCGCAGATATGGCAGGCATTGGGCCAGGAGGGTCCGCTGACCGAACTGGTGGATTCGACATGGATGCGGCGACCTTCCTGCGTGGCGGCCAGCTCGAACAGGCCGATGCCCAGGTCCGTGCCCTTGACCTGAAAGCGGCCGGACCGGTATTCGATATCCTGCGCCGCCGCCTCGAGCTGACCGGCTGCGAGCTGCCGTGCATGGTCGACACTGCGCTCGGCTCCGATGCGCAGCGCCGAGCCACCGGTGAACAGCGAGCGCGATCCGGCACTGCCGAAACCGTTGCCGCGATCGGTGTCGCCCAGCACCACCCGGATGTTCTCCAGTGGCAGATCGAACACGTCGACAACGAGTTGCGCCAGCGAGGTCGCAATCCCCTGACCCATGCCATTGACTGCGGCAAACACCTCGACCATGCCGTCGGCCAGCACGCTGACCGTCACACGTTCCTCGAACACGTTGCCGCCGGTCCATTCCAGAAAGGTGGCAATGCCCAGGCCGCGCCATTTGCCTGCCGCGCGCGTGGCGGCAGCCCGAGCGTCGAAGCCATCCCAATCGGCCAGCGCCAGCGCCTGTTCCATCACATGTTCGAACTGGCCGTCGTCGTAGACCTGACCCATCGCATTGCGGTACGGCATCTGGTCGCGCCGGATGAAATTGCGCCGCCGCAGCGCCAATCGATCCATGCCCAGCTGGCGCGCGGCCTCGTCCATCAGGCGTTCGATGATGTAAATCGCTTCCGGCCGGCCAGCGCCGCGGTAGGCGCCCACCGGCGCAGTGTTGGTCAGTACCGCGCTGAAATGGAAGTCGACCGTGCCGATGTCGTAGACGCCGGTCAGCACCCAGGGGCCGATCAGCAGCGGTATCGCCACGCCGGTGCCGGTGGCATAGGCGCCGACATTGGCATGGCCACGCACCCGCAGTGCCAGCACCCGCCCGTCGGCGTCCAGTGCCATTTCTGCGCGCGCTTCGGAATCGCGCCCGGCGGCGGCGCTGAGGAATTCCTCGCTGCGCTCGGAAATCCATTTGACTGGCCGCTTGAGCGTCCAGGCGCACCAGGCCGTTACCGCATCCTCCGGGCAGATGCCGCTCTTCATGCCGAAGCCGCCGCCGACATCGCCGACGGTGACCCTGATCTGCTCCGGTGCGATCCCCAGAATGTTGCCGGCAAGCGAGGCCCGGATGCCCGACGGCATCTGCGTGCTCATGCGCACCGTCAGCCGCCCGTCCTGCGGATTCACCAGCGCCAGCACCGAGCGGGGCTCCAGCGTCAGCGCCGCGAGCCGCTGGTTGACCAGGTGGAGCTTCACCACGTGCCGGGCGACGGCAAAGGCCTTTGCGGTGGCGGCCGCATCGCCATGGCGCTTTTCGGCTGCGATGTTGTCGGGGGCGTCATCGCTCAGGCTCGGCGCGCCGCTGGCAAGCGCTGCTGCCAGCGTGACGACCATCGGAAGTTCCTCATAGTCCACCAGCACGGCTTCGGCCGCATCGCGCGCCTGCTCCAGTGTGTCTGCCAGAACGACGGCCACAGGCTCGCCCACGAAGCGCGTGCGCTCGAATGCCAGCACGTGGCGCGGCGGCGTCACGCCCGGACTGCCATCGGCGCGCTGAAACCCGGCGGTGCCTGCAAGCGGCTTGACACCGGCTGCCACCAGATCGGCCCCGCAGTAGGCCGCTGTCACGCCAGGCATGGCCAGCGCCGCCGACAGGTCGACCGACACGATCCGTGCATGCGGATACTGCGCGCGCACGAAGCAGACCCGCAGCACCTCGCCATATGCGGGGTCGTCGGTGATGTCGTCGGTAAATCGGCCCTTGCCCTGCAACAGGGCATCGTCCTCGATACGGGGTACGGATCGGCCGCTGCCGAAACGCGATTGCGAGCTTTCCATGGTTTTTTCCTGCTGTTCAAGTGTGGGCGACACGCGCGGCATTCAGCCGATGCCACAGACCCGATTGTCGGACGCTGCGGCGGCTACCGCATGTCCGTCCTTGGCGCGTGCCACCTCCATTTCGCGTGGCAGAGTGACACCATTCTTGACCGCGAGGATCTCTGCCATCACGCTGACAGCGATCTCAGACGGTGTTTTGCTGCCGATAAAGATACCGATCGGTCCGCGCAGCCGTGACAGCGACAGCGCGGTCTGCCCGAAGTGCTCGATCATGCGCTGGCGGCGTGTCTCGTTGTTGCGCCGTGACCCGATCGCACCCACATAGAAAGCGTCGGTGGTCAGTGCCTCGAGCAGTGCCAGGTCGTCAAGCTTGGGATCGTGGGTCAGCGCCACGACGCAGCTACGTCGGTCGGGCTTGAACGCAAGCACGGTATCGTCGGGCATGTCGCTGACGACCTTGGCACCGGCGACCGACCAGGCGCCGCGGTATTCCTCGCGCGGGTCGCAGACCGTCACAGCGAAGCCACTGAACAGCGCCATCGTGGCCAGGTATTCTGTCAGCTGACCGGCGCCGATCAGCAGCATCCGGTACTCCGGCCCGAACACGTTGACCAGTTCGGTGCCGGACAGTTGCAGCACCTGTGGCGTCGTTGCTTCATGCAACTGCACCTGGCCGTCGGCCAGCCGCACGGAGCGCAGCATCAGCCGGCCGGCTTCGAGCGCCCGTACCAGCTGCGCGAGCGCATCGGGGTCGGGGTTGTATTCGAGCAGCAGTTCGAGCGTGCCGCCACAGGGCAGTCCGAAACGGTGGGCCTCGTCGGCGGTAACCCCATATTTGACGAAGGTCGGTGGCCCGGACGGGAGGCCCTGCTGCGCGTTCTGACCGGTCGCTTCGGCATGCGCAGCGGTGTGGCGGTAGATCAGGTCGTCCTCGATGCAGCCGCCCGACACCGAGCCGACGATTGCGCCGTCTTCGCACAAGGCCATGATCGATCCGATCGGGCGCGGCGACGAGCCCCAGGTACGCACGACGGTGGCCAGCAGGGCCCGCTTGCCCGCCGTACGCCAGTCGCGCAGTGTGCGCAGCACCATGACGTCGAGATTTTCCATTGTCCCTCCTTCAGCGCACCAACCACCAGATGACGGCCAGCGCCACTGCGCCGGCGATCCAGACCCATGGCGCGATGCCTGTCGCGGCAACGGTCTGTGCAACCGGCGTTTCGGCCGGCGCTACTGCGGCTGGATAACGGCGTTGCATTTCGTCGTCGAAGCGCTTGAAGAAATCTTCGGCCATGCCCTTGGCCGCGCCATCGACCAGCCGCTGTCCCAACTGTGCCAGCTTGCCGCCGACCTGTGCATGCACGGTGTAACCGAGCTCGCAGCCGCCGTCGTTGGGTGTCAACGTGACCTGGGCCGTGCCCTTGCCGAAGCCGGCTGCGCCGCCCTGGCCATCAAAGGTCAGCGTGTAGCTGCTGGGCGGGTTCATGTCACCGAGCGTGATCTTGCCGTTGAACTTGGCCGAGACCGGACCGATCTTGACCGCGACAACCACCGCATAACGGCCCGCTTCGGTCGCCTCGATCTTGTCGCAGCCGGGTATGCACAGCTTGAGCACTTCGGCGTCGTTGAGTGCATCCCAGGCTTGTTGCCGGGTTACCGCGAGTTGGCGGCTGGCTTGCATGTCCATGAATCAAGGCTCCTTTTGGGGGTCATTCGGTCTAACGGTTCGAATGCCATCTTAGCCATCGTCGCACACTGATTCAACGCGCCATCAATTTGGCCAGACTGGCGGCCAGTTCTTCGAGTTTTTCCAGGTTGTGTATCGCCAGCATGCCATCTGCGCGTGCATGGAGCTCGGCGGCGCCACGCGCCAGTGGCGCATAGCCGACAAAGCGCAGCAGCGGGTTGAGCCACAGCAGGCGATGGCAATGCCGGCACAACCAGTCGAGTTCACTGCCAAGGGCCTGCGGCGCGCCGGTATCCAGGCCATCGGTGATCAGCAGCACCAGCGTACGGCGGCCCACCAGGCACCGCGCATGGTCCCGGCGCAGACTGGCCAGGGAGTGACCCAGCCGGGTGCCCCCGGCAAAGTCGTCGATGCTGCGCCCGGCGGCGGCCAGCATCTGGTCGGTATCGGCCAGCCGCATGACTTCGCCGAGGTCCGTCAGGTGGGTGCCGAAGGCAAAGACATCGCGTCGGCGCAGCTGGCGCGTGGACACGTGCAGAAAAGCCAGCAGCAGCCGCGCATACCGCTCCATCGATCCCGACACGTCAACCAGCACCAGCAATGGCATCGGCTCGCGGCGGCGCTGCAAACGCGGCAGCTGCAGGACCTCGCCGCCGGTGCGCGCGGCGCTGCGCATCACGCCGCGCCAGTGCAACCGAACGCCCCTGGCCCCGGGACGCGTGCGCCGTGCTTCGTAGTGCGGGATCGGCAGACGTATCGCGCGCGCCAGCCGCTCGACCCGCTGGTATTCGCTGGCGGACAGCGCACGGAAGTCGGCGTGGCGCAAGCCGGCCAGGTCGCTGGCGATGACTGGAATACCTTCGTCCTTCGGGCTGCGCTGCGCACTTGCTGGGGCCGGGCCGGCGCGACGCTCACGGGCCGGATCCAGCGCGGCTTCCGGGTCGGACCCAGGCGCTCCAGTGGCGGGCGTGCTCTGGCGCGGTGCCAGCGCATCGTGCACCCGTGGACGGACCTTGGGAGCTTCGGGCTGTTCTTCGGTGCCGGGCAGCATCTGGCCCGGCAGCTTGTCGGCAATTGCGGGGTCGCGAAAGTAAGCGTCGAACAGTTCGCGGAACACGTCGCGGTCGCGCTGCTGGCTGACCAGCACCGCTTCGAGCACAGCTCCCACATCGTCACGCCGCGCCAGGTCGACCAGCGTCAGGGCTTCACTGGCCAGTGCCATGCGGGCACTGTCCAGCGCAATGCCGGCCCGACGCAGGCAGCGGCCGAAGCCGATCAGGTTGTCGGCCAGTTTGCCGCCGGCAGGGTCACCGCGTTGCATGGAGGTCGCGTGCGGCCGACGGATGCATGGCGCGGCGCCTGGCCATTGCCAGGGTTGCGGGGCGTATGGGCAAGTGCCACGTCATGTCGCGGCTTCTTCAGGTTGCAACAGTTCTTCGGCCAGCGCAGCGGTCAGCGCCGCCACGTCTTCGCGTTGCTTGAACAGGAGCCCGGCGGTATCGGTCACCACTTCCGGATCCACCACCTGCGTATCGAGTGCCACTAGCGCGCGCGCCCACTCAATGCTCTCGGCAATGCCCGGTGCGCGGTGGAAGGTGCCGGCTTCGGTGGCGCTGCGCAGCCGCCCGACGAATCGGGCCACCTGCCGCGACAAGGCTTCAGAGGCCTGCGGCACGCGCGCCCGCACGATCGCCAGTTCACGTTCGCGCTGCGGGTATTCGAGCCAGTGGTACAGGCAGCGGCGCTTGACTGCGTCGTTGAGTTCGCGCGTGCGGTTGCTGGTCAGGATGGTCACCGGTGCCGCCTGTGCGCGCACCGTGCCGAGTTCGGGAATGCTGACCTGGTACTCGCCCAGGTACTCCAGCAAAAAGGCCTCGAAGGGTTCATCGGCTCGGTCGATCTCGTCGATCAGCAGCACCGCTCCCGGTGCCGGCGTTTGCAGCGCCTGCAGCAGCGGACGGCGGATCAGATAACGTTCCTGGTAGACCTCGCGCTCGATGTCGGCCGGACGCTGCGGCGTGCCGTCGTGGCGCAATTCGGCGGCACGCATGTGCAGCAGTTGCGCGGCGTAGTTCCATTCGTACAGCGCCTCGTGCTGCTCCAGGCCGTCGTAACACTGCAGCCGCAGCAGCGGGCGTTGCAGCGCGATGCCCAGCGCCTTGGCCAGCTCGGTCTTGCCGACGCCGGGCTCGCCTTCCAGCAGCAGCGGCCGCTCTAGCTTGAGTGCCAGGAACACCGCCGTTGCCAGGCGACGGTCGGCAAAGTAGCCCGCGCCCTCGAGCGCCGAGGCGATCGCGTCGATGCCGTTCAATCCAGAGCCTTCGTGACGGCGCGTTGCGTCAGCACACTGACCAGGTGGGCGCGGTAGGCGGCCGAGCCGTGGATGTCGCTGTTCATCTCGGCTGCATCGAGCGGCACGGCAGCCGCGGCTTGCGCCGTGAACGACGTTGACAGTGCCGCCTCCAGCTCGGCATGGCGGAACACGCCATTGCCGCCACCGGTGACCGCCACCCGCACCAGCGCGTCGAACTGCGCGACGAACACGCCGATCATGGCAAAGCGCGAGGCAGGTTGCTTGAACTTGACATAAGCCGCACGCTGAGGAATCGGGAAGCGGATCGCGGTGATGATCTCGTCCTCGTTGAGCAGGGTGGAGAACATGCCGGTGAAGAAGTCGTCTGCAGCGATGCTGCGCTGCGTCGTCGTGACGGTCGCGCCCAATGCCAGCAGCGCGCTCGGGTAGCAGGCCGACGGGTCGTTGTTGGCGACCGAGCCGCCCAGCGTTCCCATGGCGCGCACCTGCCTGTCGCCAATGTGGCCGGCCAGATCGGCCAGTGCCGCAATGCCGGCGATCACGTCGGCGCTGCCGGCCACCGCGGCGTGGCGTGTCATGGCACCGATGACCAGGGCATTGCCGTCGCGCCGGATCCCTGCAAGATCAGCGATGCCCGCGAGGTCGGCCAGAGCTGGTGGGCTGGCCAGGCGCAGCTTCATCGACGCCAGCAACGTCTGCCCACCAGCCAGCAGCTTGGCGCCAGACGCCGCCAGACGGGCCGCATCGGCCGCACTTGTCGGGCGCTCATAGGTGAATGCGTACATGGTCTGACTCCCGGTTCAGCGCGAGGCCATGGCCGAGCGGCCCTGGATCACGGCGCGCACGATGTTCTGGTAGCCGGTGCAGCGGCAGATATTGCCCTCGAGCAGCTCGCGGATCTCCGACTCGCTGGCTTCGGGGTGATTGACGCACAAGTCCACCGCGCTCATGACCATGCCGGTGGTGCAAAAGCCGCATTGCAGCCCGTGGCACTCCTTGAAGGCCCTCTGCATCGGATGCATGCTGCCGTCGGCCCCGGCCAGTCCCTCGATCGTGGTCACTTGCGCGCCCGACACCTGTGCGGCCAGCACGTTGCAGGACTTCACTGCCTGCCCGTCGACGATCACGGTGCAGGCTCCACATTGCGCGGTGTCGCAGCCGACATGGGTGCCGGTCAGCTGCAGCTGTTCGCGCAGCGCCTGCACCAGCAGTGTGTTGGGGGCAAGTTCCAGTTCGTGCGGCTTGTCGTTGACTGTCAGATGTACGTGCATGGGTTATCTCGAGTTTGGGTTTGCTGACGACTTACACTGGCGCGACAAACAGCCCGTGAAACCCGAATGATAGATCCCTGTGCCATGCGCTCGCAAGGACCGGTACCGCCCCAGCCGGTGGTGCTTGTACTGGCCTCTGGCCGCGGCGAACGTTTCCGTGCTTCAGGCGGCACGACGCACAAGCTGCAGGCCTTGCTTGGGGACAGGACAGTGCTGGAGCACACGCTCGACGCGGTGCGTGGCAGTGGCTTGCCATGGCATCTGGAGTCGGATGCACATCCGGGCATGGGTGACTCGATCGCGGCAGCCGCGCGGGCTACGGCGCATGCGCCGGGTTGGTTGGTGCTGCCGGCCGACTTGCCACTGGTGTGCAGTGGGACGCTGCTTCGGGTGGCACAGGCGCTGCAACAGCACCGTGTGGTGCAGCCGGTGTTCGCTGGTCAGCGCGGCCATCCGGTCGGTTTTGCAGCCGCCTGTGGGCCGGCACTGCGCGCCCTGACCGGTCCCCTGGGCGCGGCTTCGGTGCTGCGCGCCAATCCGGTTTTCATGCTGGACGTCGCCGATGTCGGCTGCGTAACCGACATCGACACCGTGGCCGACCTGCAAGCCGCACGTCGGACGCTGGCCGAGCGCAGCTGAGCGTGGCGGCATCGCCATTGCGGGTCGCGTAAGAAGTGGCTGCGGCGAACGACAATGCCAACATGGCAGCCTCCATTCTTGTCGCCGAAGACCAAGCCGATATCCGCGACTTGCTGGTGATGAACCTGCGCAGCGCCAGCTATGACGTGCAGGCGGTCGCCGACGGGGTGGCCGCCCTCGAGAGCCAGAATGAGCAGGCCAGTGACCTGCTGATCCTCGATCTGATGATGCCGGGCATGGACGGACTCGAAGTCTGCAAGGCCTTGCGTGGGCGCGGACGCACGACCCCGATCCTGATGCTCACCGCCAAGTCGACCGAGCTTGACCGCGTACTGGGCCTCGAGCTGGGCGCCGACGACTACCTGA
>JBDTMH010000136.1:0-11606 GCA_039934375.1 Burkholderiaceae bacterium | reverse complement strand
TTGTTCTATGTGTTTGCGCACAAGGGCCTGTTCTTCATCAAGGGTACCGAGTACCTGGACCTGATTGGCGGCCCCAACAGCTTCTTCGGCATCACGCCGGAAGCCTTTGGCGCTGTGGGTGCGATGGTGAACTTTGCGGTGGCGTTCCTGGTCGACAAGGTGACCAAGGAGCCGCCGGCACACATCCAGGCGATGGTCGAAGCCGTGCGTATTCCGCGTGGCTCCAGGGCTGTCGATGGCGCGCATTGATGTGTCTGCCGTGACGGCGTAAACCTCGGGCCGTGCTGCGACAATCGCGGCACGGCGGGGTATGTACAGGCCCTGCCGGTTGCGTTGGCAGGGCCTTTTCGTTTCCGACAATCATTGCCAGCGGCGATGGGGCCACTCGGAGCACAGGAGAATTCAATGGTTTTCGATGTACACGTGGCACTGACCTGGATACTGTTTCTGGCCTTGTTTCCAATGGCATTTTTCTGGCTGCGCCGGGCCTGGCGCATCGTGGTGCGGCGCGACTTCTCCGAAGTGGGCCTCAAGCGCGGCGTGTCGCCGGCGAATCCGGAAAAATTCGCGCCCTACGAAATGGTCGTGAACCTGATTGCCGGCGTGGTCGTGGTGATCGTGATCATTGCCGTGCTGATGGGGCAACTGGACTACGGCAGCTGGACAGCAATTGCCGGCTCCACGATCTGGTGCAAATTTTTTGCCAGTTACGCGCTGTCACGCCACGCCCATTCGAATTGGACCGGTCGAAAGACCTGATTCGATCTGCAATCGACCGTTGGCGAACCAAGGGCGCAGTCAGTGGCGTGTCCGGTGCGTCAATTGAGGTAGCCCGGGGCTGGTGTGGCTGGCGTTGCGACTGGTGTTGCCGATTCGGCCGTCCGATCGTTGCGCCACTGCGACGCGACCACGGCCCGTTCGAGCAAGTGCATGAATGCATGGGTCAGCGTATTCGACAGCGCCAGTTCGAAGGTGTGCGGCTGCGCCGTGCTGCTCAGCTTTTCGGTGCAATGCAGGCGCAAGTTGCCTTGTCCCAGCGGCTTGATGTTGACTTCGGTGATCAGCAGTGGACTTTCGAACAACGGTGTACAGGCATCGGCTACCTGGTAGGGGGTGGAGAAGTCGGCGCCGCGCACCGTCTCGCTGCGATTGAAGTCGGCCATCGCCTTTTGCGTGATCGGGTCGGCGCTGGCCAGATGGGTTGTCGCCGGTCCACCTTGGCGTGCGGCGGTCTCGGTGACGACGCGCTCGAGCAGCGGCGTCAGACCCAGGGCCAGGCGCCGGGTGAACCAGAATTGCAGTTCCCGGTTCTCCGCGGTATTGACGCGCACCAGTACCCTGTCCTGCTCGGGCAGGTAGCTGATCGACATCTGGCGCACATGCATGGGTGGATTCTAAAAGCTGCAACGGCGCAACTTCATTGCTGTGCCGTCGTGGCTGCAAGCACTCCGAACCGGCGCAAAAGGCTGAGCACCAGTCCGACGAAGGTCGCCGTCCATGCGAGCAGTGCGATATATACGAAGGTTTGCGGTAGCCACTCAAGGAAGTCAAATCCCATTGCAGCGATCATTTCATGCGTACAGACCGCATACATGCCAAGCGGGAACACGCCGCCCCAGTAAAGCGGGTCGTAATGCATCGGGAAGCGCTTGTAGACATGGCGCCACAATGCCAGCAGCAGCAGCATCGGTATCCACCAGGTCCCGGTGGCCCAATAGAACACCGTGAAGCCTTTGATGAAAGGCAACAGTGAGTGCAGGAACGGCGCGTCGGCCACGTTGATGATGAGCAGTGAACCGGCGAGCGTCGAGATCGCCATCGCGCCCATGTTGATCCAATACGGAGGCGCCAGATCGCCGGGCGACAGCGGGAAAAAGTTGTAACGGTAGAAGATGAGCGACATCATCCAGATGTAGAGCATGCCACCCCACAGCCACATCGACAGCGCAAGGAAGTTGATCTCGAGCTTGTACGGTTGTCCGAAGTGCGTTGCAAGCAGCGCGCTGAGCACGGCAATTGATTGCGTGGACACGACCGCCAGCAACCAGGCCCCGCTGATCCCCTGGTCGAGGCTGGGTTTTTGGGACTTGACCGCAAAGCCCATGAAGATCGTATAAGTGAGCACCACCCACAACACGATCGCTACGCCCCACAGTACCGTTGCGACTGCAAAGTCAGTCGCAAGCAACACATACTGGCTGCCCAGCACGCCCGTGCCGGCGACCGTGGTAAAGAAACCCGGGCCGCGCAGGTGATCGATCATGTCGGCGAAGAATCGCCGCGGGAAGCGCACCATGCGCAGCACCGTCAGTACCCATAACACTGCGAAGATGACGATGTTGAGCCGAAACAGGATGCTCGAGATCGTGGACATGCCCACCAGGTGCGCGGCGACTGAGACAATGCCAGTGGCCATCACCATGCCGAAGTACGCTGGCGACAGATCGGCGAGACCGGAAAACCAGCGATTGGCCGCGCTACCATGGGGCGTCGATGGATGAGATATGGCGGTGTCAGGCTTGATCACTTGGGGTTCGGGTATGGCGCCAGGGCCGACGCATGCGCGGCAGCAGCGTCTGTGCTTTGATGTGTGAAGCGGTATTTTCCACCGTTTCCAGGCGATGGTTCGGAAACATCCGTCCGCAATGTTCGAAGTCGTCCGCCACCTGGGGGTCGCACACCAGAGCCTGATCCACCGCGACGCGCAATGGTGCTTCCAGCTCGCGTGTCCGGTGCGCATGAATTGTTCCGGCTTGATCAAGATCAGCTCACGGCGCCGCAGCGGGCTCTTGAAAACCGGCGAAATCGCCTAAGCTGCTGACTGGTATCCCAAAGGACTTTTCATGCGTATCGACAAACTGACCACCAAATTTCAGGAAGCTCTAGGCGAGGCGCAAACGATTGCGCTTGGTAACGACCATGCCTATATCGAACCGGCTCACGTACTGGTGGCGATGTTGCGCCAGGACGACGGCCCCAAGGCGCTGTTGCAGCGCGCCGGTGCCAATGTCGCCGGCCTGCTGAGCTCTGCGGAGGCGGCGGTGAAGCGCCTGCCGCAAGTGCAGGGCCAGGAGCAGGTGCAGATCGGCCGCGACATGGTCAGCCTGTTGCAGGCAGCCGAGAAGGAGTCGATCAAACGCGGCGACCAGTTTGTGGCCGGCGAATTGTTCCTGCTGGCACTGACCGACAACAAGGGCGATATCGGCAAGATCGCGCGCGAGAACGGCCTGACCCGCAAGGCGCTCGAAGCGGCCATCGAGGCCGTGCGTGGCGGCCAGAATGTCGACAGTGCCGATGCCGAAGACCAGCGCGAATCGCTGAAGAAATACTGCATCGACCTGACCGAACGCGCCCGCATGGGGAAGCTGGACCCGGTGATCGGTCGCGACGACGAGATCCGCCGCGCCATCCAGGTGCTGCAGCGGCGCACCAAGAACAACCCGGTGCTGATCGGCGAGCCCGGCGTCGGCAAGACCGCCATCGTCGAAGGACTGGCCCAGCGCATCGTCGCCGGCGAGGTGCCCGAATCGCTCAAGGGCAAACGCGTGTTGTCGCTCGACATGGCAGCCTTGTTGGCCGGCGCCAAGTTCCGCGGCGAGTTTGAGGAGCGGCTCAAGAACGTGCTCAAGGACCTGGCCAAGGACGAGGGCCAGACCATCGTGTTCATCGACGAGTTGCATACCATGGTCGGTGCCGGCAAGGCCGAAGGCGCCATGGACGCCGGCAACATGCTCAAGCCGGCACTGGCCCGCGGTGAATTGCATTGCGTCGGCGCGACCACGCTGGACGAGTACCGCAAATACATCGAGAAAGACGCCGCGCTCGAGCGCCGGTTCCAGAAGATCCTGGTCGGCGAGCCATCGGTCGAGGCGACCATCGCCATCCTGCGCGGACTGCAGGAGAAATACGAAGTTCACCATGGCGTGGACATCACCGATCCGGCGATCGTCGCCGCGGCCGAACTCAGCCACCGCTACATCACCGACCGCTTTCTGCCCGACAAGGCGATCGACCTGATCGACGAGGCTGCAGCCAAGATCAAGATCGAGATCGATTCCAAGCCCGAGGTCATGGACAAGCTCGACCGGCGGCTGATCCAGCTGCAGATCGAGCGCGAGGCAGTGCGCCGCGAAAAGGACGAGGCCTCGCTGAAGCGTTTCGACCTGATCGAGGTCGAGATCGGCAAGCTGCAGAAAGAGATCGCCGACATGGACGAGATCTGGAAGGCAGAAAAAGCCCAGGCGCAAGGCAGTGCCCATGTGCGCGAAGCCATCGACAAGCTGCGCCAGCAGATCGAAGAGCTGACGCGCAAGGGCGAATACAACAAGGTCGCCGAGCTGCAATACGGCAAGCTGCCCGAACTCGAGCGCCAGCTCAAGGAAGCGCAGGACAACGAGTCCAGCAAGGGCGAGGGCACGGCGCCGCGCTTGTTGCGCACGCAGGTCGGCGCGGAGGAGATCGCCGAGGTCGTGGCACGCGCCACCGGCATCCCGGTGTCCAAGCTGATGCAGGGCGAGCGCGAGAAACTGCTTCAGATGGAGGACAAGCTGCACCAGCGTGTGGTCGGCCAGGGCGAAGCCATCACGGCGGTGGCCAACGCGATCCGGCGCTCGCGCGCCGGCCTGGGCGATCCGAACCGTCCGACCGGCTCGTTCCTGTTCCTGGGCCCGACCGGCGTCGGCAAGACCGAGCTATGCAAGGCATTGGCGAATTTCCTGTTCGATTCCGAGGATCACCTGATCCGGGTCGACATGAGTGAATTCATGGAAAAGCACTCGGTGGCCCGGCTGATCGGCGCGCCCCCGGGCTACGTGGGTTACGACGAGGGAGGCTACCTGACCGAGGCCGTGCGGCGCAAGCCCTACAGCGTGCTGCTGCTCGACGAGGTCGAGAAGGCGCACCCGGATGTGTTCAACGTGTTGCTGCAGGTGCTGGACGACGGTCGGCTGACCGATGGTCAGGGCCGTACCGTGGATTTCAAGAACACCGTGATCGTGATGACCAGCAACATCGGCTCACAGATCATCCAGAACATGGTCGGCCAGGACAGCGACGAGATCAAGGACGCGGTCACCGGCGAACTGAAGAACTACTTCCGCCCCGAGTTCCTGAACCGGATCGACGAGACCGTGGTGTTTCACGCGCTCGATGCCAAGAACATCGAGTCGATCGCGGCGATCCAGATCGGCGTGCTGCAGCAGCGCATGTCCAAAATGGACCTGACGCTGCAGGTGTCGCCGGCGGCGCTTGCCGAACTGGCCAAGGTCGGATTCGACCCGTTGTTCGGCGCCCGACCGCTCAAGCGCGCGATTCAGCAGCGCATCGAGAACCCGCTGTCCAAGTTGCTGCTCGAGGGCAAGTTCCTGCCCAAGGCGGTGATCAAGGTCGAGGTGGACCCGATCCAGGCGCCGGGACAGTTCAGCTTTGTCAGCGCGGCGGGCTGACGGCTTGCTCCGCGCGGCACGGGAGTCGCTGAGCCCGACGTGACAGTGCTGCGCGGACAGCGGCCGCATGGCCGTTACGATGGTGGCCTTTACACCTTGACCGGTTCCCGATGTCCCTTGCCCCCCGTGTTCCCGAAGGATTCCGCGCTGCGGATATCCATGGCGATTTCATCATCTTCAATGGCCCCTTGTTTGGCCGGCTCGCCGACGATCAGTTGCAGCTGGGTTTTCGGGTCGAGCAGCGCCATGGCAATCCGCTGGGCATCTGCCATGGCGGCATGCTGGCCACCTTTGTCGACATGCTGGTTCCGTGCACGGCCATGTACATGGCGGGGCGCGAGCGGCGCTTCCTGCCGACCATCAGTCTGCAGATCGACTACCTGGGATCGGCCAGGCTGGGCGCCTGGGTGCAAGGCGAGGCGCAGATTTTGCGCACCACACGCAATCTGGTGTTCGGGCAGGGCCTGGTCAGTGCCGATGGTGAACCCTGCCTGCGCTTCAGTGGCATCTTCAAGCTCGGCCAGGGCTACGGAGACCCGGCGAACCTCGATCCGCTCGGCCTGCAGCGCCCGTCCTGACGCCTGATGCGCCGCGGCTCAGTGCGGGTTCTGCGCGCTGGCCCGGCGCCGGGCGTGCCACAGCAGCGCGGCCAGGGTCAGCAGGCAGAATCCGGCTCCTGCATGGAACGTGGCCGGTGCACCCCAGCGGTCCCACATCAGTCCGGCGAACACGCTGGCAACCAGCATCGCAACGCCACTGACCAGGTTGAAGAAACCAAATGCCGTACCGCGCAGATCGGCCGGCGCGGTGGCCGCCACCATGGTGGCCAGCAGTCCCTGCGACATGCCCATGTGGATGCCCCACAGGCCCACGCCCAGCAACACCGACCACAGGCTCACGTTGACAGCGAGCACCAGGTCGGCCAGCAGCAGTACCAACACGCCGAGCGCCAATAACATGCGGTGCGAGACGCGATCCGACAACTTGCCAAACGGATAGGCGCTCGCCGCATAGACGATGTTCATTGCGACCATGACCAATGGCACCAGGGCCAGCGCGATGCCGCTTTGTTTGGCGCGCAGCACCAGGAATGCCTCACTGAAACGCGCCAGCGTGAACAGCGCGCCGATGCCGACCACCCACCAATACGCGGGCGGCAGGCGGCGTAGCATCTCGCGCCGGATCGGATTGCGCCGGCTTTCAACAGCGCTTGGCGCAGGCCGGGCGGGCTCTTTGAGGCCGAACCAGAGCAGTGCCACCGCCAGCACACCGGGCAGCACCGCAACCCAGAACACGGCACGGAAGTCGTCGGCCCACAGCAGCATCAACCCGACAGCGAGCAAGGGGCCGAGAAAGGCGCCTACAGTGTCCAGCGACTGGCGCAGCCCGAACGCTGCACCGCGCAGCTGCGCTGGCGCGATGTCGGCCACCAGCGCATCGCGCGGCGCACCCCGGATGCCTTTGCCGACCCGATCGATCAGCCGCGCGGTCACCAGCAGGCCGATACCGGGTGCCATCGCAAACAGCGGCTTGCTCAGTGCGCCCAATGCGTAGCCGAGCAGGGCCAGGCCTTTGCGCCGACCCAGATAGTCGCTCAGCGCACCCGAGAAGACCTTGACGATCAGCGCGGTCGACTCGGCCAGGCCTTCGATCAGGCCGACCGCCAGCACGCTGGTGCCCAGCGTCGTGACCATGAACAGCGGCAGCAGGCTATGAATCATCTCGGACGAGATGTCCATCAACAGGCTGACCATGCCCAGCACCCAGATACCGGCCGGCATCTGGCGCAGGGAGTCGGAGGGTGTTGGCGTCATGGTGGGGAAGGCGGGCGCGGCGACGGACAGGCCGATCGCCTGCTGCGCGATTCTCGCACCGGGCCAGTGGCACCGTTGCAGCCTGCGTGGGCTGTGGTTTGGCGCGGAGGCGAGAAAAATTAGCGGTCGTGCGTGAGCCATCCGGCCAAAGGTGATTACCATTGCGCCATGAGTTCCATCACCGCCGAGGGCGCCGCGCCGGTGCCGCTGCGCCAAGACGCAGCCATCATCGCCATGGTCGGGCTGGCCCATGCATCGTCGCATTTCTCTCACCTGTTGTTGCCGCTGATGTTTCCGGTCTTCATGACCGAGTTCAACCTCAGCTATTCGGAACTGGGGCTGTTGATGTCGGCCTTCTTCGTGGTGTCCGGCATGGGCCAGGCCAGCGGCGGCTTTCTGGTGGACCGCGTGGGAGCGCGGCCGGTATTGTTCGGGTCGCTGTTGCTGTTCATGCTGGCCTGTATCGTGGCCTCGTTCGCCAGCAGTTATGCGGCATTGATGCTGGTGGCGGCGCTGGCCGGGCTGGGCAACTCGCCGTTTCATCCGGTCGATTTCACGATCATGAACCAGCGCGTGTCGCAGGCCCGCCTGGGCTACGCGTTCAGCGTGCACGGTGTCACCGGCAATCTGGGCTGGGCGGCCGCGCCGATGTTCTTCGCCGGCATCAGCAGTCTGACCAGCTGGCGTATGGCCTACCTTGCAGCCGCGGGCATGTACGGGGTGATCCTGCTGCTGCTGGTGCTGCAGCGGGACAAGATCACGACCCAGGTGACCGGGCACAAGGCAGAGGAAAAGTCCGAGCATGACCTGGCCTTCCTGAGCCGGCCGGTGGTGTGGTGGTGTTTTGGCTTCTTCCTGCTGTCGACAATGACGCTGGCCGTGGTGCAGACGTTTTCCGTGTCGCTGCTCAAGGCCTTGCACAATGTCAGCTTCGAGGCCGCAACCACGACGCTGACCGCCTACATGTTGTGTGCTGCCGTGGGCACCCTGGTGGGGGGCTTCGTCGCTGCGCGGATCGCCGACAGCGACCGGGTGGTGGCGACCTGCATGGCGGTGGCAGCCGTGTTCCTGGCGCTATGTGGCACCGGTGTTTTTGGCGCCATTGGCACGATGGTGGTGCTGGCCGCGACCGGGTTCGCCGTCGGCATCGGGGGGCCGTCGCGCGACATGATGATCCGCAAGGCGGCGCCCAGGGGCTCAACCGGGCGCGTCTATGGGCTGGTGTATTCGGGGCTCGACGTGGGCTTCGCGATCTCGCCGGTGCTGTTCGGTGCGTTGATGGACCGCGGCCTTTTCTCCATGACCTTCTATGTTGCCGCACTGATCCTGCTGCTCGCCGTCGGCGCTGCACTTGGGGTGGGACGCCGTACCGCGGCGCAACTCGCCCCGGCCTGATCCGGCGCCGGCCGGGCGCGTGGCGGAGGGCGCTGCGACATCGGCGAGAATCGCAGGCATGAGTCAAAGAATTGCAGGCCACCTACTCGTCGAATGCCTCATGGCCCAGGGCGTCACCCATGCCTTCGGGGTTCCGGGGGAAAGTTTTCTGGCGGCGCTCGATGGTTTCCATCGGAACGCCGACAAGATCCGCTTCGTGATCAACCGCCAGGAAGGGGGCGCCGCGTTCATGGCCGATGCCCACGGCAAGCTCACCGGCCGTCCTGGCGTCTGTTTCGTGACCCGTGGCCCAGGCGCCACCAACGCCTCGATCGGCATCCACACCGCGTTCCAGGACTCGACCCCGGTGGTGCTGTTCGTCGGCGACGTGGCCAGTGACACGCGCGACCGCGAGGCGTTCCAGGAGGTTGACTTCAACCATTTCTTCGGCCCCAGTACCAAAGGTATGGCCAAACGCGTCGAGCGAATCGACGACGCGCGCCGCATACCGGAATACGTGGCCCGCGCTTTCGCGACGGCAATGAACGGCCGTCCTGGTCCGGTCGTGCTGGTATTGCCCGAGGACATGCTGGCGCAGGAACTCACGGACGACACGCTGCAGGCCTTGTCCCGTGTCGAAGCCGTGCAGGCCGGTTGCGATCCGCAGCTGGCAGCGCAGTTGGGCGATCTGCTGCGCGCCGCGAAACGGCCGCTCGTGATCGCCGGCGGCAGTGGCTGGAACCCGCAGTCGGCCCAGCTGCTGCAGGATTTCGCGCAAAAGTGGCAACTGCCGGTGGCCAATGCGTTTCGTTTCCAGGACTGCTTCGACAATCACCACGACCTGTATGCCGGTGACGTCGGAATTGGCATCAATCCGAAACTGGCCGCCCATGTGCGCGCGAGCGACCTGATCATTGCCTTCGGCCCGCGCCTGGGTGAGATGACCACGGGTGGCTACACCTTGCTGCCGGCACCACGTACGCTGCAGACGTTGGTGCATATTCATGCCGGTGCCGACGAGCTCAACCGGGTGTACCAGGCCGACCTGGCCATCAATGCCGGTATGTTGTCTGCGGCGCAGGCGTTTGCTGCGCTCGAGGCGCCGGCGCAGCTGCCCTGGGCCGACTGGGCGCGACAGTGCCATGCGGATTACCTCGGCAATCTGGTGCCACAGGAGTTGCCGGGCGAGATCGACATGCCGGCCATCATTGCGATGCTGCAAAAACACCTGCCGGTGGATGCGGTGCTGACCAATGGCGCAGGTAATTTCGCGAGCTGGGCGCATCGCTTCTTTCGCCACCATGGTTTGGCCAAGGGGCACAAGACCCAGCTGGCGCCGACCAGTGGTGCCATGGGGTATGGTGTGCCGGCCGGCATTGCTGCGGCGATCACGACCGGACGGCTGGCGCTGACGATTGCCGGCGACGGCGACTTCCTGATGAACGGGCAGGAGCTGGCCACGGCGTCGCAATACGGCGCCAAGACCATCGTGCTGTTGCTCAACAACGGCATGTTCGGCACCATCCGCATGCACCAGGAGCGCGAATACCCGAACCGCGTGGCCGGTACCGCGCTGCGCAATCCGGATTTCGCTGCGTTGGCGCAGGCCTATGGTTATGCGGGTGTGCGCATCTCCCGCACGGCTGAGTTCGAGTCGCAGTTGCTGGCTGCGCTGGAGCGCGCGCAGGGTACGCTGATCGAGATCACACTCGATCCGGAGGTCATCTCGACGCGTGGCACGCTCAGCGCAATCACGCAGACCGCATTGAAGAAGAACCGATGACCGAGACCCTTGACAAGCCGCCGGCCGACAAGCCCGCGAAAGCCCGCCGCCGTGCGCCGCAGGAGACCCATCTGCCGGTGCTGGAGAAACTGGCGGCGTGGTACCCGCAGTTGTTTGGAGCGCAGTTTCTGCCGCTCAAGCGCGGCATCTTCCAAGAGCTGCAGCAAGCGCATCCGGATGCCTTCAGCGCCGATGCGCTGAAGGGTGCCCTGGCCCAGCACACCCGCTCGACACGGTATCTGTCGGCGGTCTCGCAGGGCTTGCAACGCCATGACCTGATGGGGGCGCCGGTTGAGACCACGGCGCCGGAACATGTGCACCATGCCTTGCTCGAAGTATTCCGCCGACGCCAGGCGCGCGGCCCGCAAGACCTGACCCCGACTTTGCGCAGGCGCATGTTGCAGGCCTTCGAGCACTCCGGTCTGACACCCGATGCCTATGCCGCGCTGGTGCGTAGCCGCGACGAGGCCACCAATCAGCTGCTGGACGAAGTCCTGGCCGAGGCCCGTGCCGCCACCGCGCGCGACGAGGCCTTGCTGCGTGCTTTCGAAGCGGCGTCGCAAAGCGTCGACGCGTTTGCCGACATGTACGGCATGGACCCACGCTCGGCTGGCTTGGCGCTGGAGCGAGCGCGCCGGGTCCGGGCGGCCACCACCGCGTCGGGGCCCCCAACGCCGGTTTGATCCATGGACCGCGCAACGGGCTTTGGCGCTAACGCCACAGGTGCCGCTTGACGGCCTCGGTTGCAAAGGCCACGGCATCCGATGCGGCGGCGCGCGCACTGCAGATCGAGGGCTTGTCATTTGCGTATCCGTCGCGGCCCTTGTTCGAACACTGGAGCGCGAGCTTTGCACCCGGCCTGCACCTGGTATGTGGCGGCGACGGCTGCGGCAAGACCACCTTGCTGCGCCTGCTGGCCGCTGACCTGACGGCACTGGCGGGCGAGATCCGGCTGGGTCGGCATCGGCTGAGCGACGATGTGTCGCAGTATCGCCGGCAGCTGTTTCGCACTGAGCCGACCGTGGACAGCTTCGATGGCATGACCCCGATGCAGTGGTTCGAGACACTGCGCCGCGACTATCCGGCCTTCGACATGGCGCTGGCCGAAGAGTTGTTGCAGCGCCTGTTTCTGCAGCAGCATCTGCACAAGACCGGACACATGTTGTCGACCGGATCACGGCGCAAGGTCTG
>JBDTMH010000135.1:0-11726 GCA_039934375.1 Burkholderiaceae bacterium | reverse complement strand
CGCACTCCGTGCTGCGGTGCGAGCTTGCTTGGGGCGGCCCGGCGCGGCGCTCATACATCCGATCAACTGTTGATCTGGGTCCATGCTTTGTCCAGCCGTTTGATACTGACCGGTTGCGGCGTGCGCAGTTCCTGTGCAAACAGGCTCACGCGCAGCTCCTCGAGCAACCAGCGGAACTCCTGCAGGCGCGGGTCGGTGACGCCTTTGCGCTCGGCCACTTCGCGCCAGAACCGGGCCTCCTGGGGCCGGATCTCGGCTAACCGCGCATTGTCGCGTGCGGGGTCGGCGCGCACCTTGTCCAGCCGCAACACGATGGCCTTGAGGTAACGCACCAGATGCTGCAACTGTGGCCAGGGCGTCTGCCCCAGAAAGTCGCGCGGCACCAGGCGCTGCAGCTGCTGTTGGGCATCCGCCGCAGCGTCAGCCGCGTTGCGGCTGTCCTTGATCTTGCGGGTCGCGAGCGCATATTCGGCCAGAATCATCGCCGTCAGCCGCGCCACCTCGTTGGCGATCAGCGTCAACCGGGTGCGACCCTCATCGATCCGACGCTTGAACGACGCAGCATCGGCCGGCAACGGCTCGATCAGGAAAGCGCGGTCCAGTGCCAGGTCGATGATCTGCGTGCGCAACTGTTCGACGGTTCCCAGCGGCATGTAGGCCGCGCCCATCTTCTGCAACTCGGGAATATTCTTCTCCAGGTATTTCAGCGCATCGCGCAGTTGCAACGCGAACAGCCGGCGCAAACCGATGCGATGGCGCGCGGCAGCGACGTCAGGCTCGTCGAACACCTCGATCGTGACCGCATCGCCGGCATCGATCAGCGCCGGAAATCCAATCAGAACCTGTGCTTTCCTGCGGATTTCCAGCAGTTCGGGCAATTCACCAAACGTCCAGGCGACATGGCGCTCGTTGGCCAACGGCGCTGGCGCACGGGCGGGCAGCGCAACCGCAGCACCGCCCGTTGTCGAACCGGCTGGCGCAGCCTTGCCGTCCCGCAGCGGCTGGGCACTGGCTTCGGGCTGGGCCGTAGTATGCGCGGTTTTGCCCAGCTTCAGAGCCGCCAGTGCCTGGAATGCGCCACGGGCCTGACTGCCGAGTTCGGCCTTGAGCGCGGCCAGATTGCGGCCGATACCCAGCTGGCGCCCGTTGTCGTCGGTCACCCGGATATTCATGAAATGGTGCGCACTGAGCGTGTCGAGCTTGAAGTCGCCGCGCTTGACATCCAGCGACGTCTTCTCGCGCACCAGCCGCAGCAGCGCATCGACCAGGCTGCCGCCACCGAACACCTCGGGCGCGCTGAACTGCTCGGCGATACGTCCCGCGCTGTCGGGCAGCGGCACAAAGCGCGAACGCGGCTTCTGGTGCAGGCTCTTGAGCAGCGCCAGAATCTTCTCCTTGAGCATGCCGGGCACCAGCCACTCGCAACGCTCCTCATTGACCTGGTTGAGCACGAACAGCGGCACGGTGACCGTCAGTCCGTCGCGCGCGTCGCCAGGCTCATGCAGGTACTCGACCTTGCAATCCACGCCACCCAGGCGCAGGCTGCGTGGAAATGCCTGGGTGGTGATGCCGGCCGCCTCATGGCGCATCAGCTCCTCGCGGCTGAGCACCAGCAGGCCGGGCTTCTCGCGCACCTCCCTGCGATACCACTGCTCGCACCCATGACCACCACAGATATCGGCTGGCAGATGCTGGTCGTAAAACGCGTAGATCAGCTCGTCGTCGACCAGCACGTCCTGGCGCCGCGACTTGTGCTCGAGCTCCTGCACCTGGGCCACCAGCTTGCGGTTGGCCGCCAGAAACGGCAACGGCGTCTCCCAGTCACCGGCGACCAGCGCCTGGCGGATGAAAATCTCGCGCGCGCCTTGCGGGTCGACCCGGCCAAAGTCGACGCGGCGCCCGTTGTACACCACGATGCCATACAAGGTGGCACGTTCCAGCGCTGTGACCTGGGCCGACTTCTTCTCCCAATGCGGGTCGAGCAGCTGCTTCTTGAGCAGGTGACCGGCCACCTGTTCGATCCACTGCGGCTCGATGCCGGCGATGCCCCGACCGAACAGCCGCGTCGTCTCCACCAGCTCGGCCGCCAGGATCCAGCGCCCGGGCTTCTTGCTCAGGTGCGCGCCAGGATGGCGGTAGAACTTGATGCCGCGCGCGCCCAGGTAGGCCTCGTCATCGTCGAGCTTGCAACCCACATTGCCCAGCAAGCCGGACAACATCGACAGATGCAGCTGCTCGTAGGTCGCCGGCGCCGTATTGAGCCGCCATTTGTGCTCGGCCACGACGGTGTGCAGCTGTGAATGGATGTCCTTCCACTCGCGCACCCGGCGGATGTTGACAAAGTTCTGGCGCAACAGTTGCTCGTACTGGCGGTTTGACAGGCGATGTTCGGCGCTGCCTTTCTCGCCGCGGGCGTGGGTGATCCATTTCCACAGCTTGAGATAACCGGTGAACTCGCTGCGTTCGTCGTCGAACTTGACGTGTGCGGCGTCGGCGGCGCCTTGGGCCTCCATCGGCCGGTCGCGCACGTCCTGCACGCTGAGGGCGCTGGCGATCACCAGCACCTCGTCCAGCGCCTGGCGCTGGCGCGCCTCCAGGATCATGCGTCCGACCCGCGGATCGAGCGGCAGCCGTGCCAGCTCCTTGCCAATGGACGTGAGTTCGTTGGCATCGTCCACGGCGCCGAGTTCGGCCAGCAGCAGGTAGCCGTCGGCAATGGCGCGCGCCTGTGGCCGTTCGATGAACGGAAAATCCTCCACCGACCCCAGGTGCAGCGACTTCATGCGCAGGATCACACCAGCCAGCGAGCTGCGCAGAATCTCGGGGTCGGTAAAGCGCGGGCGCTGGTCGAAGTCCTGCTGCGCATATAGCCGGATGCAGATGCCGTTGGCCACACGGCCACAACGGCCGGCACGCTGGTTGGCCGAGGACTGGCTGATCGGCTCGACCAGCAGCTGCTCGACCTTGCTGCGGAAGCTATAGCGCTTGACCCGAGCAGTCCCGACGTCGATGACGAAGCGGATCCCGGGTACGGTGAGCGAGGTCTCGGCCACGTTGGTGGCCAGCACGATGCGTCGCCCGCCATCGGTGTCGAACACCCGGTCCTGCTCGGCTTGCGACAGGCGCGCGAACAGCGGTATCACTTCGGCCTGGCGCAGCTGTACATGGTGGCTGAGATGATGGCGCAGCGCATCGGCCGCCTCGCGGATCTCGCGCTCGCCCGGCAGGAACACCAGAATGTCGCCGGCATCGCGGCTCGCAGCCGGGCCCAGCCACAGTTCGTCGACGGCGTCGCAGATCGCGTCGTTCAGGTCGTGCTCGCGGGTCTCCTCGAACGGCCGGTAACGCTGCTCGACCGGAAAGGTACGTCCCGACACCAAAATCACCGGCGCAGGGCCGTTGCGCGACGCGAAGTGGTCGGCAAAACGCTGGGCGTCGATCGTGGCCGACGTGACGATGATCTTCAGGTCGGGCCGGCGCGGCAGGATCTGGCGCAGGTAGCCGAGCAGGAAGTCAATGTTCAGGCTGCGCTCGTGCGCCTCGTCGATGATCAGCGTGTCATACGCCTTGAGCAGCGGGTCAGTCTGGGTCTCGGCCAGCAAGATGCCATCCGTCATCAACTTGACGGATGCATCGCGCGACAGCCGGTCCTGGAACCGCACCTTGAAGCCGACCACCTCGCCCAGCGGCGTCTTGAGCTCCTCGGCGATGCGTTTCGCCACCGAGCTGGCGGCAATACGGCGCGGCTGGGTATGGCCGATGAGTTTGCCCTGGCCCGACGCATGGGCGGGTTTGCCCCAGCCATCCAGCGCCAACGCACGCTTGCCGCGCCCCAGCGCCAGTGCCATCTTGGGCAACTGCGTCGTCTTGCCGGACCCGGTCTCGCCACAGACGATGATGACCTGGTGCTGCGCCATTGCGCGCATGATCTCGTCGCGCATGGCCGATACCGGCAGGGTTTCTGGGAATTCGAGCACCGGTTCGGACATCGCGCAATTATCCCGGTTGGCGAAGCACCTGCCCCGGGTGACTGCTACACTTTTGCCATCCCTCTCCCCCGCACCGAACCGCACCGCCCGCACTGCCGATGTCCACCGTCTTCAATTTCACCTTCGTGCCATGGTTCCGCTCGGTCGCGCCGTATATCCACAAGTTCCGCAATCAGACCTTCGTCGTGGCGATTGCGGGCGAGGCAATCGCCGCCGGCAAGCTGCAGAATCTGGCCCAGGACCTCGCGCTGATCCAGAGCATGGGGGTGCGGATCGTGCTGGTGCACGGATTCCGGCCACAGGTCAACGAGCAACTCAAGACCAAGGGCCATGCGCCGCAGTATTCGCATGGCGTGCGCATCACGGACGATGTGGCGCTGGACTGCGCGCAGGAGGCTGCCGGACAGTTGCGCTACGAAATCGAGGCCGCATTCAGCCAGGGCCTGCCGAATACCCCGATGGCCGACTCCACGGTGCGTGTCATCTCGGGCAACTTCATCACCGCTCGACCGGTGGGCATCGTCGACGGCGTGGACTTCAAGAATTCGGGACTGGTGCGCAAGGTCGACAGCAGCGGCATCCAGCGGTCACTGGACCTGGGGGCTATCGTGCTGGTCTCGCCATTCGGTTTCTCGCCGACCGGTGAAGCCTTCAACCTGATGATGGAGGAAGTGGCCACCTCGATTGCGATCGCGCTGCAAAGCGACAAGCTGATTTTTCTGACCGAGATCCCCGGCATTGGGGTGCGTCCGAACGAGCCCATCAACGAGGACAACCCGATTGACACCGAATTGCCGCTGGCACAGGCCGAGAAGCTGCTGGCCGAGTTGCCGCCGGCAACCAGTCCGCTGGATGCACCGTTTTATCTGCAGTACTGCGTCAAGGCCTGCAAGAACGGCGTCGAGCGCAGCCACATCATCCCGTTCGCCACCGATGGCGCGCTGCTGCTCGAGGTGTATGTACACGACGGCATCGGCACCATGGTGGTCGACGAAAAGCTCGAGAACCTGCGCGAGGCCACGGCCGATGACGTGGGCGGCATCCTGCAGCTGATTGAACCGTTCGAGAAGGACGGCACGCTGGTCAAGCGTGGACGCACCGAGATCGAGCGCGACATCGGCTACTACACCATCCTGGAGCATGACGGTGTGATCTTCGCCTGCGCAGCGCTGTACCCTTATCCGGAAGCCAAGACCGCGGAAATGGCCGCCCTGACCGTGTCGCCCGACTCGCAGGGGCAAGGTGATGGCGAGCGCGTGCTCAAGCGGGTCGAGCAGCGCGCCAAGGCCATGGGCATCGAGAGCATCTTTGTGCTGACGACCCGAACCAAGCACTGGTTCCTCAAACGAGGCTTCATCCAGGCAGATCCGGACAAACTGCCGGAAGCCCGCCGGCGCCTGTATAACTGGGACCGCAAGAGCCTGGTGCTGGTCAAGAAGCTGACCTGACCATCCGCAACCGCAATACCGCAAAGGAACTGAGCATGGCCTCCCTCAACTTCATCGGTGGTGAAAAAGGCGGTGTCGGCAAGTCCGTGGTATCACGCCTGCTGGCCCAGTACTTCATCGACCGTGGGCGCCCTTTCACCGGTTTCGACACCGACCGCTCGCATACCTCGTTCACCCGCTTTTACGCCGAGTATGCCTCGCCGGTGATCGTCGACCGCTACGAGGGCCTGGACCAGGTCGCCGCCAGTTTCGAAGAGGTACCGGCAGTCGGGCAGCAAGGCAGTGTCATTGTCGACCTCGCGGCCCAGACGGCGGCGCCTTTGGCGCGCTGGATCAAGGACTCGGACCTGCTGACGCTGCTCGGCGAGATGGGCGTCACCGTCAACTTCTGGCATATCTCGGATGCCGGCAAGGATTCGGTCGACCTGCTCGACCGGCTGCTCAACACCTATGGGCCGGGCCCGAACTACATTGTGGTCAAGAACCTCGGGCGCGGCTCAGACTTCACCGAGCTTGAGCAGTCTGCCGCCATGAAGAAGGCACTGGCACTGGGCGCCAACGTCGCGACCTTGGCGCCGCTGCACGAGAGCAGCATGCGCAAGATCGACAGCCAGAACGCCAGCTTCTGGTCTGCGATCAACCATCGTGCCCAGGATGAAAACGCCCTGGGCATGCTGGAGCGCCAGCGGGTCAAGACCTGGCTCAAGAACAGCTACGAGATGCTGGACGGCTTGCCACTCTGACGCCAGAAGCGGGCGTTTGCGCGGCGCGCTAAAGGTCAATGCCAGTTGGCTGCGATGGTTGGAGTCAGGGCGTCGGCGTAGGCCTGCGACAAATGGGTCTGCGCCATCGCCGGTGGGGCGAAACCCGCCATCGCGTCGACCAGGTTCTGCACCTGGCTTTCCAGCAGCGCCTGCCCGCCACTGGTGTTGAACTGTTCGATCCGGTACGCGCTGCCGCTGTACCAGCCGCTGATGCTCAGCTTGTCGGTGGTGCCGATGATACTGACCTCCAGGTTGCTGCCGACGCGCCTAAACCACAGCTGTTCGGCCGCGATGTCACCGTCGAACAAGGCGCTATCGGTGACGCCTGGCGTAGCGTCATTTTCGTAAACGCTGTCGCTTCCGTAACCCCGGCCCAGCACATAGGTATCACGGCCTGCCCCTCCGACCAACAGGTCGGAGCCGGCCGCGCCGTCGAGCCGGTTGGCAGCCGAATTGCCGCGCAGGGTGTTCTGCATGGCATTGCCGGTTCCGTCGATGGCTGCGCCGCCGGTGAGTTCGAGGTCTTCGACATGTTCCGACAAGCGGTAGGACACGCTGGCGCGCACGATGTCGTGTCCGCCGTCTTCCTGCTCGAACACACGGTCAAGGATGTTGTCAACCACGTACAAGTCATTGCCCATGCCGCCATGCATGTCGTCCGCGCCGCGCCCGCCATCGAGCAGGTCGGCGCCGACCAGTCCGAAACGCAGAGCGCCGTTGGAGCCGATGCCGCCCCAACTCGCGGCAGTATTGATGCCATCGAACGCGGCAGCGCCGGAACCGTAGTCCAGCACCACGCCGGCAGCCGCAGCGCCCAGGCTGCGCCCATTGACCTCGATACGGTCCAGGAACAGATTGCGGTCTTGTCCCAGATCCGCCCTGTAGTCATCATTGCTGAACACGATGTCGACGGTGCGGGCCTCCACTCCCAATGGAGCCGTCACTTGGTACGCCGCAAAAGCCGTGCTGGTGACCTCGAAGCTCTGCACCAGGACACCGGAAATCCATACCTGCATCGTCGGCCAGATGTTTTGACAGACTGTGCCCTTGGCATGAATAACCAGACTGTCGACCCGCTCGGTGGCATCAACGTCCGTCGCGGCGTCACCCCACAGAATGTCATTGCCGTCTCCGCCGTACAACCGGTCGCTGCCCTGTTCGCCAAACAAGGTATCGTCACCCGCGGCACCACTGAGGCTGTTGCCGGCCCGGTTACCGGTCAGAATATTCGCCAAATTATTGCCAGTGCCGGCGATGGCCTCTTTCCCGGTAAGTGACAGGCTCTCGACCTCGGCCCGCAAGGTATGGCTGACGCTGCTGAACACCGTGTCAATACCACCACCTGCGACCTCATAAACGACATCGCCGGCGTTGTCGACGATGTAGATGTCGTCGCCCCCACTACCAACCATCATGTCCGCACCTGCGCCACCGTCCAGCCGATTGGCCGCGTTATTACCGCGCAAGGTGTTTTGTGCCGTGTTGCCGGTGCCGTCGATTCTTGCGGTCCCCGTCAGCTCAAGGTCCTCCACATGATTCGGCAGGGTGTAACTGACGCTTGAACGCACGATGTCGTGGCCGCCATCGGCCGACTCGGACACCACATCGGCGATGTTGTCGACGACGTAGATGTCGTTGCCGAAACCCCCGGTCATGGTGTCAGCACCTGCGCCTCCATCGAGCAGGTCGCTTCCCAGCAGACTCACCCGGATTGCACCGTTGCTGCCCAGGGTCCCGTTGGTCGCGGCCGTGTTGAACCCGTCAAATGCGCCGGTGTCAACGCCATAATCGATGATGGCGCCTACGTCATGCGCACTGATGGAGCGTCCATTGACCTCAATACGGTCCAGGTAGAGGTTGCGGTCCTGGCCCAGATCGGGTCGGTAAGCATCGTTGGCGAACACGACATCTACGACTGTGGCATCCAGACCCAGCGGGGCAGTGACGGTGTAAGCCCTGAATTCGGTGGAGTCCACCTGGAAGGACTGAACCCGCCTGCCGGCGATCCACACATCCATCGAAGGGCAGACGTTCAAACACGCGCTACCCCTGGCAAAAATCACCAGGCTGACGATGCGCACCGCAGTGCCCGCCTCGTTGCTGGCATCGCCGATCAGCACGTCGTTCCCATCGTTGCCGTACAACTTGTCGTTGCCCAGTCCTCCGAGCAAACGGTCGTCACCCGTCCCGCCCGACAGCCGGTCATTGCCACCGTCACCGCTCAGGACGTCGTTGCCCGCATCGCCGTACAAGTTGTCGTCCCCGCCGCCGCCACCGATCGTGTCGATTCCGTTGCCACCGCGGATAGTCTCTGCGTTTAGCGTGCCGCGCAAGGTATCGGCACCACTGGTCGATTGCATGGTTCGCGCGACGATCTCGGGCAGGCCCCACAACGTCCCGTCGGCGAACGCAATGCCCTGCAACGTGTTGTATTGATTGCCCGGATTGTCGTAGTCGAATACGCCACGAAACGTGATCTTGTCCGTGGTACCGGCGATGCTCAGTTCCAGCGAGGCATACAGCGCATTGCTGGCCTCCGACCGGACGAAGTCGGCGTCGTAGACGCGGCGGGCGATGATCTGCGATGCGCCAATTCCGGGCCGGAAACGCAGCAAGTTGAACTTGCCGGCGCTCAGGTCCGAGTAGTAACCCACCACGTCCTGGCCATCGCCCAGACCAAACAGGTAGGTGTTGTGGCCCGGCCCGCCATTCAGCGTGTCGTTGCCAGCGCCGCCTTCTAGTGTGTCGTTGCCATTCCCACCCGTCAGCGTGTCGGCGCCGGCACCACCGTACAGCATGTCATCGCCGTCGCCACCGGCCAGCACATCGTCGCCATCACCACCATCCAGCAGGTCATTCCCGCTGTCGCCGCTGATGCTGTCGTTACCGGGTCCACCGTATAGCGTGTCGTTGCCCGCGCCTCCGCCGATCGTGTCATTGCCATATCCGCCAAGGATGAGGTCCGCATCCCGCGTGCCGCGCAAGACGTCAGCGCCATCGGTCGATTGCAATGTCCGGGCAGCAATGTCTGCCAGGCCCCATACGCTGCCGTCGGCAAATGCAATACCTTGCAGCGGGTTGTAGGCGTTGCCAGCGTCGTCGTAGTCGAATACGCCGCGAAACGTGATCTTGTCGCTGGTACCGGCGATGCTCAGCTCCAGCGAGGAATAGCTTGCGTTGTAGGGACCATCCCCGCTATCAGGTCGCGCGAAGTCACCATCGTAGACGCGCCGGGCCACAATCTGTGACGGGTTCACTCCGGGTTTGAAGCGCAAGATGTTGTTCTTGCCAACCGTGGCATCCCAGTAGTAGTTGACCTCGTCCTGTCCATCGCTAATGCCGAACACATAGGTGTTGTTGCCCGGGCCACCGTGCAACATGTCATTGCCGGCGCCACCGTCCAGCGTGTCGTTGCCGTTGCCCCCCGTCAGGCTGTCGTTGCCGGCACCGCCGAACAACTCATCCTCCCCGTTGTCGCCCACGATCGTGTCGTCGCCGTCATCGCCATGCAAATGGTCGTCGCCTTCACCGCCGCTGATGCGGTCGTTGCCACTGCCCCCGTGAATGACGTCCGCGGATGCAGTGCCCCGCAAGTCATCGGCGGCATCGGTCGACTGCAAGGTACGCGCAACAATGTCTGCCAGTCCCCACGCCGTGCCATCGGCGAATTCGATTCCTTGCAGCGTGTTGTATTGGTTGGCCGGGTTGTCGTAGTCGAACACGCCCCGCACCGTGATCTTGTCCATGCTGCCGGCAATGCTCAGTTCCAGCGAGGCATGCAGCGCATTGCTGGCGTCGGACCGGATGAAGTCGGCGTCGTAGACACGGCGAGCGACAATCTGCGACGCGTCAATTCCCCGTCCGAAACGCAACAGGTTGAACTTGCCGGCTGTCAGGTCCGAGTAGTATTCGATCACGTCCTGATCATCCCCTGCATCAAACAGATAGACGTTGTTGCCCAGCCCGCCATTCAGTGAGTCGTTGCCGATCCCCCCTCGCAAAATGTCGTCGCCAGAGCCGCCATAAAGCGTATCGGCACCCGCACGGCCCAACAGCACATCGTTTCCCTCCCCACCAGACAAAGCGTCGTCCCCATCGCCACCGTCGAGCCGATCATCCCCGGCCGCGGCATTGAAAACGTTGTTACCGCCATCTCCGAGATAGATGTCATCTCCAGCCGTCCCGCTTGTCGCCGTGGCTGCCAGCCAGACTTTCATCGACGCCAGTTCCGCGCGCAGCGGTGAATCAAGCGCGAGTTCGTGCGTCGATTGCCGCAAGGTGCCCAATCCGTCGTAATTCGCGCTGAGCAGCGTTTCGCCAGCATACCGATTGAGCTCGACCAGGTCCCACAGTGCATCGCGCTGGCTCACTGCCTTTCGCTGTTCAAGCGCCACATCAATTCCGGTCGTGTCGAAGCTGATTCCTGCTTGGTCGATGACAAGTCCGATCGCGTTCATGTAGGTCGCCAGACGGGTTTGCAGAGCCAGCGATATGTAGACCGAGTCGCGCAGCAACGAATACGCGTCCAGCATCAAAGTCGCCTGTGCGCCAAACAAGGTATAGGTGCTCACGCTGCGACCATCGCTGCCAATGCTGATCGAAGGTGCCTGTAAACCCGCTGCAGCAACCGACTGTCCATTGAAAACCTCGAGCACAGGTAGCACGCTTTGCAACTGGGCGGTAGTCATGGGATCGCCCGCCAGCACAAATCGGCGTTGCGGGTCATTGCGCGGAGCCATCAAAGCGGTCTGATTGGTCTCCGCCCACAGACGCAGAACCTCATCGATCATCGCCATCTGTTCGTCGCGGGTTGCCACCGTCGAAAACGTCTGGACGATCGCCAATAATGCATCGCTCTGGACATTGCCCAGGCTCATGGACTCACGCAGATCACGCACCCAACCGCTGCCCTCCATTTCGGGCATCGCCATCGCCTGCTCTGTCTGCGCGATCGGTGTTGCGAACTCTCGGAAGAACGGATTGACGCCCAGATTCAGATTCGCAGCCGTCGTTTCGGTGCTGACGGTGATAGTTCCGGCCACCGTATCAACGCCGCTGTTGCGCGTGACGACAGCCGTCCCGCTGATCGAATTGCCATTTCCCAGGTTGACTGTGGCGTTGCTCGCAACCAGCGAAATACTGCGAATGTTCTTCTGCGTCAACGTGAACAACTCGTTTGCCTGGCTGACTCCGTCCTGATTGAGGTCTTGCCAAAGGCGCACCTGATTAAAGGCTGCATCCCTGGCATCAAAGACACCGTCCCCGGCCCCCGCCGAACCGGAACCGCCGCTGCCCAAGTCCAGCGATTGCAAGGCCTCGAAACCCGACCGCGCAAACACCGCATCAATACCTACCGTACCGGACAGCAGCGTGTCCACGCCAAACAGCTCACGCCCGGAGTCGATCAGGCCATCGCCGTTGCGATCCAGCACCAACCAGGCGTCATCCGACTTGACCCACCCCGTACCCGTCTTGATGCCGTCAGCATTGTGATCAAACAGAATCGCAGATCCGTCCAACCCGAC
>JBDTMH010000134.1:0-11751 GCA_039934375.1 Burkholderiaceae bacterium | reverse complement strand
AGACCTTCATGGCGCTGGCCTGCCGCAGGTCGCGTCGTTCATTGCCATGTCTGCTCCTGGGTGTGTTGTCATCCTTGCTCCTCTTCTTCGCGCAGGTATCCCAGCGACGCCAGGAACTCGCGATCGGTCATCAGAAAGATCGTCGCGTCGCTGCTGGTCGCAGTATGGCGGATCCAGTTCCAGTGCGGAAGCGTGAATACGTCGTTGCGCTGCCATTCGATGGTCTCGGCGCCGATCTCGCTGCGCCCATGGCCCTGGGCCACGACACATACGGCGTTGCTGGTCGTGCGATAGCGTAGGGTCGGCCGGCCGGCTGCACAGGCCAGCAGATAGCAGTCGAGCGTTGGCAGAACCGCACCTTGCGACACGCCATCGACGTAACGCAGGCAGCGGCTGCCGTCGGCCGCGCACGTGGCCTCGTCCAGCGCCTGAGAGGCCCGTGTCCAGGAAAATCGGTATCGGTCTGCCGGCGCACCACCCGCTGCCGAACCGTCCGGGCGAAGCGTGGCACCGGTCCACGGGGCCACGGCAGCCCGGGTCGGCGGCGGGTCGACCCGATCGGACAGTGGCCCGGCGAGTTCGAAAAACATGCTGTCCAGATGGTGCAACAGCGGCAGGTCCAGACCGTCGAACCACACCAGTGGCTCCGAACCCGGATGCACATGTTCATGCCAGGTCCAGGCCGGCGTCAGCACCAGGTCGCCCTGGTTCATGGCGCAGCGCTGGTCGTTCACGGTGGTGACCGCGCCGCTGCCCGACATCACAAAGCGGATCGCCTGCAGACTGTGCCGATGCGCGCGTGCCGTTTCTCCCGGCAGCAAGGTCTGCAGGCCCGCACTCAGATTGGTGGTGGTGGCCACGGCGCCAGCGAACGCAGGATGGGTCAGCAACAATACACGCCGCTCGGCGTCCTGCATCGCCACTTCGCGTGTCGCGCGTGCAATCAACGGCTGCATGAGTTGCCAGGGCCAGGCCATGGGTTCATCACGCGCGGCCGGCGCGCGCGTCGTGACGCGCTGGTAGCGGTCCCACAATGGTTGTGCATGGCAAACCGCCAAATCGGCAATCATGCCGGCATAACGGTCATCCACAGTCAATGGATCCATATCGTCTCCGTGCCGACTGGAACACGGCCAGCCTGTCATCTTGTCGATTGCAGTCTAGTGTCAACTCCTGAAAATTGCTACCAAAGTCATAGATCTTCCGTATCAACAGGGTGAATGTCTTGGCATCCGAATAGCCCGAGCTGCCACATCGAGGCAACGGAGGCGGCCCCGCACCGCCGCGTCAGATCAGTGTGACGCCGGTGCGCTCCTGCACCTGTTCGCGGCTGACATCGGGCGCCAGTTCGACCAGTTTGAGACCTTCCGGCGTCACGTCCATCACCGCCATGTCGGTGATGATGCGGTCTACGACACCCACGCCGGTCAGCGGCAAGCTGCACTGCGGCAGGATCTTCAAATCGAAGCCGCCATCCTTCTTGCGCGCCACGTGCTCCATCAGGATGATCACCCGTTTGACGCCAGCCACCAGATCCATCGCGCCGCCCATGCCCTTGACCATCTTGCCCGGGATCATCCAGTTGGCCAGATCGCCCTTCTCGCTGACCTGCATCGCTCCGAGGATGCTCAGGTTGATCTTGCCGCCGCGGATCATCGCGAAGCTGTCGTGGCTGCCGAAGATCGACGAGCCCGCCATCGTGGTCACCGTCTGCTTGCCGGCGTTGATCAGGTCGGCGTCGACCTCGTCCTCGGTCGGAAACGGGCCGATGCCCAGCATGCCGTTTTCCGACTGCAGCCATACCTCCATGTCGTCCGGGACAAAGTTGGCCACCAGGGTCGGGATGCCGATGCCCAGGTTCACGTAAAAACCGTCTTGCAATTCCTTGGCAGCTCGCGCCGCCATCTGATCTTGAGTCCAGCCCATTTTCTATCTCCTGTTGCTGTCGTTCGGGTCGTTCAGGCGGCTGCCTTCGCGCGGATCGTGCGTTTCTCGATCCGTTTCTCCGGGTTGGCATTGAGCACCAAGCGATGCACGTAGATGCCCGGCAGATGCACCTGGTCCGGCTCGATGGCGCCGGTCTCGACGATTTCCTCGACCTCGACGACGGTGATCCTGCCGGCCATGGCTGCGGCCGGATTGAAATTGCGCGCGGTATAGCGAAACTGCAAATTACCCGACTTGTCGGCGCGGTGGGCCTTGACCAGGGCCACGTCGGGCACCAGAGCACGCTCCATCACGTAGGTCTCGCCATCGAATTCGCGCAGTTCCTTGCCCTCGGCCACCAGCGTGCCGACGCCGGTCTTGGTGAAGAAGGCCGGAATGCCGGCGCCGCCCGCACGCAGCTTCTCGGCCAGCGTACCCTGGGGTGTGAATTCGAGCTCGAGTTCACCCGCGAGGTACTGGCGCTCGAACTCCTTGTTCTCACCCACGTAGCTGGAGATCATGCGTTTGATCTGGCGCGTCTCCAGCAGTTTGCCCAAGCCGAAACCGTCGACACCGGCGTTGTTCGAAATGACGGTCAGTCCCTTGACGCGGCTGTCGCGCAGCGCGTCAATCAGCGCCTCGGGAATGCCGCACAGGCCGAAGCCACCGACCGCCATCAATTGGCCGTCCGCAACAATGCCTTCGAGCGCCTTGGCTGCGGAGGGATAGATCTTGTTCACATGCGTCTCCTGATGATGAGCCCTGAACGATACTACGTAACGCCATACGTAGTATTTCGTATCCATTGCCGAAGCCATGTTTTCCACCACGCTTCCTGCTGCACCAGCCAGCGACATCGACTATCGGCTGGCTTTCGAGCTGGCACCGATCGGCCTGGTGTTGTCGCGCCACCGCAGCATCGTCGACTGCAACGATCGTGTCAGCGAGATGTTCGGGATCGCGCGCGAATTGCTGATCGGCCAGACCTTCCAGATGCTGTATCCGAGCCAGCAGGAGTACGAACGCACCGGTGCACGCATCGCACCCATTCTCAATGCCAGCGGCCACTACGCCGACGATCGGATCATGAAGCGCGGCAATGGCGAGACGTTCTGGTGCCACGTCACCGGCCGGGCGTTGAACCGGGCCAATCCGCACGAGGCCGGTATCTGGACCTTCATGGACTTGTCGTCGCGTCGCGCGGTCAAGGCCGAGCTCACGGCACGTGAACGCGAGGTTGCGGCCAGCCTGATGGACGGCCTGACCAGCAAGCAGATCGGCCGGTTGTTGGCGATCAGCCACCGCACGGTCGAGGTCTACCGCGCGCGGCTGATGCGAAAATACGCCGCCTCCACCACCGCCGACCTGGTTCACAAGCTGATGGCCGGTTAATCCCACAAGCGCACCATGAATGAATCGTTCGCCCGAGAAGAAATCTGCCGCGTCGGCAAGAGCCTGTTTGACCGCGGCTATGTACACGCCAGCGCCGGCAATATCAGCGTCCGCCTGGACGACGGCTTTCTGATCACCCCCACGGATGCCTGCCTGGGTTTTCTCGACCCGGCCCGGCTGGCCCGGCTGGATGCCGACGGCCGCCAGACCAGCGGCGACAAGGGCAGCAAGACCATAACACTGCACACCCGCATCTACCAGAGCACCCAGGATTTTGCATCGGCGCCGCGTTGCGTGATCCATAGCCACAGCAGCCATTGCGTGGCGCTGACGCTGGCGCGGCACGGCAGCGAGCTGCTGGCCCCGGTCACACCGTACTTCGTCATGAAGGTCGGCCACGTACCGGTGATCCCCTACCACTTTCCCGGCGATCCGCAGGCGGCCGAGCAGGTGGCCCAGGCCATAACGCGGTATGCCGCGCATGGCATCGAATTGCGTGCCGTGATGCTGGCTCGCCTGGGGCCCAATGTCTGGCATGCGACGCCGGCCGCCGCCATGGCCACACTGGAGGAACTCGAGGAGACCGCTCGCCTGTGCGCCACGGCATCAACCCCGGTCGCGCCGCTGGACGCGCAGCAGATCGACGATCTGCGCCGCGTCTTTGGCGCGCAGTGGCAAGACCTAACATAGCGCATGGGCCACGACCCCGTGGCCTGACAAAAGGAGAACTCCATGAGCCG
Organism: Burkholderiaceae bacterium; assembly: GCA_039934375.1. Lineage (GTDB taxonomy): Bacteria > Pseudomonadota > Gammaproteobacteria > Burkholderiales > Burkholderiaceae_C > CAISIP01. Next base: position 7,693 of record JBDTMH010000134.1, on the reverse strand, counting down.
CTACCCCGCACCCGAACTCAAAGACCTGCCCCAAGACATCCAGGCCCGGATCCTGGAAGTCCAGGAGAAGTCCGGCTTCATCCCGAACGTGTTCCTGGGCCTGGCGCGCCGGCCCGCCGAATGGCGCGCCTTCTTCGCCTACCACGATGCCTTGATGCTGCGCGAGGAATCGGGCCTGACCAAGGGCGAGCGCGAGATGATAGTCACCACGACCAGCGCCGCCAACAACTGCCTGTACTGCGTGGTTGCGCACGGCGCCATCCTGCGCATCTACGAGAAGAAGCCGCTGGTGGCCGACCAGGTGGCGGTCAACTACCGCAAGGCGGATATCTCGCCGCGCCAGCGCGCGATCCTCGACTTCGCGATGAAAGTCTGCCAGCACGCCGACGAACTGCAGGACACCGACTTCGAGGCCTTGCATGCACACGGCCTGAACGACGAGGACATCTGGGACATCGGCGCGATCACGGCCTTCTTCGGCCTGTCCAACCGCATCGCCAACATGAGCGGCATGATGCCCAACCCGGAGTTTTATCTGCTCGGCCGGGTTCCCCGGCAGAAATGACGGCTTGCCGGCGTGTATCCAGTCCGGCAACGTTTTTGCCTTCTGGCTCGGGAATCACAATCGTCACAAGGCAAACCCATCGTCTGCAGCGATCACGGCGCCGTTGACGAAGCGGCTTTGATTGGCGCACAACATGACCAGCACGGCGTCGAGGTCGTCCACATTGCCGATGCGCTTGCGCGGGGTCATCTGCACCAGCTTGCGCCCCTGCTCGGTGCTCCAGTGGTGGTGGTTGATTTCGGTGTCAATGTAGCCAGGGCAGATCGCGTTGACGTTGATGCCGAAACGCCCCCATTCGAGTGCCATCGCCTTGGTCATCTGCACGACCGCAGCCTTGCTCATGCAATAGACGCCGATCTGCGGCAACACCCGCAGTCCTGCCATGGAGGCGATGTTCACGATGCGCCCACCGATGTAGGTGCCGGGCGCCGCGCCGACGGCGCGCGCCAGCATGCGTTTTCCCACCTCCTGCGCGACAAAGAACGCGCCCTTGACATTGGTATCGAAGATGAAGTCGTATTCGTCCGGACTGACGTCCTGCAGGCGCTGCGTCGTGCTCACGCCCGAGTTGTTGATCAGGATGTCGATCGAACCGACCTCGGTCTCGGCGTGGGCGATGGCAGATTTGATCGAGTCGTGATCGGTGACATCAAGCTCCACCACGTGGGCGTCGCCGCCGGCGGCTTCAATCTCGGCACGCAAGGCCTTGAGCTTGTCGATCCGCCGGCTGGCCAGCACCACCGCGGCGCCGGCACCGGCCAACGTGCGGGCGAACTGCGCGCCCAAGCCTCCCGAGGCCCCCGTGATGAAGGCCACGCGGCCCGACAAGTCGATGGTGTATGCCATTGCAGTTTCCTCCTTTGCTGTCAATCCGGCAATTATGGGCGGTCGGCCCAAGCGGCCGCATAAAATCCCGCAACATACGCGACACCCATTGAACTTCCCGAAAGTCCCGCCCATGACCTCTGAAGAAATCGTCCAGCAGTACGGCCCGCGCGAAGCCATGGAATACGACGTCGTCATCGTAGGGGGAGGTCCGGCCGGTCTGGCCACCGCCATCCACCTCAAACAACTTGCCAACACAGCCGGCAAGGAAGTGTCGGTGGTGGTGCTGGAAAAAGGGTCGGAGCCGGGCGCGCACATCCTGTCGGGCGCCATCATGGACCCGAAGGCATTGAGCGAGCTGATTCCCGACTGGAAGGAGCGCGGCGCGCCCTTGAACCAGCCGGTCACCGACGATGCGATGGTGTTCCTGGGCGAAACCTCCTCGTTCCGCACGCCGAATTTCCTGCTGCCGGCCTGCCTGCAAAACCATGGCAACTACATCGTCAGCCTCGGATCGGTCACACGCTGGATGGCCGAGCAGGCCGAGGCGCTGGGCGTCGAGATCTTCCCCGGCTTCCCGGCGGCCGAAGTGCTGTTCAACGACGACGGCTCGGTCAAGGGCGTGGCCACCGGCAACATGGGCGTTGGCAAGGACGGCAATCCCGGTGACAACTTCCAGCTCGGCATGGAACTGCATGCAAAGTACACGGTGTTTGCCGAAGGCGCACGCGGCAACCTGGGCAAGCAGATGATTGCCCACTTCAAGCTCGACGCCGACAGCGACCCGCAAACCTATGGCCTGGGCGTCAAGGAATTGTGGGAGATCGACCCGCAGCGCCATCAACCCGGTTTCGTGCTGCACACCGCCGGCTGGCCGATGGACAACAGCACTTACGGCGGCGCCTTTCTCTACCACTTCGACGACAACAAGGTCGCACTGGGATTCATCACCGGCCTGGACTACGCCAACCCGTATCTGAGCCCGTTCGAGGAATTCCAGCGCTGGAAAACCCATCCGAACATCCGCTATTACCTCGAAGGCGACGAGGCCAAGGGCATCAAGCCGGGCAAACGCCTGGGTTACGGCGCACGCGCCATCACCGCCGGCGGCCTGCTCAGCCTGCCCAAGACCATCTTTCCGGGGGGCGCGCTGGTCGGCTGCGACGCGGGTTACCTGAACGTCAGCCGCATCAAGGGCAGCCACGCCGCGATCAAGACCGGCATGCTGGCGGCGCAGGCCGCATTCGATGCCATCGTCGCGGGACGCCAGCATGATGAACTCGAGGCCTATCCGCAGGCGTTCGAAAAAAGCTGGCTGCATGCCGAACTGAACAAGGCGCGCAACTTCAAGACCTGGTTCAAGAAAGGCCTGACGGTGGCCACGCTGATGAATGGTATCGAGCAGTTCGTGCTGCGCGGCAACGTGCCATGGACGCTGCGCCGCGACAAACCCGATCACGTCTTCCTCAAGCCAGCGTCCGAATGCAAGCCGATCGTCTACCCCAAGCCCGATGGCAAGCTCACGTTCGACCGGCTCTCCAGCGTCTTCATCAGCAACACCAACCATGAAGAGCAGCAACCGTCCCACCTGACGCTCAAGGACGCGTCGATTCCCGTCAACGTCAATCTGCGCAGGTTCGCAGGGCCCGAGGCCCGGTATTGCCCGGCCGGCGTGTACGAGTTCGTCAAGAACGAAGACAACACCGACCGATTGCAGATCAACGCGCAGAACTGCGTGCATTGCAAAACCTGCGACATCAAGGACCCGACACAGAACATCGTCTGGGTCACGCCGGAAGGTGGTGGCGGACCGAACTACGCCGGCATGTAGAAATCACGGCACCTTCGCTGGAAGCGTGTGCGCCCGCGCGCTGGCGCTCCGTGCCTGCAGCGTCCGCATTGCGCTGCTGTGGGCCGAACCCGGTAGGCGACTGCTGTTGACCCGCTCGCCGGCGGCGCAGCCTGAACGACGGACTGCCCGGACCGGTGTCGGGCGTCAAAAACTGCCGATCCCAAGTCGCGGCAAGGATCTTTTGCGTCCAGTTCAGGCCAGCAGCGATTCCGGCGATACAATTTCCAGCGTCAGGAGAGAGTCTTCGCAAGAGAAGGCCGCCGAAGGCGCATGCGGGCTGATTGCAGATCGCTGAACGCTCAGGCAAAAGGACTGGCAAGCGCCGCTGGATGGCCAACTCCATCGGCGTTTCCCCACTGGAGAGAGGTTGCCCTGGCTGGCAATCCACCGAAGGAGCAAGTTGCTGCGCAAGCCGACACGGGTCGCTTCGCAGCGGTGAATCTCTCAGGTACCACGGACAGCGGGGCAGCCCATGGCGTGCCATGGTTGTCCAATGCTCCTGGAGATGCCTAGTGTCCACTACCGCAGAACCCCTGCAACTCACGCCTTTGCATGCCCTGCACCTGGAACTCGGTGCGCGCATGGTGCCTTTTGCCGGGTATTCCATGCCGGTCCAGTATCCCAGCGGGGTCATGGCCGAGCACCTGCACACCCGCAATGCCGCCGGCCTGTTCGACGTGTCGCACATGGGGCAACTGCGGCTGCAGGGCGCGCAGGCCGCCGCGGCGCTCGAGTCGCTGATCCCGATGGACGTGATCGACCTGCCGGTCGGCAAACAGCGTTACGGCCTGCTGCTGAACGATGCCGGCGGCGTGCTGGACGACCTGATGTTCGTCAACCGGGACGTGGCCGGCGGTGGCGACCTGTTCGTCGTGGTCAACGGCGCCTGCAAGGTCGCCGACCTGGCCCACATCACGCAGCATATCGGCCAGCGCTGCGAAGTCATTGCGTGCCCCGAACTCGCTCTGCTCGCCTTGCAGGGGCCGCAGGCCGCCGGGGTCATGCAACGCCTGGCTCCGGGCAGCGAGCAACTGCCCTTCATGACTGGCGCGCGCTTCACGATACACACCGGCGCCGGCGGAGCCCCCGAAGCGATCGATATTTTCGCAACCCGCAGCGGTTATACCGGCGAAGACGGATTCGAGATCTCGGTGCACCAGGAACAGGCAAGCACATTGGCGCGTTTGTTGCTCGCCCAGGCGGAAGTCAAACCGATCGGCCTTGGCGCGCGCAATTCGTTGCGGCTCGAAGCCGGTCTGTGCCTGTACGGGAACGACCTGGACAGCACCACCACGCCGGTCGAGGCCCAGCTGAACTGGGCCATGCAAAAGGTCCGCCGCAGCGGCGGGGCACGCGCCGGCGGCTTTCCGGGCGCCGATATCGTGCTGGCGCAGCAGGGCGGCGGCGCTTCTTCGCCAGCTCGCAAGCGTGTCGGCCTGAAGGCGCTGGAACGCATCCCGGTGCGCGAACCCAGTGTGCTGCAGGATGCCAGCGCGCAAGCGATCGGTGAGGTGACCAGTGGGTTGCTCGGCCCCAGCATCAACATGCCGGTGGCGATGGCCTATGTGCGCAGCGATCTTGCCATGCCAGGCACCCGGCTCGACGCACTGGTGCGGGGCAAGTGTGTTCCGATGGAAGTGGTCACCATGCCGTTCGTTCCCCACCGCTACTACCGTGGCTGAGCGCAGCGCCAGGCTCGCGTCGCTCGCCGATTTCGATTCAATCCCCCCCTCGCAAACCCAGGAGAAACCATGGCTATCAAATACACCGAAGACCACGAATGGCTCAATGTAGAAGGCGGCATCGCCACGGTCGGCATCACCCAGCATGCGCAGGATGCACTGGGTGACGTTGTGTTCGTCGACCTGCCGGACGTCGGAAAAACCCTGGACGCCAGGGACATCGCCGGAGTGGTGGAATCGGTCAAGGCTGCGGCCGACGTCTACATGCCGGTCAGCGGCGAGATCACCGAGGTCAACGAGGCGTTGCGCGCCGATCCTTCACTGGCCAATTCCGATCCGCTCGGCGCCGGCTGGTTCTTCAAGGTCAAGCTGTCCGCGCCGGCACAGCTTGACGCGCTGATGGACGAGACCGCTTACGGGACCTTCGCCGCCAACGCCTGATCTCCAACCAGCCTCCCGCCGCCCAACCCATAGAGACCGACATGCCGATGCCCTCCGACTCACCGCTGGCAGCCCTGGAGAACCAGCACGAATTCATCAGCCGCCACATTGGCATCAGCGCCTGTGACGAGACCCATATGCTGAGCACGGTTGGCGCGGCATCGCGGCGCGCCCTCGTCGACGGCATCGTGCCGCGGGCCATCGCGCGCAGCACGCCGATGAAAATACCTTCGGCCATCACCGAAGCCGCAGCGCTGTCCGAGATCCGCGCGATCGCCGACAGGAATCGGCTGTTCCGCAATTTCATCGGCCAGGGGTACTACGGCACCCACACCCCGGGCGTGATCCTGCGCAACGTGCTGGAAAACCCGGCCTGGTACACCGCCTACACGCCGTACCAGGCGGAGATTTCGCAGGGCCGCCTGGAGGCGCTGATCAACTTCCAGACCATGGTCTGCGACCTCACCGGCATGGCGATTGCCAACGCGTCCATGCTGGACGAAGCCACTGCCGCTGCCGAAGCCATGACGCTGGCCCGGCGCAGCGTCAAGGGCAAGAGCCAGGCCTTCATCGTTGCCGCCGACTGCCATCCGCAAACCATCGAAGTGCTCCAGACCCGCGCAGCTCCCTTGGGCATCGAGATCAAGGTAGGAGATCCGGCGACGCTGATGGTGGGCGGCGAATACTTCGGCGTGCTGGCCCAGTACCCTGCCAGCACCGGCACCGTACACGACCTGCGCCCGCTGGCCGATCTGGCACACGCAAACGCGGCTGCTTTCTGCGTCGCGGCCGACCTGCTGGCGCTGACCTTGCTGGCGCCGCCCGGCGAATGGGGTGCCGACATCGTGGTGGGCACGACCCAGCGTTTCGGCATGCCCTTGTGCAACGGTGGCCCGCATGCGGCCTACCTGGCGTGCCGGGATGACTACAAGCGCTCGATGCCCGGTCGGCTGGCCGGCGTCAGCGTCGACGTGCACGGCAATCCGGCCTACCGGCTGGCGCTGCAGACACGGGAACAGCACATCCGGCGCGAAAAGGCCACGTCCAACATCTGCACGGCACAGGTGCTGCCCGCTGTTGTGGCCAGCATGTATGTGGTCTATCACGGCCCCACCGGCCTGACACGGATCGCCCGCCGCGTAGCCACCTACACCGCCATCCTGGCGCGCGGGCTGCAAGACATGGGCTTGCAGCTGGCCAACACCAGCGCATTCGATACCCTGACGGTGCAGACCGGACCGGCAAGCGCCAAGGTGCTGGCGCGCGCGGCGCAGGACCAGATCAACCTGCGTGTCTTGCAGCACGACCGCGTCAGCCTGTCGCTCGACGAAACCACCACCCGCGCGGACCTTGCCCGCTTATGGTCCGTGTTTGCCCACGACGGCCAAGCCGTGCCGGAGATTGCACAATTCGAAAGCGGTGTCGGCACGCTGCTGCCCGAAGCCTTGCTGCGCAGCAGTGCTTTCCTGACCCACCCGGTGTTCAACACACACCACAGCGAAACCGGCATGTTGCGTTACATCCGGCGCCTGTCCGACAAGGACCTGTCACTGGACCGCAGCATGATCCCGCTGGGCAGTTGCACGATGAAGCTCAATGCCACCAGCGAGATGATTCCGATTACCTGGCCGCAGTTCGCCGACATCCATCCATTTGCGCCGGCCGATCAGCGCCTGGGTTATGCCGAGCTCGACCAGCAATTGCGCGACTGGTTGTGCCAGGCCACCGGTTATGCCGGCATCAGCCTGCAACCCAATGCCGGCAGCCAGGGCGAATATGCCGGTCTGCTTGCCATTCGCGCGTTCCATGCCGACCACGGCGAATCCAACCGCAATATTTGCCTGATTCCGTCCAGTGCGCATGGCACGAATCCGGCCAGCGCCCAGATGGCCGGCCTGAGCGTGGTCGTGACCGCCTGCGACGACAACGGCAATGTCGACATGGCCGACCTCAAGGCCCAATGCGAGAAGCACAGCGCCAACCTGGCCGCGGTGATGATCACCTACCCCAGCACGCATGGCGTGTTCGAGACCCAGGTCAAGGAACTGTGTGCGCTGGTGCACCAGCACGGTGGCCGCGTCTATGTCGACGGCGCCAACATGAACGCGCTGGTAGGTGTTGCGGCACCGGGAGAGTTTGGCGGCGACGTCAGCCATCTGAACCTGCACAAGACTTTCTGCATTCCGCACGGCGGCGGTGGGCCAGGCGTCGGCCCGGTCTGCGTGGTCGCCGATCTGGTGCCGTACCTGCCCGGCCATGTCACCGGTGGCTTGCCCTCGGGGGGCAGCGCAGTACGCGCAGCGACAAGCGTGGGGGCCATATCTGCTG
>JBDTMH010000133.1:0-11789 GCA_039934375.1 Burkholderiaceae bacterium | reverse complement strand
CGCACCAAGGTCGCACTGTCAGCTCCATGCTCCTGTCGCAAGCTGGTCGGGATGTACCGGATCGCAAACCCGATCCGCCGCTCGTCCGAAGGGTTGGGCGGGGAGCCGTGGATGATCCGGACGTGGTGAAGCGACATCTCGCCGGGCTCTAGCACGACGGTCCGTGCCAGCCGGGTGTCGACGTCCACGGCGATCTCCTGGCCCCGCGTCAGCAGGTTGTTCGCGGCAAAGGTGTCTCGGTGGGTAATCTGTTCGGACCTGTGGCTACCGGGCATGACCTGCATGGCGCCATTGCTGAGGTTCGACGCGGTCAGAGCGACCCACGCGGTAACCACATCCGGCCGCGACAGTCCCCAGTAGGTCGAATCCTGGTGCCAGGAGACATAGCCCGGGTCGCGCGCTTCCTTGATGAAGAAGTTGGTGGTCCAGCATAGCAAGTCTGGGCCGTACAGGTCCTCGACCGCGTCGAGGATCTTCTCGTTCTGCACAAGGTCGGCAAGCCAGGCAAAGAGCAGGTGTGCCTTGTGGCGCAGCGCGCCCTTGAGGGGGCCGCCGTGGGTCCGTTCGAACGACTCCAGGCGCTCGCGTATCGACTGCGCTTGCGATACCGACATGATGCGGATAGGAGCGATAAAACCCTGTTCACGGTAGTGCGCATGCTGAGATGTTGCAAGGAGCTTCATGGTTCGAGGGTCGGGTGAGACGATGCCGACGAGACACGTCGGTTGGGGTGCCTGGCAAGGCGTTGCAGCAGGTCGGTAGACGAAATCTCGGAACAGGCGGCCACCTGTTCCAGCGACAGACTCTGCGTGCCCTGGCGACCGACGAACACCACCTCGTCGCCCGTGCAGACATCGGGCAGCGGCGTCACGTCGAGCATGGTGTATTCCGCATGCCTCGGGCACAGGATCGCGACCCGTTGGCCACGCACTAACGCATGCGCATCCTGCCGTGATTGCGGCAGGCCGTCGCTGTAGCCGGCGGGCGCAATCGCGATGACTCGGTCGCCCGCATAGCGCGCGCCGCTGTAGCCGACCAGCGAACCCCCGGGCATGTGTCGGATAGCGATGATCCTGGCCTTTGCCGCCGTAAGCACCGGGCGCAAGGGGTCGCCAGCCAGGTTTTCATACAGGCCATAGAGCAAGCCGCCCGGATTGACCGCGTTCAATGACCAGCACAGGTCGGTCAGCAGCACCCGGGAAGCGCCGACGTTGCGCTCTAGCGGCCGATCAAAGTGTGCTTGCAAAAAGTCGACGCAGTGCTGGAAGCGTCGACACTGTGCCTCGACGGCGACCGGATCGAGCTGGTCGAAGAAGTGGGAATAGGCACCCAGGAGCCGGCAGCTGCGCGGATCCCCGATCTGCGCCAGGATGTCATCTGGATAAAGTGCGGGAAATCCCAGACGCCCGAAACCACAGTCGAGCTTGAGGTAGAAGCGCCGATGGCTCAGCAAGCATGCCGCAAGGCTCGAGCCATCATGGGCCGTCACGATGAAGCCGCGCTGCGCCAGCCCCTGCAAGGCCGAGCTGCTCGTTCCCGGGTACAGCAACACCGGCAGGTCGACGCCCGCAGCGCGAACACGCTGCGCATCGCTGGCATCGCAACACGCAAGGCCGTCCATTCCTTCTTGCGCTGCAACATGGGCGACCCAACCGGCACCAAAACCATAGGCATCCATCTTGATGCAGACGTAGATCTTGACATCACTGCCCACGCGCCGACGCAGCGTGCGCATGTTGTGGCGCAGCGCTGACTCGTCCAGCTCCACCCACACTTCGCGACCGTCCATGCCTATTGATTCCGTGCGTGTCATCACTAAGGTGATCCGCCCTTGGCGAACACCACCGAAGGCAACCAAGTCGACAGGCTCGGCACGAACATGTACAGCAACAACACGAAGAGGAAGGCCGGGTAGAACTTCATCGTCGCGAGTGTTACCGCCTCCAGCTTGAGCTTGGCCACGGCGCAGACGGCAAACAGGCCCAATCCGACCGGCGGATGAACGATGCCCAGCAGCAGCGTGTAGGTCAGCACCACGCCGAAATGGACCGGGTCGATGCCATACTTGACGACCAAGGGACCAAACAGCGGGATACTGATCAGCATCGCCGGAACTGTCTCCACGAAGCTGCCCAGAAGCAGCAGGCATGGCACGACCAGGCACAGAATCACCCACTTGCTGTCGGTCATGCCGATCAGTATCTGGGCCAGCTGGTCGGCCACCTGTTCCGAAGTGATGACAAAGGACAGAACGCTTCCGATCCCGGTCAGGAACATGATCAGAGTCGTCGTGCGCGCTGAGCTGGAAAGCGCTTCGCGCAAGGACGCCAGCCGCAGTTCACCATATATCAGCCCCAGCATCAGTGCGTAGAGAACGGCAAGCACACTGGCCTCGGTCGGTGTCACCAAACCGGTGATCATGCCTCGCATGATCACCACGGGCGTCAGCAACGCGGGCAAGCCGCGCCAGAACGCTCGCTTGATCTCGGGCCAGCTCGAGCGCCGGCCTTGCGGGAAGTGCTCCCAGCCCAACTTGGCCAACACCAGGTTGTTTATCACCAGCACGACTGCCATCGTCAGACCGGGCAGGATACCCGCCACGAACAGTTCACCGATGGAGACGTTCATCATCACGCCATAGATGATGAACATGATGGACGGCGGAATGATCGGCGCGAGCAGCGACGAAGCGATAGTGATCGCAGCTGCAAACTCGGCCCGGTAGCCGGCCCGCCGCATCGCTTCGATCTGCATCGTGCCCAGGCCGGCAATGTCGGCCAGCGCAGACCCGGAGATGCCGGCAAAAACAATGCTCGAGAGTACGTTGACCTGGGCCATGCCGGCAGTGACAGCGCCGAAGAGACTTTGAATGAACTCGAATATGCGACGCGTCAGGCCGAAACGGTTCATCAAGTTGCCCGCCAAGATGAAGAACGGGATTGCGAGCAGCGGCACACTGCGCACGTCGTGCAGCATGTAGCGCGGGAACACGTCGAAGGGCGCTCCGATCAGGAACAGACCGAGGAAGGCGCCAATTCCCATCGCCGCACACACGGGGACGCCGACAATGGCCAAGCCCAGAAAGGTGGCGATCATCCAGAGCGTAGCCATCAGGTCAAGGCCTCGGCACGCTCATTCTCGATGTCCAGGCCCCGCAACTGCCAGGCCAAAAATATCGACTCCGTGATAACGATGTCGGCACAGCCCAGAGTGAGCGGAAGGTAATACACCCATTCGCCCCAGCCAAGGATCGGCAGTTCGAACATGGCGGCGAATTGCACCGTGCGCGCGGCATACCAGGCAATGCAGGCATGAAAGGCCAGCACCACCAGACGCACCAGCATGGAGAAGGCACGCCTGCCTGCGGCGGAGAGCATGGTCGAAAATAGTTCGATCCGGATGTATTCTCGATTCTTGGCGATCAACGCGTAGGTCAGAAAGTACAACACCATGGCAAGGACCAGGGACAACTCCTGCACCCAGTTCAGTCCCCGTGTAAAGAGCACGCGGTACAGGATTTCGGCGCCGTTGATCGCCACCATGGAAATCAGCACCGCCGCCGCAACCCATTCGATCACGGCGGCGGACACCCGCAGGTAAACTTGCGCCGGTCCGGGCATCGCTACTTGATGGCCTTGGCCTTGGCGATCAACCCCTTCGGAATGACACCCTCGGCCTCCAGCTTGACCTGGATCTGCTCAGCCTTCGTACGCCAGGGTGTCAGATCGGGTTCCAGCACCGTCACGCCGAATTCCTTGATGGCTTTTTCCTTCTTCACGGTGAAGCCGCGCGCCGACTCGGCCTGGAACGCCACCGAAGCATTGCGCGCCGCCTGGTGCAGCACGTCGCGCTGTGGCTGGGTCAGGCTGTTGTACTTGCGCTCGTTCATCACGATGTTGATGATCTGGTAGTACTCGTCGGTTCGGGTCCAGTATTTGGCGACCTCGACGTTCTTCTGGTCGTAGGCAATCCCGATCGTCTCGGGCCCTGCTTCGATGATGCCCTGCTTGAACGCCAGGTACATTTCAGGCCGCGCCACGACGATCGTATTGGCGCCCAAGCCGCGCCATGTCTCGATCGCGGTCTTGGACTCCCAGATGCGCAACTTCATCCCCTTGAGATCGTCCGGCGTGCGGACCGGACGCACGGCGATCAGGCCACGCGGATCCTTGATTTGCCAGCTCCAGCTGTCGTCGAGGATCACGCCTCCCAGCGAGCGCAGCTTGTCGAGCCCTGGCTTGAACACGTCGCTTTTCATGAAAGCCTGCAAATGCGCCAGATCGCGAAACACGTACGGCGCTGAGAGCACCGTTGTTTCGTCGATAAGGTTGGTCAGGAACTCTGGATACAGCAGGTGCAGATCCTGCGCGCCTTGCAGTACGTTCTTGATTTGCTCCGGGATGTTGCCAAGTTTGCCGGCGTGAAAAACCTCCACTTTCATCTGCCCGTTCGAGAGTTTCGCCACCTCGGCGGCAAAGGCGTCTGCGCCCACGCCGGAGTGAGACGCTGGGGCATCAACCGTCCCCAGTTTCAATACGACTTGCGAGCAAGCCGCGGCAGATACAAATGCAAGAACAGCGCCGGCGGCCCAGCTTCGTAGTTTGATATGCAGGTTCATGGTTGTCTCCTTCTAAAAAACATAGTCAAGGAACGGCCCCGCGGGACCGGGTTAAATCCAATCGCGCAATTGGTATGCGCCATTCATCCTCCTTTCAGTGCTTACGGCGCAGCACTTGCCCGCCGTGGAGGCCGGTGCGTGACCCGTTTCGAAGTGTCTCCACGCCATTGACCAGCACATAGTGCATGCCAACCGCCAGTTGGTTGGCATCGAAGGTCGTGGCCGTGGCCTGGAATCGGTCCGTGTCGAAAATGGCGATGTCCGCCCAGTTGCCGGGCGCAATGCAGCCGCGGTCGCGAAGACCCAGAGTCTGCGCCGGCAGCATCGTCATGCGGTGCACCGCTTGCGCCGGGCTCAAAATCTTGCGTTCGTGAACCATGAAATGAAAATACCACGACGCCCAGCTATACGCTCCATGGAACACCGAATCTGCCAAAGGGCCATCGGGAGCAAGCGTTGTGGCATCCGAGCCGGGCATGCACAGCGGATGCGCAAAGATCGGCGCCTGTTGGTCGGGCGTATATGCGCGGATCAGCACCATGGCCGGCTGCCGTGAAGGCGCGGGTTGCTCCACCTCGAGCGCCAGCAAATCGAATGCCAGATCGAACGGGTCTTTGCCCTCCTCGCGCGCAACCTCGCCTAGACTGCGCCTGGCGTACTGCCCAAATAGCGGGTGGTCGAGCAGCACGATGCGGTCCCATCCGCCACTGGCCACAATGCTGTCATAGTCGCGCATGCGCTTGCGGCTCTGCGCACTTCGCAGGTGGCCAGCGACATCGCCGAGCGCCCAGACCGGGAGGATGGTGTTGAGAAAGGTCGTGCCGAACAGGCGCGTGTGCATGTCGAAAGCAACGTCGACGCCCCGCGCGCGGGCACGATCGACCAACTCCAGAGATTGCTCGCCTTCGCCCTGCGCAGTCTGGCGCGGCAGGATATGCGAGATCTGGGTCCGCACGCCGGCCTGCTCACCTACGGCGATGGCTTCGGCGATCGCCGACACGGCGCCTTTGTCGCGCCGACGCGTATGCGTTGCGTATAGGCCGCCGCTGCGAGCCAGCACACCGCACAGAGCGATCAACTCCGAATCCGGGGCGCCGCGTTCGGCCGGATACTCCAGACCGCTCGAGTAGCCCCAGGCACCGTCGTCGAGTCCTTCCGAGAGCAAAGTTTTCATTGCCTCCAGCTCCAGCGCAGTCGCCGGGCGATCTACCACCCCCAGCACCGCGCGCCGCAACTGGCCGTTGGGAACCAGTGTCATCACGTTGACCGCCGGCTTCGCTTTCGCGAGGCGATCCAGGTAGCCTCCCATGCGATTCCAGTCCAGCTTGACCTGGTTGTTGAAACCGTAAATGTTGGCCGCGGCAGTGTCCGGATTGACAATCGGCGCGCAGCCGAAGCCGCAATTGCCGATTACCTCGAGCGTCACGCCCTGGGCGATGGCGCTGATCGCGCGCGGATCGACCAGCAGGGTGTAGTCCGAATGGCTGTGGATGTCAATGAAGCCAGGTGCCACGGCCAGGCCACTGGCATCGATCTCCTGCCGCGCACGCACATGCCTGAGGCGGCCGATGTCCACGATGCGACCATCACGGATCGCAATATCGGCCACCAGAGGATCAGCCCCGGTGCCGTCCAACACCGTGCCGTTGCGCACCAGGACATCCATCATGTCGATGCCCTAGCGCGCAGACGCTCAGTCGCCGCAACGTCGATCTGGTTGTCACGGATGACGACACCGTACAGCGACTCGGCAGCAGCCTTGCTGACCTTATCGTCCAGCACGTCCTCCAGTACCCGCTCCGGGTCACGCAGCATAGCGGGCCCATAGCCCCCGCCACCTGCGCCGGTGTGCTGGAAGACGTCACCCGCGCGCCATTTCAACGCCTCCATCGGCATCGTCGGCAAGGGCCGACTCTTGCCGCCGGACACGAGCGTATTCAGCGAGCCGCTGCCGGGTAGCCCACCACCGAATCCATAGGGTGGATGGTCACGCCGGTCGGCCCGGGTCGTGAAAATCGCTTCGCTGGCCAGCAGGCGGAAGTCCCGTACATAGGCCAGTCCTCCACGAAACTGGCCGGCACCGCCGGAATCCTGCACCATCCCGTAGCGAACCACCTCCAGCGGCAATTCGGCCTCGATCAGTTCCACCGGCTGGTTCGAGAGGTTTGCTGCTGGATTGGAGATCCCCTCCACGCCATCCTTGCCTGCGCGGGCGCCCCAAGTACCCACCAGCACTTCGGTCAGCACGAACGGTTTGCCCTCGTGGTAGCCGCCCACCGAGAACAGGGTGGGCCCGCCTTCGCCCGCCGCGATCACGCGCTGCGGCACCACCTGCGCAAGCGCTCCCATGATGGCGTCGAACACACGGTAGCCCATCACGCCCCGGGCACCGCAGGCCGCGGGCAACACCGGATTGAGAATGCTGCCCTGGGGAGCGACAAAGCGGATCGGCCGCATATAGCCCTCGCAATTGGGAATGTCCGGGCTGGTCACGCAACGGATGGCGCAATAGGCCGACGAGCGTGCCATCGCGATCGGGCAATTGATCGCCCCCTCGACCTGTGCCGATGTTCCGGTGAAGTCAACCTCGATCTCGTCCGCGGTGACTGTCAGGCAAACCACGATCTGCAGGGGCTCGGGCACCTCGCCCAGACCGTCGATCCAGTCCGTGAACCGGTACTGGCCATCCGGGATATCGCTAATGAAGGCACGCATCATGCGTTCAGCCTGGTCCATGATGGCTTCCAGGTAGGGGCGAACCGCTGTTCCCCCATAGCGCTGCAGCAGGGCCATGAAGCCGCGCTCGGCAACGCTGCAGGCCGCAAGCTGTGCCCGCAGGTCACCCATGACCTGGATCGGCTGGCGTGTGTTCTTCTCGATGATGCGCAACACCGCATCGTTCGGCCGACCGGCCTGGTGAAACTTGACGAAGGGCAGGCGCAGTCCCTCTTGGAACACGTCGGTGGCGTGGATGGCAACACTGCCCGGGGTGATGCCACCCACATCCGAATGGTGGGCCATGGTGCAGGCGTAGGCCTCGATGACACCCTGCCAGTACAAGGGCTTGATGATGTAGATGTCGGGTAAGTGCTGCCCGCCGCCACCATAGGGGTCGTTCATGATGAAGACGTCGCCGGCCTGCATGTCATGGCCGTACTGCGCCAGCAGGTGCTGCATCGCGTCCGGGAAGGCTCCCAGTTGCACGGCCAGCGTGAGCCCCTGTGCAATCACCTTGCCGTCCCGGTCGCAAAGTGCCGTCGAATAGTCCATCGAGTCGCGGACGATCGGAGAGTAGGCGCTGCGCATGAGCACCAGTGCCATTTCGTCCGCGATCGAGGACAAGGCGTTCTTGAGCACTTCCAGCGTAATCGGATCGATGTCTTGCATCATGCGGCTCCGGCGTCGATCACGATGTTGCCATGCGCGTCGAGCACGCCGCTGGCGCCGGGCGGCACGATGCAGGTGGCGTCAAACTCCTCGACGATGAAGGGACCTTGCAACGGCGCGGCCAGCGCAGCACGCGACACCACCGGCGTATCGACCAGCCCGCCGCCGAAATACACCTGCCGGTTCGCCAGCGGCGGCGCGCCCGACTGCGCCTGCTTGAGCTGCGCGGCAAGGCCCTCCTTGCCAGGGGGCTGGGTGGACGCCACGACCCGGATATTGATGAGGTCCACCGGGTCTCCCGGCGAGCTGTGCCCGTAGGTTCGAGCATGCTCGGCGTGGAAGGCGCTTTCGATAGCAGCAATATCAACACTGTCCAGCACTATCGTCAGCTCGAAGGCCTGACCCGTGTAGCGCAAATCGGCCAGGCGCTTGATTGAGGCGGCGCCAGCGTCCACACCCTCGGCGCGCAGCGCTGCCAATACCTCGTGTTCCAGTTGCTGCAATGCAGACGTCAATTCAGTTGCATCGAGTGCCGCGGTCTTGCGGAATATCGAGCGCTGCTGCGTGTACTCGACGTTGGAGAACAACAAGCCTGCTGCGCTGAACACGCCTGGAGCCGGTGGCACCAGCACCTTGCACATGCCGAGTTCGCGTGCGATGGCCACGGCAACTACCGGTCCATTGCCGCCGAATGCCACCAGGCTGAAATCACGCGGATCGCGGCCGCGATAGGTCGATACGGCCTTCACTGCGCGCGTCATGGTGGCGATGGCGATGGTGTAGACGCCCTGGGCCGCCGCGAGCAGGTCCATTCCCAATGGCCGCGCGACCTGACGCTCGATCGCGTCGCGCGAGCACTGCGCATCGATCTTGAGTTTTCCGCCCACCAGGTAGTGCGGGTTCAGGTAGCCCAGCACCACGGCGGCATCGGTAAAAGTCGCATCGGTGCCCCCCAGGCCGTAGCAGGCCGGGCCCGGGATTGCGCCTGCGCTCTTGGGTCCGACCTTGATCGATCCGGAGCCGTCGACCGTGACGATGCTGCCGCCACCCGCTCCGATCTCGGAGACATCGATGAAAGGCAACTTGATAGCGTAACCGCCACCCTTGACCAGCTTGGAGCTCACATTGATGCCGGCGCCGACCTCATACTCCGTCGTGCGTGCCGGTTCACCGTTCTCGACCATGGCGGCCTTGGCAGTCGTGCCCCCCATGTCGAAGGAGATCACGTTGGCCAGACCCGCGGAACGGGCCATGCTGGCACAGGCGATCACGCCCGCGGCCGGTCCCGACTCGACCAGGAAGGCCGGCTTGTTGGCCGCCGCGGCCGCCGACATCGTGCCGCCATTGGACTGCATGATGTGCAGCGGCCCATTCACTCCCGCGGACTTCAGACGTGCCGAAAGCGAACCTACATAGTCACGCACGACGGGACCGATATAGGCGTTGACCACCGCCGTGCTGGTGCGCTCGTACTCGCGGATCTCGGGCAGGATGTCGGACGAAAGGCTGATATAGATCTTGCCGCCGAGGCGATCGCGCAGCAGTTCGCCGACACGGCGTTCATGCACTGCATTGGCGTAGGAATGCAGCAGGCACACCGCCACCGATTGGATGCCCTGTTCAAGCAGCCGGTCAGCGATGGCCTGCACGTGCGCATCCTGCAGTGCCACCCGAATGCCCCCACTCGCTGCCAGTCGCTCCGCCAGCTCGTAGCGGTGCCGCCGGGGCACCAGGGGCGGCGGCTTGTCGTATTGAAGGTCGTACATCACCGGAATGCGCAACCGGCGCATCTCGAGCACATCGCGAAATCCTTCGGTGGTAACCAGGGCCGTTTTGGCACCCTTGTGTTCCAGGATGGTATTGGTCGCGACAGTGGTGGCGTGTACGACGGCGTGGATTTGGGACGGTGCGATGCCCAGGCTATCTCGAATTTCGGCCACCGCGCCCAGGATCGCCCGGCTGTAGTCGTCCGGCGTCGACGAGACCTTGAGCGTCCGTACGCTTCCATCTCCGCGCAAGACGATGTCTGTGAACGTGCCGCCGATGTCGCAGGCGAGAACAAAGCGATTCATGCCAATATATTCGCGACAGACGATTGAAAATGATATTAAAACGTTCTTGCCGTAAACGATAATAAAAATTCATCATGCGATTCAATCTCGCCCAACTCGAAGCCTTGGTATGGGTGGTGCGCCTGGGCAGCGTCCGCGCAGCCGCGACGCATCTGCACCTGACGCAGCCGGCGATCTCGGTCCGCATCCGCGAGTTGGAATCCCGAGTAGGCGGCCAACTGATGCAGCGCGACAGTTACCGCGCCAGTCCGACACCCATGGGACGCGTGATCGCCGCGCATGCGGAGCAAATCCTGGCTGCCTGCGAAGAACTGGATGGGCATCTCGGTCGGGATGTCGAACTGCGCGGTCAGGTGCGCATCGGCGTCGCGGACACCTTCGCCATCGCCTGCCTGCCCGAGTTGATGCGCCTGATCGACACGCGTTTTCCCGGGGTCCGCGCCGAGATACGGTCCGACTTCAGTGCCAGCCTCAACGACGCCCTGCAGGCGGGCGATCTGGACATCGCCGTGCTCACGGCGCCAACGCCCAATGCGCTCATCACCGTCGAGCCGCTGGTCGAGCTGGACCTGATGTGGGTGGCCTCGCCGAGCCTGCGGCTGGGCAAGGGCCCGTTCCGCCCGTCGGACCTGGCACACTTGCCAATCATCACCAATCCCAATCCCTCCGGACTGCACACCAGCATTGCCGGCTGGTTCGCAACCGCCGGCATTCAGCCGAGCCGCATCAATACCTGCAACAGCTTGGTCATCATGGCGACACTGGCACGCGAGGGCGCCGGCATCAGCCTGCTGCCAGTATCGATTTTGCGCGCCGACCTGGAAGAGCGCAGGCTGGTGATCCTAAAGGTGGAGCCAAGCATTCGGGGACATTCACTGTCCGTGGCCTACCGGCGCGCTGGGCGCGGCCAGGGAATGCGCGCACTTGCGCAGATGATCCATGAGATCGCCGGCCGCAGCGATCTGGTCCTGCATGCAGCGCGACCGCCCCGCGCGCGGCGTGGCCCATCTTCCTCATTTCGACGTTCAAAGAGCGGTGCGAGCCTGTCCTCGGCCCACTGAGCCGCCGGGGCCTGAGCATCCACCACCAGGGCCAGAAGCATCACACCCAGCAGCCGCAAGAAGTAGATCACCACCAAATGCCAGGCGCTGGTGGGCATGGGTGCCCCGACCCGCATGCCACGCACGCCGACGCCAATCGTGAACAACTCGATGAAGCTCACCACGATGGGAATGGCCGCCAGGTAGACCAAGCTAAGTGGGAATCTGGTTGCCCCGTTGCTGGTTTTCCTATTGGTGCTCAGTTCGAGAAAGCCACCACTGCGGCAGCGCGCTGCGGTCCCGACAGGTGGCATTCCTGACTGAAGTCCGACTCCACTTTTTCGGGTCCAGGGTGGTAACCGTAACCACTTCTGGACGACGCAAACCCGCAACAAATGAGTGCATCACCCCGCAAGTGGGTATGCTGGACGATCGTGACCGAAAGCATCCCAGACGAATTCAAGGTCGACACCTGGTTGGCATTTCCTGACGATATCGGTGTGGCTATCACAGGGTTGGAACATGCATCCGTCCAGGCGCGGCAATTCAGACCAGCCTATTGGCCCGGACCATCGTCAAAGCATCTGCCCCATACGGAAACCCTCTAGCGAATTGATATGGCTGTAGCTGTAGAGATTTCCGTGTTTCTATATATACGTTAACCACTTGATT
>JBDTMH010000132.1:0-11795 GCA_039934375.1 Burkholderiaceae bacterium | reverse complement strand
ATCGTCGGCTACCCGGAACACGAGCTGCTGCAGTGCGCACGGTGATAGGACAAGGCTCCGTATTCGGGGTTACCTGCCCGCCGACAAGCCATGACAGCAGACTTTAGAGTGATTCAGCGCAAATTGCCGGTATGGCCGAGGGAATAACGGCCGGGTTGCGGCCAGACTGTCAGGCCGTGCGGCTCGTGGCCGACCTTGATCTGGTCGACGGCCCCACTCGTGGTGTCGATACGGTAGACCACGTCGTCGTAGCGCCCTGACAGCCACAGATGGCGGCCGTCGGCACTGACATTGCCCATGTCCGGGCTGCCACCGCCCGGAATCATCCACTGCGTGGTGACCTTGCGGCTGGCGAAGTCGATTACCGAAACTCCGCCCTTTCCATGCGGCTTGCCCCGGATCTGGTTGCCACCCCGATTCGCCACATACAGGCTCTTGCCATCGCGGCTTGGATACAGGCCGTGCGCGCCGACGCCGGTGGGGATGAAGCCGATCTGCTGCAAGCTGGCGCCATCGACCACATGCACGCCGTCGGCCATCATGTCGGCAACGAAGAAGGTCTTGCCATCGGGTGAGACGCGCACGTCTTGCGGCATGCCGGGCGTGGTGCAGATCTCATTGCCCGGCTGACCCGGATCGGGTATCTTGCGCGGCTTCCTGCCCGGCTGGGCGATCAGTGCCAGCGCATCGGGCCGATTGAAATACGCACTGAGCTTGATCGTGCCCAGCACCTTGCGGTTGACCAGGTCGATTTTGCTGAGGGAGCCATTGAATTCGCAGGTGAACAGCGCGAAACGGCCGTCGATCGAGAAATCCGCGTGGTTGATGCCGGCGCAATCCGGGGTGTTGATCGAGAATTTCAGCTCCATCGTCGCCACATCGCGGAAATCCAGCCGCTTGTAGGCCTCGGCCACCACGATGGCAAATTTGCCATCGGGCGTCCAGTACATGTTGTACGGATCGTCGACGGCAATTGTCTTGCCCGGTTTGCCGGTCAGCGGGTTGATTGGCGTCAAGCTGCCATCGGTACGACCTTCGGCGTTGTTGGCCACCCACAAGGTCTGCAGGTCCCACGACGGCACCACGTGCTGCGGGTTGATCCCGACCTTGAAGGTATCGACCACCTTGAGCGTCGCCGGATCGATGACCGACACGGTGTTGGCGGCGCGGTTGGGCACGTAAACCCGCTCCAGCGCATGGGCCACGGCCGGGCTGAACTGGTTGGCACCGGTCTCCCGGTACAGGTTGTTCGCGTCGGCTACCGGCGGCATGCCCGGCACGACGTCGACCCCGACACGCATGGCTGCAGCGGCGGACGTGACGGGGGCTGGCACGGGTGCCTGTGCCAGCGCAACCCAGGCCGAAGCCAGGCTGCCGATCAAGGCCAGCGTGATGCCGATAGCGATCCGTTGCATGTTCATGACGAGATGGGGGAAATAGGAATCGGGACGAATTGCGCCGCGGCGCAGGCAGCAGCCATCAGGAATGTAACGCGCGAGTTCAATGCGCGGATGACACGATCTTGCGAATCGCCAGCACTGTGTCGCGCACGACCGCCGTCGCCCCCGGCTGCCCGAGCGCGGCGCTGGACGGGCGCGGGTCGCCAGTGGTACCGCCCTTGCGACCTTCGCGCGCAGCCTGCTCGAAAAACTCCGGGAACACCGTCGTCGGCGCCACCGCCATCTGCAGCGATGTGTCGGCACTGCCGGCGTGGATGCCGATCTGGGCATCGCTCAGGCCTTGCGCCTTCAGGCTGGCGACATAGCTGGTCTGCGTGGCCTGGTAAAAGCTGTCGACGAACGATACCCGTCGGCCCTTGGGGGCAGCGGCCTCAAGCCGGGTCGCCAGTGCCTTCAGTGCATGCTGATAACCGCCATGGTCGCCTACCAGGATCACGTCGCGGAATCCGTGCTGCCAGAAACTGCGTGTCGCACCCTCGAGCATGGCGACGAACACCGGCTCCGGTATCGAGATGGTGCCGGCAAAGCGCATGTGTTCGGTCGGCGGATCGATCCGGCCTTCGGGAACATAAGCCACCACCGGTGCCACCAGCGTATGGCCCAGCTCCTGGGCGACCCGCCCGGCCAGTACCCGGACTCGCGCATTGTGCTTGCCCAGCGTCAGGTGGGGCCCACTTTGCTCGGTTCCTCCCACCGGAATGATGATGGTCGTCGTACCCTGCTGCAGCACGGCCGCCACCTGGGTGGTGGTCAGGTCCTCCAGGAAAACACTGGCCGACGCTGCCGCCGCGTGGCCGACAAACAGCACGGAAACAAGGCCGAACGACAGGTGCAACAGCTTCATGGTTGCCAAGTGTAGTCAGTCGGCGCACAGCGGCCTCACATAGCGCCTTCACAGCGCGACCTGGCAGCGCCGTTCACGCAACCACCTTGCGCCACCTCAAGCACGCAGCGGATGGCAGTCGGTCAGGCCGGCGGGTAGCCGGCTTCACTCAAGGCGGCGGCAATGGTGGCGCGGTCTTGCGTCGACTCAACCTGCACCTTCTTGTGCGCCAGATCGACATCGACCTTGGCCTCGGAATCGAGCGCGCGCACAGTCTTGGTGATCGTGCTGGCGCAGTGGCCGCAACTCATGTCGTTGATGGTGAATTCAATCATCGAATGCTCCTGAAAAGTGACAATAGCCCGTACTTTGGACCTTGCCACAATGTCAAGGTCAAGGCCACCCGAAGGATCCCCACGCCACTCTTATGGGCAATCACAAGGCTCGCTTGACCCTGCCATCATGGCAAGGTACAGACTTAACGTCATTGTCCATGCCTACCGCCTGTATATCGATCGGAAATATCCATGTCTGCTTCCACCGCCGCCGCACTACCACCCACAGCGATGGACTGGACCTTGCCGATCGAAGGCATGACCTGCGCGTCCTGCGTCGGGCGGGTTGAAAAGGCCTTGAAAAAGATTCCCGGCGTCATCTCAGCCGAGGTCAACCTGGCAACCGAAAAGGCCCTGGTCACCGTGACCGGACCGCAAATTCCGGTCGAAACCCTGATCGCTGCCGTCGAGAAAGCCGGCTACGTGGCCCACGCCGCTTCGCCCGAGGGCGCGGACGAAGCCGAACCTGTGCATCCCCACGACAACACCTGGTGGCCGATCGCGGTCGCTGCGTTGCTGTCGCTGCCGCTGGTGTTGCCGATGCTGGGCATGCCGCTGGGCATGGACTGGGCCTTACCCGGCTGGGCGCAGCTGGCACTGGCGACACCGGTGCAGTTCTGGCTCGGTGCACGTTTCTATCGTTCGGGCTGGGCCGCGTTGAGAGCCGGCGCCGGCAACATGGACCTGCTGGTCGCGCTGGGCACCTCTGCCGGTTATGGCCTGAGTCTGTACCTGCTGTTCAAGCATTCCGCCCACGGCACTCCGCACCTGTATTTCGAGGCATCAGCCGTGGTCATCACGCTGGTCATGCTGGGCAAATGGCTGGAGGCGCGCGCCAAGCGCCAGACCACTGCCGCGATCCGCGCGCTCAACGCACTGCGGCCCGAAACCGCCCGCGTGCGTCGCGACGGCCAGGAGCAGGAACTACCGATCAAGCAGGTGCGACTGGGCGACCTGGTCGTGGTGCGCCCGGGCGAACGGTTGCCGGTCGATGGCCTGGTGGTGGAAGGCGCCAGCGAAGTGGATGAATCCCTGGTCACCGGTGAAAGCCTGCCGGTGGCCAAACACGCCGGTGACAAGGTCACCGGCGGCGCCGTCAACGCTGACGGCCTGCTGGTCGTCAGCACCAGCGCGATCGGCGCCGAGTCGACGCTGGCGCGCATCGTACGCATGGTGGAGTCGGCGCAGGCGAAAAAAGCGCCGATCCAGCGCCTGGTCGACCAGGTCAGCGCGGTCTTCGTTCCGGTGGTGATCGGTATCGCACTGGTCACGCTGCTGGCCTGGGGACTGGCGACCGGGAACTGGGAAAGCGCCATTCTGAATGCGGTCGCGGTGCTGGTCATCGCCTGCCCTTGTGCGCTGGGTCTGGCCACGCCCACCGCCATCATGGCCGGTACCGGCGTTGCGGCGCGCCATGGCATCCTGATCAAGGACGCACAAGCGCTGGAGATCGCGCACAAGGTCCGCGTGATCGGCTTCGACAAGACCGGTACGCTGACCGAAGGCAAACCCGAACTGGTTCAGGCAGAGGCTGTCGACGGTGATCGCACGGCATTGCTGGCACTGGCCGCGTCGATACAGGCCGGCAGCGAACACCCGCTGGCGCGGGCGGTGCAAAAGGCCGCGCAACTAGCCGGTGCCGTGCCGGCAACCGCGTCGCAATTGCGCGCCATTCCCGGCCGTGGCATGGCCGCCAGGGTCGGCGCGCGCGACCTGCGCCTGGGCAGCAGCCGCATGATGGACGAGCTGCAGGTCGACCTCGCACCTATGGCCGCGCAGGCCGACGCGCTGCAGGCGCAGGGTCGTACGGTGTCATGGGTCGCCGACGTCAGCCAGCAGCCGATGCTGCTGGGGCTGCTGGCATTTGGCGACACCGTCAAGCCTGGCGCCAAGGCCGCGATCGCCCAACTGCAGCGGCAAGGCATCCGGACCGTGCTGGTGACCGGCGACAACCGCGGCAGCGCACAGCTGGTGGGTGGGCAACTCGGCATCGACGAGATCCGATCCGATGTGTTGCCCGAGGACAAGGCGCGCATCGTCGGTGAACTCAAGGCCGAAGGCGCCACGGTGGCGATGGTTGGTGACGGCATCAACGATGCGCCGGCGCTGGCCGCAGCCGATGTCGGTATCGCGATGTCCACCGGCACCGACGTTGCGATGCATGCAGCAGGAATTACGCTGATGCGCGGCGACCCGGCACTGGTGTCCGATGCCATCGACATCTCGCGCAAGACCTATGCGAAGATCCGGCAGAACCTGTTCTGGGCGTTTGTCTACAACGCAGTCGGGGTGCCTCTGGCGGCCTTCGGTCTGCTCAATCCGATGATTGCCGGCGCCGCGATGGCGCTGAGCAGTGTCAGCGTGGTGACCAATGCACTGATGCTGCGCAAATGGAAAGGCAGCCGCCAATGACATCGACAGCCGCCACGGCCCATCTGAATATCGGCGAGGCAGCCAAACGCGCCAATGTGTCGGCCAAGATGGCGCGGCACTACGAAGCCCTTGGTCTGTTGCCCGCGGTGTCGCGCACCGATTCCGGCTACCGGCAATATTCCGACAAGGAGGTGCACACGCTGCGCTTCATCAAGCGCGCGCGCAGCCTGGGTTTCAGCATGCCGGAGATCTCGGATCTGCTCAAGCTATGGCAAGACAAGCGCCGCCCGAGCGAGAGCGTCAAGCGCATCGCGGCACACCATGTGGCAGAACTGGACCAGCGGATCGAGGAGCTGACCACGATGAAACGCACCTTGCAAACCCTGATCGACTGTTGCCACGGGGACCACCGGCCGGACTGTCCCATCCTCGACGAACTGGGGCAAGGCCATGGCTGAGCCCACTGCGCCACCCTCGCAGCGTGAACCGTCGGTCAACCTCGCGACGGGAAAAGCGGGCCGTGATGCGGGCAGGCTGCGACCGGTGGGTGCAGTGATTCCCGTCAGTCCTTGTCCGGTTCCGGATGGGCCCAGGGCTGCAGCAACATGCGGTCCAGCCGCAGCCATTTCTGGTTTCGAAAAATGGGCAGGCCGATCTGCATGCGGGTATGACCGTCTTGCGGTTGCGCGCGGTAGGTACCGAACAGGCGATCCCACCATGGCAGGTTGAAGCCGAAGTTGGAGTCTGTCTCCTGCCGGTATACCGAATGGTGCACCCGATGCATGTCGGGCGTCACCAAAATCCAGCGCAGGCGTCGATCCAGCCCCAGGTGTAATACGACATTGCCATGGTTGAAAATCGAGGTGGCGTTCAGCACCACCTCGAACATCAGAACGGCCAATGCAGGTGCCCCGATGGCCACGATCAACACGAACTTGAACGCCATCGACAACACAATCTCGAGCGGATGAAATCGCAGGCCGTTGGTCAGGTCGAACTCGGTGTCGGCATGGTGCATGCGGTGCAGACACCAGAATACCGGCACGATGTGAAACAGGCGGTGTTGCAGATAGATCGCCAGGTCCAGCAAAGCGAAAGCCACGGCCAGTTGCGCCCAGACCGGCAGCGCGATGTGGTGCAAAACACCCCATTGATGGCGCTGGGCGAGCATGGCAAGTCCGCCCGCGGTCAGCGGAAACAACAGGCGCAGCAGCAAGGTATTGAGCACGACGATGCCGAGGTTTGACGGCCAACGTTTGCGGCGCCCGGTGATCGGTTGGCGCCGCGGAGCCAGCACTTCCCAGAGCGCCATCAGCGCGAAGACACCGACGAAGACGCCCAGGCGAATCTGGGCTTCAGGATCAAGCCACGTGTTTTCCATGGTCGTATCTATGCTGTGCGTTTCGATCTGTTCCGTTGCCTGTAGCGTAACAAAGGCAGGTCGAGGGCAAACCCCCCGGCCGATTACACATGGCGATGGCCGCGCACCGCCGGCGCATCCCGGTTGATGCGGTCGGCCCGTTCATGCAAGGCCTCGATGATGCGGCATTTCGGTCCCGTGCCATCGCAACGGCTGCGCAATTCCAGCAGGTCACGCTGCAATATCCGCAACTCGCGCAAGCGTTCGCGCACATGGGCGATGTGCGATTCCAATGCGTCGTTGGCCACGACGCAATCGACCTTGCTGGACAGGTCCAGGTACAGCAAGGTGCGCACCTCATCGAGCGACATGTCCATGGCGCGGCACAGGCGGATGAAACGCAATTGGTGCACATCGCGGTCGTCATAACTGCGGTAGCTGTTATGACTGCGTTGTCCTGCCGACAACAGCCCGGTCTTTTCGTAGAAGCGGATGTTCGCAGCCGACACTCCACTGCGTGTCGCGGCTTGACCGATCAGATAGGAGGGGCATTCTGGCAGCATGGCTTGACCTTCAAGTGGGTTCAGGGTTTCCAATGGTCCCACAGGAACCGGAACCATGTCTGAAATTCATAAATCCATGCCCACATCGAACCGCCACGACCATCCACACGACCACGCGCCGCATACCCGCACTGCGGATGTCGCCATCGACGACCACTGCGCGCCTGAACAAGCCGGCAGCCATGGCGCATCGTCCGACAGTTGCTGTGCTTCAGTGCCCGTGGACCAGGGCGGCGTCGCGGTCGGCGCATCGGACTGCTGCGCAGCTGCACCGGTCCAGCTGCGCCGCGCGGATCAGACCGCGGCCGCGCCCGATGGCAGCCGAATCACAGAGATCCGCATTCTGCAGATGGATTGCCCGACGGAAGAGGCAATGATCCGCAACAAGCTTGACGGCATGGCCGGGGTCCAGGGCATGGCGTTCAACCTGATTCAGCGATCTATCACCGTGACGCACACGCAGGACGGTGTAGCGCCGGTGCTGCAGGCCATTCGCACGTTGGGCTTCACGCCCGAGGTCATCGAGGCCACAGCAACACGGACACTCGTCACAGAGCCGCCGAAACCCTGGTGGCCGCTGCTGCTGTCGGGGCTGGCTGCGCTGGCGGCCGAAGCGGTCGGATGGATGGGCCAATCGACCTGGCTGGTGGCCGCGCTGGCGGTGGCAGCCATCGCTGGCAGCGGCCTTACGACCTATCGCAAGGGCTGGGTCGCGATCCGCAGCGGCAACCTCAACATCAATGCCTTGATGAGCATCGCGGTCACTGGCGCCTTGCTGCTGCAGCACTGGCCCGAGGCGGCGATGGTAATGGTGCTGTTCACACTGGCCGAGCGCATCGAGGCACTGTCGCTGGAGCGGGCCCGCCATGCGATACGGGACCTGATGCAACTGGCACCGGAAACGGCCATGGTGCAGCAAGCCGATGGGCAATGGGTGTCACAGCCGGCGCAGCAGGTGGCGCTGCAGGCGCGGGTGCGGGTACGCCCGGGCGAACGCATCGCGCTGGACGGCGTCATCGTCGAAGGCCGCACCAGCGTGAACCAGGCACCGATCACCGGTGAAAGCCTGCCGGTGGACAAGGACGTTGGCGACAAGGTGTTCGCCGGCACCATCAACCAGTCTGGGGCCTTCGACTATCGGGTCATGGCAGCGGCCGGCAACACCACGCTGGACCACATCATCCATGCGGTGGAGCAGGCGCAGGCGGCCAAAGCACCGACCCAGCGCTGGGTCGACGCGTTCGCACGCATCTACACCCCGGCAGTGCTGCTGATCGCCGCCGCCGTGGCGCTGGTGCCGCCGCTGCTGGGCCAGGGCGACTGGCTGGACTGGATTTACAAGGCGCTCGTGCTGCTGGTCATCGCCTGCCCTTGCGCATTGGTGATATCGACGCCGGTGAGCATCGTCAGCGCGCTGGCCGCGGCCGCGCGCAAGGGCATCCTGGTCAAGGGCGGCGTGTTCCTGGAGCAAGGCCGCAAACTGCGCTGGCTCGCGCTGGACAAGACCGGCACCATCACCCACGGGCAACCCGTGCAGACCGATTGCGAAGCGGCCGACGCACAGGCGCCAGACTCCGCCGTCCCGCAGTGGCGGCAACTGGCGGCTGGCCTCGCGGCGCGCTCCGATCATCCGGTGTCACAGGCCATCGCCAAGGCCGCAGCGGCCGACGGCCTGCTGGCGCTGGAGGTGGCGCAGTTCGAAGCTCTGCCTGGCCGCGGCGTGCGCGGACAAATCGACGGTCAGCCATGGAGTCTGGGCAACTGGCGCCTGGTTCAGGACATGGGGCTGGCCACTCCGGCACTGCAAAGGCGACTGACGCCCCTGGAAAACCAGGGCAAGACGGTGGTCATGCTGATCGGCGCGTCCAGTGTGCGCGCCCTGTTCGCAGTGGCCGACACCGTCAAGCCCGAAAGTCGGGATGCGATTGCACAACTGCATGCCATGGGCATCCGCACCCTGATGCTCAGCGGCGACAACCTCGCGGCGGCACAGACGATTGCCAGCGACGTCGGCCTGACCGAGGTGCGCGGCAACCAGCTGCCAGAGGACAAGCGCCTGGCGATCGAGGCGCTGGCCGGCGAGGGTGTCGTGGGTATGGTTGGCGACGGCATCAACGATGCACCGGCACTGGCACGTGCCGACATCGGATTTGCCATGGGCGCGCTGGGCACCGATACCGCCATCGAAACCGCCGACGTCGCGCTGATGGACGACGACCTGCGCAAGATCGCCGAATTCGTACGCCTGTCCCGCGCGACCCATGGCGTGCTGGTGCAGAACATCGTGCTGGCACTGGGCATCAAGCTGGTGTTCCTGGCACTGGCAGTGGCAGGATTGGCAACCATGTGGATGGCGGTCTTCGCCGACGTCGGCGCCAGCTTGCTGGTGGTGGCCAACGGTATGCGCCTGCTGCGCAAATAGACCTGCGCCGCGGCTCCGGTGCGGCGCAGTTGGCAGGTCTTGGACGCTGGCCCGCAGGTGGATAATCAATCGGACGATGAGTACCGCCGAGCGCCCCCCCAGCCTTTCCACCCCAAGCCCATGGTGGACCGGCACTGACGCGATCACCGACGTCGCCGGCATCGAGGTCGGTCAGTTCACCGATGATCGCCGCCCCACCGGCTGCAGCGTAGTGATCGCACGCGACGGTGCTGTGGCTGGCGTGGACGTACGCGGCGCAGCCCCCGGAACCCGCGAGACCGATCTGCTGCATCCATCGAACCTGGTCGACAAGGTACATGCCATCCTGCTGGCCGGTGGCAGTGCCTGGGGTCTGGACGCCGCTGCCGGCGTGATGCGCTGGCTGGAAGAAAACGGCATCGGCCTGCCGGTGCATTATGGTCTGGTGCCGATCGTACCGGCGGCGGTATTGTTCGATCTGCCGGTCGGAGACGCGCGCATCCGGCCCGATGCCCAGGCTGGGTACCAGGCCTGTGTGGCTGCCAGCCGTCGCCCGCCCGAAGCCGGCAACGTAGGCGCCGGCGCCGGCGCGCTGGTCGGCAAATTGTTCGGCATCGCAGGGGCAATGAAAGGCGGCATCGGCAGCGCGTCACTGACGGTCGATGGGGTCACGGTCGGTGCCTGGGTGGCCTGCAACGCGCTGGGCGACGTGGTCGACCCCGCCAGCGGGCGGGTGCTGGCCGGCGCCCGCAACGACGACGGCTGCTCGCTGCGCGATATCCGCCGTGCCATCATCGCCGGCGAAACGCCCCGGCCACTGCTGGCAGGCACCAACACCACACTGGGCGTCGTCGCCACCGACGCCATCCTCAGCAAGGCCCAGGCCCATCGACTCGCACAGGTCGCGCACGACGGACTGGCCCGGGCGATCAACCCGGTGCACACGATGTCAGACGGGGACACGATATTCGCCTTGGGAACCGGTAATTCGGGCCAGCCAGCGGCGATGATGCAGCTGGCCACACTCGCCGCCGAGGTGACCGCGCGTGCAGTGGTGCGCGCGGTACTGGCCGCGCGGGGCATCACCATCGGCGCCCAGCATTGGCCCGCGGCCTGCGACCTTGCACCGGCGTCGCCTGCTGGCGCAGGCTGACAACATGCCCCGGACGATCCGCTACTCGCTGTTGTCACTGCGCGAACTGATCGTATCGGCCGGGCCGTTCATCGCGCTGGCGATCGCGCTGCTGGCGCTGGCTTACGTGTGGCTGGACCCGATCCCCCCGAAACAGGTGCGCCTGGCCACCGGTCCGGCACAGAGCGCCTATGCGGAATTCGGCACGCGCTACCAGAACGCGCTGGCCGCCAGCGGCATCACGGTGGTACTGGTCCCCAGCGAAGGTTCGTCGGACAACTTGCGCATGGTGCAGAACGGCCAGGCCGATCTCGGTTTCGTGCAAGGCGGCAGCCGCAAGCCGTCGCAGGACGACGGAACCTCGCCGGTGTCGCTGGGCAACCTGTTTGTCGAACCGGTGTGGCTGTTCTACCAGGAGCGAGCCGCGCGCAAGATCAACCCGACCGGAACACTCGACAGCCTGTCCGAACTGGCCAAGCTGCGAATCAATGTCGGAACGCCGGGCAGTGGTGTGCCGACATTGATGGCGTCGCTGTTCGAGCTCAATCGGCTGGAGACCGCCGGCCTGCAGTTGTCACAGCTGGGCCAGACCGACGCGACCGTGGCCTTTCTCGATGGCAGCATCGACGCACTGGTGTTCGCGTCGGCGCCCGAATCGCTGATGGTGCAGATGCTGTTGCAGACGCCGGGGGTACGGCTGATGAATTTCGCGCAGAACGAGGCCTATTCGCGCAGATTGCCGTTTCTGGTTCCGGTCACACTGCCGCGCGGCGTGGTCGACCTGGCCGCCGACGTGCCGCCAGCCGACGTGCATCTGGTGGCCACCACCACCACGCTGCTGGCCCGGGCCAATCTGCATCCGGCAGTGCTGCAGCTGTTCTCCCAAGCGTCACTGACGCTGCACGGTGGCGCCGGCTGGTTCAGCCGCTCGCGCGAGTATCCGCTGGCGGCCAACGCCGAATTTCCGTTGGCCAAGGAGGCCGAGCGCACGATACGCAATGGGGTGCCGCTGTTGCAGCGCTATCTGCCGTTCCAGCTGGCCAACCTGCTTGAGCGCATGTGGCTGTCGCTGGGCATCATCCTGGCGCTGCTGCTGCCGTTGTCGCGCATCGTTCCGCCACTGTATGAATTCAGGATCCGATCACGGGTGTTCCGCTGGTACGCGCAGCTGCGCGACATCGAAGACCGGGTCGGCGACGGCAACGACGCGATGCCCGATCTGCTGCTCGAACTCGACCAGCTCGAAGCGCGCGTCGGCAAGGTCGTGATTCCGCTGTCGCACGCTGACGAACTCTACGCGCTGCGCAACCACATCGACCTGATCCGCCAAAAGCTGTCCCGATAGCGC
>JBDTMH010000131.1:0-11964 GCA_039934375.1 Burkholderiaceae bacterium | reverse complement strand
CCCGCCGTCAACCCGGCAGCGGCTGTGCCGGCATTCGACGGTGCCGTCGACCTCGAGTGCGACCTGCTGGTGCTGGGCGCAGGCCCGGGCGGCTACTCTGCGGCCTTTCGGGCCGCAGACCTGGGACTGAAGGTGGTACTGGTCGAGCGTTACGCGTCTCTCGGCGGCGTCTGCCTGAACGTGGGCTGCATACCGTCCAAGGCCTTGTTGCATGTGGCTGCGGTGATGGACGAGGTGCGCCATTTCGCAGACCTGGGTGTCAGCTATGCCGAACCGCGGGTCGATGTCGACAAGCTGCGTGCCCACAAGGGCAAGGTCGTGAGCAAGCTCACCAGCGGCCTGGCGGCGATGGCCAAGATGCGCAAGGTGACGACGGTGCGTGGTTATGGCGCTTTTGTCGGCCCCAACCATGTGCGTGTTGAAGAGACCGCCGGCGCTGCCCAGCAGAAAACCGGCAAGACGCAGACCATCGGCTTTCGCAACTGCATCATCGCCGCCGGGTCGCAAGCCCTGCGTCTGCCGTTCATGCCCGACGATCCACGCGTCGTGGATTCCACCGGCGCGCTGGCGCTCAAAGGGGTGCCCAAGCGCATGCTGATCCTGGGCGGGGGCATCATCGGCCTGGAGATGGGCACGGTATACAGCACGCTCGGCGCGCGGCTGGATGTGGTCGAGATGCTCGACGGTCTGATGCAAGGCGCCGACCGCGATCTGGTCAAGGTCTGGCAGAAGCTGAACGCACCGCGTTTTGACAACATCATGCTCAATACCAAGACTGTGTCGGCCAAGGCGACCGACGCCGGTATCCAGGTGCATTTCGCCGCGGCGCAGGAAGGTGGCAAGGCACCCGAGCCGCAGACTTACGACCTGGTGCTGCAGGCGGTGGGGCGCTCGCCCAATGGCAAGAAGATTGGCGCCGAGCAGGCCGGCGTGGCCGTCACCGATCGGGGCTTCATCGGGGTCGACATGCAGATGCGTACCAACGTGTCGCACATCTTTGCCATTGGCGATATCGTCGGCCAACCAATGCTGGCTCATAAAGCCGTGCATGAGGCCCATGTCGCGGCCGAGGTCATCGCCGGCGAACTGCAGGGCAACAAGGAACTGGCCAGAGCCGCCTTCAATGCCCGGGTCATTCCCAGCGTGGCGTATACGGATCCGGAAGTGGCATGGGTTGGCCTGACCGAAGACCAGGCCAAGGCCCAGGGGATCAAGGTCAAGAAAGGGCTGTTCCCGTGGACCGCATCAGGCCGGGCGATTGCCAATGGTCGGGACGAGGGTTTCACCAAACTGTTGTTCGACGATTCGCCAGAGGCTCATGGGCATGGCAAGATTCTGGGTGGCGGCATTGTCGGCACTCATGCCGGCGACATGATCGGCGAGATTGCGCTGGCCATCGAGATGGGCGCGGACGCGGTGGACATCGGCAAGACGATTCATCCGCATCCGACATTGGGCGAGAGCATCGGGATGGCGGCGGAGGTCGCCCACGGCAGCTGTACCGATCTGCCGCCGGCGCGACGCTGAATGGCGACGGCGCGTCCAGTGAGTTGCATTGCCGCTCCCAAGGTGCACAGCAGCGCCGCGTTGTGCGCGGAGCTGTTCTGGTGAGCCGCCGGGAGCCGCAGCACCTGAACGGCGCCGACACGGTGCCGCTGGTCGGCACTGGCCGTGACGGCGAGGCCGCGGCCCCGAAGAAGGGCAGCAGTGCCAAGCCGGCGGCGCCGGGCGTGGCGCGGCGGCTGCCGTCCATCTTTCGACTGTTGCGCCGCAAGCCACAACTCGAGTCGGTACTTCCGCCCGCCAGATTCAGCCAGACGGCGTTCGGCATTCGCTCTCTGGTGGTGACCGGCAGCGGCTCGCCGACCGTGGTATTTGAATCCGGCATCGGCCAGGGCAAGCGCAACTGGGCGCCGGTTTTCAACGTAGTTTCGCAGACCACCTGCGCGGTTGCCTACGACCGGGCCGGTTATGGCCAAAGCGAAGCGTCCCAGGCGTCGCGCGACGGTCTGCAGATCGTGCTGGAACTGCGCGACATGCTGCGTACCGAAGGGCTGGCGCCGCCTTATGTGCTGGTCGGCCATTCCCTGGGCGGCACCATCGTGAAGCTGTTTGCCAAGACCTACCCCGACGAGGTCTGCGGCGTGGTGCTGGTCGATGCCCGACACGAGCAATTCACGCAGCGTTGTCGCCAGTACGGCGTCAACCGGTTGTTGTACGAGCCGCCGGAGGCCCTGCTGTCAGTCATGCCGCCGGTCCCCCGGTCCGAGCTGATGGCAGCGCCGCTGACGCTCAAGCAGGCGCGACGCGCGGGCACGTTTCCGGACGTGCCACTCATCGTGCTGACGCAGAGTAACGCCACCAGCCGCTGGCCCAAGGCACTGGGCAAGGTGTGGGAGGCCAGTCAGCGCCGGATGTCGCGCATGTCCAGCCTGGGACGCATCAAGGTCGTCGGCGATGCCGGCCACAATGTCCATATGGACCAGCCCGATGTCGTGAGCCGTGCCGTGCTGGGTGTGGTGCGGGCTGCCCGGCTGATCAAGGCACGCAAGGGGGGCGTGCGCATGCCCTGAGCCGGTGCGGGCCGTTGTGGCCCGCGTCAGGGGCGCACGGACGCGGTCTCGACCCGGCGCGCGCCGTTGAAGCGCGAGCGCCAATAGCTGATGCTCATGTCTTCCACCCGTACTTCGGCACCGGGCCTGGGCGAGTGGATGAACTTGTTGTCGCCGACATAGATGCCGACGTGGCTGAAGGCACGGCGCAAGGTGTTGAAGAACACCAGGTCGCCTGGTTGCAAGTCGTTCTTGTCGATTTCTACCGTCGCCGCGGCCTGCTGGTCTGCGGTGCGCGGCAGTATCAGCCCGATGGTCTGCTGGTACATCGCACGCACGAATCCACTGCAATCGAAACCGGTCTCGGCGCTGTTGCCACCGCGCCTGTACGGTACGCCCAGGAATCCCATGGCGCTGATGACCAGTTCCGAGGCCTTGCCGCCGACGGCCTGTCCGACCTGGGTGATGTGACCGATCAAACCACGCTCGGCCAGCAGTTTGTCCAGATCGTCCGATGCACCCTGCTGCTGCGGCGCTGCATGGGCGCCATGGGCAAATACCATGGTCAGCAGCAGCGCGGTCAGGGTTGGAATGCAACGCATGGAGGGGAGGGTAAATGGCAGTGCCAGGGCGGTCAAGCCGTCGGCCCATGCAAGTGCTTGATTTCAAATAGTTTGCGGCATTTTAGCCACATTTTTCAGGGCCTATGACCGCGTCGGTGGCGTAGCGCTACGGATCAACCCGCACGACCGAGGGCAAGGCTGGTACACGCCAGATCCGCTACGATGGTGCAAAACCCGCATTGCAGGACCGTCCAATGACAGTCTGGGCGCCCACGAATCACTGGAGAATCCATGTACAAGGCTATCGAACTGAACAAGACCGACACCTTCAGCGCACGCTTGACCGATCGCGACGCTTCGACGTTGCCTGACGGCGATGTCACGGTGCGCGTCGAATATTCAACGCTCAACTACAAGGATGGGCTGGCGATCACGAACCGGGGACCCGTGGTGCGGTCCTGGCCAATGGTGGCCGGCATCGATGGCGCCGGTACGGTGCTCGAGTCGCAACATCCCGACTGGAAACCGGGTGACCGCTTTGTCCACAATGGCTGGGGTGTCGGCGAGTCGCATCCGGGGTGCCTGGCGCAAATGGCGCGGCTCAAGGGACAGTGGCTGGTGCGGCTTCCCGAGGCCTTCACAGCGCGTCAGGCGATGGCGATCGGGACGGCTGGTTATACGGCGATGTTGTGTGTGCTGGCGCTGGAAGACCATGGAGTCACACCGGCCTCGGGCGATATCCTGGTGACCGGTGCCACTGGCGGCGTGGGCAGTGTGGCGGTGGCGATTCTCGGACGGCTCGGATATTCGGTCGTTGCCGCGACTGGCAAGGCCAGCGAGGAGGCCTATCTCAAGGCGCTGGGAGCGTCCGCCATCGTGGCGCGGGCGGAACTGGCCAGCGTCGGCAAGCCGATGCAAAAAGAACGCTGGGCGGGTGTGGTCGATGCGGTGGGCTCGTTCACCCTGGCCAATGCGCTGGCGCAGACGCGCTACGGCGGCGTCGTTGCGGCCTGCGGGCTGGCGCAGGGAAGCGATCTGCCCACGACGGTGTTGCCCTTCATTCTGCGCGGTGTGACCCTGGCCGGCATCGACTCGGTCATGGCGCCGTTGCAGCGTCGCCAGCGTGCCTGGGAACGGCTTGCGCGCGACCTCGATCCAGCGCTGCTGGAGACCATGATCGACGAGATTCCACTGGCCGGCGTCATCGACAAGGCCGCTGCGCTGATGGATGGCAAGGTGCGCGGCCGCGTCGTGGTCCGTATCGACGACTGATGCAGCAGGCCTCAGCGCCAACGAACGTGCCACATTCGCGCAACATGTCGGCGACCTGGGTCAGCCGCTGGCTGGTGGTTTTTCGAGGGGTGGCAATGTCGCTGACGCTGACCGTTCCGGCGCTCGGCCTGGCCGGGGGCGTCAGGCCGCAAGACGTGGCCGTCGGACTGCAGAACCCGTGGGCACTGGCGTTCCTGCCACAGGGTCGATTCCTCGTCACCGAACGGGTCGGACGGCTGCGCGTCATCGAGTCCGATGGGCGCGTTGGCACGGCGCTGGCGGGATTGCCACCGATGGTGGTGCAGGGGCAGGGCGGTCTGCTCGACCTGTTGCTGGACAGTGACTTTGCAAGCAACCGAACGCTCTACTTCTGCTTTTCCGAGCCGGCATCACAGGGTGACGGCAACAGTACGGCGCTGGCCCGCGCGCGCCTGTCCGATGGACGCGACCGTCTGCAGGACGTGCAGGTCATCTTCAGCCAGCGACCGAAGTTCGCCAGCAATGCGCATTTCGGCTGCCGTATCGTCGAAGGCCAGCGCAACGGGAAGCCCGACGGCAGCCTGTTCCTGACGCTCGGCGAGCGGTTCAGACGCATGGCCGACGCGCAGACACTGGACAACCATCATGGCAAGGTGGTACGGGTGAACAAGGACGGCAGCATTCCCGCGGACAACCCGTTTGTCGATCGCGCCGGTGCTCTCCCCGAGATCTGGAGCTATGGCCACCGCAACATGCAGGGCGCCACGCTGGGGCCGGATGGGCGTTTGTGGACCCACGAACACGGCCCGCAGGGAGGCGACGAAATCAACCTGCCGGCGTCAGGTCGAAACTATGGCTGGCCGGTCATCACCTATGGAGAGAACTATGGTGGCGGCAAGATCGGTGACGGGCTGACGCGCAAGGACGGCATGGAGCAACCGGTGCATTACTGGGTGCCTTCGATCGCACCCTCCGGCATGGTGTTCCTGACCAGTGGCCGTTACGGCGAGGCCTGGCGCGGCAACCTGTTCGTGGGTGCGCTGGCTGGCCGATTTCTTGATCGCATCGAATGGCGATCCGACGGCACGACCGTCCGCGTCGTGCGCGAGTCCCGGTTGTTGGCCGATCTCGGTGAGCGCATCCGCGATGTGCGCCAGGGACCGGACGGATTGCTCTACGTGCTGACCGATGCCGGCAACGGTCGACTGATCCGCTTGTTGCCGGACTGAGAGGGTCGGCCTGCCGGGCGCGGCGTGCAGGCACAGCGTCAGGCTGTAGCAA
The DNA here is from genome assembly GCA_039934375.1 of Burkholderiaceae bacterium. Classification (GTDB taxonomy): domain Bacteria; phylum Pseudomonadota; class Gammaproteobacteria; order Burkholderiales; family Burkholderiaceae_C; genus CAISIP01. The sequence continues at coordinate 6,317 of JBDTMH010000131.1, read as the reverse complement.
GTTCAAGGGACACAATGACTGTTGCAGTGCAGCAACAAGAAACGGGAGGAAACATGACGACCTACGCCGACTTCTACCAACGCTCGATCACCGACCGTGACGCGTTCTGGAGCGAACAGGCACAGCTGATCGACTGGAAGACCGCGCCGAGCCAGGTGTGCGACTACAGTCATCCGCCTTTTGCGCGCTGGTTCGTGGGTGGTGTGACGAATCTGTGCCACAACGCGGTCGATCGCCACCTGGCCGACCGTGCAGCCCAGCCGGCGCTGATCGCAGTGTCGAGTGAAACCGGCACGGAACAGGTTTACAGCTTTGCCCAATTGCATCTGGAGGTGCAACGCATGGCCGCCAGCATGTTGGCGCTCGGTGTGCAAAAAGGCGATTGCGTCCTGATCTACATGCCGATGGTGGCCGAGGCCGCATTCGCGATGCTCGCCTGTGCCCGCATCGGCGCGATCCATTGCGTCGTATTCGGCGGCTTTGCGTCCGGCGCGCTGGCTTCGCGCATTGAGGATGCGACACCCAAGCTGCTGATCAGTGCCGACGCGGGGTCGCGTGGCGGCAAGGTCGTGCCCTACAAGCCGCTGCTCGACGAGGCAATCAAGATATCCGCCCACAAGCCCGAAGCGGTGCTGTTGGTCGACCGCAAGCTGGTGCCCCTGGATCTGGTGGCGGGCCGCGACCACCGCTGGGATACATTGCGCGAAAAACACCTGGACGCCGTGGTGCCGTGTGTGTGGGTCGACGCCACACACCCGAGTTATACGCTGTACACCAGCGGCACCACCGGCAAGCCCAAGGGCGTGCAGCGCGATACCGGTGGGTATGCCGTCGCGCTGGCCGCCAGCATGAAGCATATCTTTTGCGGCAATGCCGGCGAGACCTATTTCGCCACCAGCGACATTGGCTGGGTGGTCGGCCATAGCTACATCATTTACGGCCCGCTGATCGCAGGCATGGCGACCATCATGTACGAGGGGCTGCCGACGCGGCCCGATGGCGGCGTCTGGTGGAGCCTGGTCGAGAAATACAAGGTCAGCGTGATGTTCAGCGCGCCCACCGCGATCCGCGTGCTCAAGAAGCAGGACCCGGCGCTGTTGACCAGGTACGACCTTTCGTCGTTGCGTGCGCTGTTCCTGGCTGGCGAGCCGCTGGACGAACCGACAGCGCAGTGGATATCGTCGAGCCTGGGCAAACCCATCATCGACAACTACTGGCAGACCGAGACCGGTTGGCCGATCCTGGGATTGGCCAATGGCGTGGAGCAGGCGTCCAGCAAGTTTGGCAGCCCGGGCAAGGCGATCTACGGCTATGACGTCAAGTTGATCGACGAAATCAGCGGGGAGGAACTGATCGGCGCTGGCAAAAAGGGGGTGGTTGCAATCGAGGGCCCGCTGCCCCCAGGTTGCATGCAGACGGTTTGGCGCGACGACGAGCGCTTTGTCAATACCTATTGGAAGAGCATTCCCGGCAAGCTGATCTATAGCACCTTCGACTGGGGCATCCGCGACGAAGACGGTTATTTCTTCATCCTCGGCCGTACCGATGACGTGATCAACGTCGCCGGGCATCGGCTCGGAACCCGTGAGATCGAGGAGAGCATCGCCGGCCATCCGAATGTCTCGGAGGTCGCCGTGGTCGGTATCGCCGACGCTCTCAAGGGTCAGGCGGCAATGGCATTTGTGATTCTCAAGGATGCACGCGAGATGGAGGACCCGGCCGTGAGCCTGAAGCTCGAAGGCGAGATCATGAAGAAGGTCGACCACGACCTGGGCGCGGTGGCACGTCCGAGCCGGGTGCGCTTCGTCACGGCCTTGCCCAAGACTCGCAGCGGCAAGCTGCTGCGTCGCGCCATTGTCGCGGTGTGCGAAGGGCGAGATGCCGGCGACCTGACCACCATGGAAGATCCAGCCGCGCTGCAGCAGATCCGCGACCTGCAGGCAGGTTGAACCGACGCAACTGGTCGACAACGCACCGTCGTGACTTACTAGAATCGTCTGCATGCTTGGCAACAAATCGGGAGAGATTTTCATGAAGAGGAGTTCTTTTCTTTTTGGTCAATGCGTACTGCTGATGGCCCTGCTGGTGGGCGCTTGTAGCGATAAAGGTAGCGACGCATTGCTCATCTCCGCCAAGGGCTATCTGGAAAAGAATGAACTTAAGGCCGCCACGATTCAACTGAAGAATCTGCTGCAAGACAACCCCGAGTCCGCTGAAGCGCGCTTTCTGCTTGGCAAAACACTGTTCAAGCAAGGCGATTTGGCAGGGGCCGAGATCGAACTCAAGCGCGCCCTCGAGTTGAAACACCCGCGATCCGCCGTCGCCCCGGTGATGGCAGGGGTACTGATGGCAGGCCAGGAATTCAGGAAACTGACCGACCAGTATGCCGGGCTTGTGCTCGACGACAAGCCTGCGGAGGCTGAGGTACAGACCTTGGTGGCGTTGGCTTTTGCCGTGCAAGAGCAGCCGGACAAAGCGCGCGCGGCCATCGTCAAGGCGCTGGAGCTGGCGCCGCAGTCCCCGCAGGTGTTGCTCGCGAATGCCCGTATCAAGGCAAGTGCATCGGATACCGATGGCGCTTTGGCGGCGCTGGACGAAATGCTGGCCCGCGCACCGACCGATTTTGATGCATGGCAATTGAAAGGCAATCTGCTCCTGCAACTCAAGAAGGATGCCAAGGGCGCAATCGAGGCCTATAAGCAGGCGCTGGCGATCCGCCCCGACAACGTCCAATTGCATGCTACTTTGATATCACTGTATATCACCCAACGGGATCAAACCGCGGCCACCCAGCAGTTCGATGCGCTCAAGAAGGCGCAACCCGAGGATCCGTTGACCAAGTTCTACGAGGCGCAGATCGCCTTTTCCCGCGGAGACTTCGCGCGCACCCGTCAACTGGTGAAGGCCCTGCTAATCGGCGCTCCGACGAACGCGGCGCTGCTGCACCTGGCCGGCGCGGTGGAACTCAAACTCGACGCGGTGGCGCAAGCCGAAACCTATTTGACGCAGGCAGTAGAACTGCAACCCCAATTTGCGGCCGCACGCAGTTTGCTGGCGCAGGTGTATTTGCGTACCGATCGACCCGCCAGGGCGATGTTCGTGTTGCGGCCTATGTTGCTCAGGCCGGCCGTAGACGCCGATACCTTGATGCTTGCCGGGCGCGCACAGTTGCTGGCCAATGACGCCAAGGGTGCCGACGAATTGTTCAGACGCGCCGCTGCCATGCGGCCTAGTGACAACTCGGCGCGTACCGCGCTCGCGATATTGCAGCTGTCCAAGGGCAATGCGGATGCGGCCTTCAGCGAGCTGCAGTCGATCGCGGCAGCCGAGCAGGGCGTGAACGTCGACCTGGCGTTGATCAGCGCGCACATGAAGCGCGGCGAGTTTGACGCGGCAGCGCGAGCGATCGACGTGCTTGAGAAAAAGCAACCCACCAGCCCGATAGCTGCCGACCTGCGTGGTTTGGTCTATTTGATGCGCGGTGACCGGGTCAGCGCGCGCAAAAGTTTCGAGCAGGCAGTCGCCTTGAATCCGGGCTACGTTCCATCCGTGATCAAGCTGGGGGGTTTGGACTTGATCGATAAGAAGCCGGAAGCAGCTGAGGCGCGCGTGAAGAATTTGCTCAAGATCGATCCCAAGAGCGTGCAAGGCTGGCTGGCACTGGCAGATTTAAAGCGTAGAAGCGGCGGCAAGTCTGAGGACGTTGCCAAGCTGATGGGCGAGGCGATAAATGCCAGTCCCATCGACCCCGAGCCCCGGCTGGCATTGATCGACTATCACATGGTTCGAGGGGACGTGCCTGATGCATTGACTGCGGCCCAAACAGGAGCCGCGGCGCTTCCCTTGAGCGCTGAGTTGCTGGACCGGCTGGCCCGCGCATTGATGGCCAGCGGCGACCTGAACCGGGCCAGCAGCACATTTGGCAAGATTTCATCCCAACAATCCGACTCGCCGCTGGGCTTTCAAGGACTGTCCGAAATCAACCTCGCGAATCGTGACTACACGGCAGCCGCCAAAAACTCCAAACGGGCACTTGAACTGGCCCCAAATTCCCTTGCCGCCCAGCAAATTTCGATCATCGCGGCAATGAATCAAAAACGTCCAAAAGATGCGCTCGCCCTGGCCAGAATCGTCCAGACCCAGCGCGCCAACGAAGCCGTCGGCTTCATATGGGAAGGAGATATCGAGGCCGGGGAACAACATTGGGATTTGGCGGCCGCGGCGTATCGCAGGGCGCTGACCAAGTCCCTTCCGGCGCAGGCGCCAGTCAATCTTCATCGCGCCCTCGTGGCTGCCAGCAAAGTTTCGGAAGCGACCAAGTTCGCCGACACTTGGGCCGCCGCCCACCCGAGGGACGTGTTGTTTCTGGTCTATCTTGCCGACAGGGCGGACAATCTTGGCAATACGGCGTTGGCTGAAAAGCGTTACCTGCAAGTATTGGAAGTGCAGCCAGCCAACCCTGTGGTGTTGAACAACCTCGCATGGCTGTTGATCAAGCAAAAACGCCCTGGTGCAGTGATATTGGCTGAGCGGGCGCTCAAGGGCGCGCCTGACCAATTGACACTGATGGACACCCTGGCCATGGCGCTATCAAACGAAAACCAGCACGCCAAGGCGATAGAAATGCAAAAAAAGGTGCTGACACGATCAGCCGATGCGCCGGCATTTCATCTGACGATGGCCAAAATTTATCTGCAAGCGGGCGACAAGGTGCTCGCGCGGGCAGAGCTTGAGGAGTTGACGCGGGTGAAAAAGGACTTCCCGGGTCGCGACGAGATAGCACCCTTGCTGAAATCCTTGAGCCAATCGTGAAACTCCGGACCCACTACAGGTGGCTATTGGCAAGTGCCTGGGTTGCCAAGGAGGATTGGCAAAAAGTGCCTGAAGTCGAACAGTACCGCGCAATCGATTATCGGCTGCGAGGCTCTGCCCCGAGCATGGACGCAAAAAACGGCGCTACTAGCGCCGTTTGCTGAGCCACGCTGCCAATGGCCGTTAGTAGTAGCGACGGGCGGGAAATAAACTCCCGCCGCGCCCACCACAAGCTATGCAGCGTGTCGGGCGTTAGCCCTGGCGAGCAGCCCGACTGCGGCGCGATAAACCCAGGCCTGCGAGGAGGGCAACACCGAACAACGACAGCGTGCCTGGTTCCGGTACCGTGCCAATCGTCGTGCCAACACCACCGCCCAGAATAACGGCTTGATTAGCGGTATTGTTGTTTCTCGCCAGCACTTTTAGACCGTAGAACCCGGCAGGTCCGGTGAATTCATTGTGAAATAAATCGCCGGCAATCTCGCTGTTCGTAGCAGTGAAGCCTGCAAGGGCCAACTCGGTGGTCTGTGAGACAGCATCAGTGCTGATCGCCGAAGTGGTGAGCGGACCCAGCGGGAACCAACCAACCGGGCCACCGCTCGAAACACTCACGCTGAAACCTCCACCGCCGACAAAGGCGACCAGCGCAGGCGCGTAGATCGGTCGCACATTGCGTGGCCCTGGCACCCAACCCCAGCGACTTTCCACATAGGCCCAGCGGCCATAGTGCGAAGGTGCAAACCCCCACGGCGCGTCGTCGACCCAGGTCCAACCCCAAGGGTCGATCCAGGACCAATGCCCATTCCGGTAAGGTGTCCAATCTGCTTCGACGCGCGACGGGTACCAGATCGAACCGTAGGTCGCGGCCGAGCTCCAGCTGCCGTAGTCGTCCAGGTCGGCATAGCCGATCGTGTCTTCTGATACGTAACGACGCGATGGCGAGCGCTCATAGCGGTCTGCGCGCTCGGAGCACCATTGGTCAAAATCATCCTGACGCGGCAGATCGAGGACTTCGTAGTCCTTCAATTGCGAGTCATAGAAGCGGTAGGACTCACCCTGGCGAATCTGGAAGCTCGCGTTGTCGCGACCATACACTTCACCATCGCCGTCGATGACCGAGACCATCGTCGAGTCGCCTTTCGGCGCAATATCAATCCGATACTGGCCAGGTTGGTCGATGACGAGCGCAAGCGTCGGTGTATCTACCTCGTAGGTCTGACCCTCGAAGACGTGGCGGACGGTGAGATTGAGTGTGCCCCCAGTCAGTTCGACCTGCGCGGCCGAATCATCGAGATTGAGCAGCCTGAAGGTGGTGCGCTCATCAAGGCGCAGCGTTGCTGCACCCACTTCCAGCTCCACCCGAGACGCGCGGTCCGTGTAGAGGCTGTCACCAGTAATGAGAGGGCGATTGAGATGCGCCTCCGACCATTCCTCGATACCCGCAGGCTGCATGCTGACATCGCCGGTGACATAGCTGAGACGGGCGACTCGGCTCGGTGGATCGG
>JBDTMH010000130.1:0-12123 GCA_039934375.1 Burkholderiaceae bacterium | reverse complement strand
TGGCAGTTGTTGATGTCGCTCCAGGTGTTGATGATGGCGATCACCGGCTTGCCTTGCCAGTCGGCGCGCTCGTAGCCCATCTGCATTGCGCGTGAGCGGTGGCCGAAGGAGCGGAAATCGTCGGGGGCAAACCAGCGCGCGCTGCGCAGTTGCTCGTAGGTCTTGCGGGTCATGGGTCTCCTCGGGTTCAGGATGAAGGTGGTTGCAGCACCTTGCTGCCGACATGGTGCTTGGCCAGAAACTCGGTCTGGGCGATGCGGATCTGTGCCAGTGGCGAGACGTCGGCGACGGCGGGTACCACGCCGCCACGTGGCAGCAGCGCCAGCAAGGTGGGCAGGGCATCCCGGCGATAGACGCTGGATCCGAAAAACGATAGGCTCTTCAGATACAGCGTGCGCAGGTCCAGCGTAACCATCGGCCCGGCGATGGCGCCGGCTGTGACATAACGTCCTCCCGGCGCCAGCAATCCCAGGCAAGGGACGAACGTAGCGCCGCCGACGACGTCGGCAAACAGGGTCAGAGGCGCGCCGCCGAGCGCCACGCGCACCGCACTGGCCAGCTCAGGTACCGCGCGGTCGACCACCGCATGGGCGCCCAGCTTCAGCACGGCGTCGCATTTGTCGGCGCCACAAATGGCCACGACGGTGGCGCCCGAGGCATGGGCGATTTGCACCAGGAAGCTGCCGACACCACCGGAGGCGCCGGACACCAGGACGTGGTCCGCTGGTCTCAGTCCGGCCATCAGCAACATGTTCATCGCGGTGCCGCCCGAACATGGAACCGTGGCCAGTTGTGCATCCGACAGCGGCAGATCGTGCGCGATCGTGATCGCGTTGGCGCCGGGTACGACAGTGAATTGTGCGAATCCGCCGTCGCGATGCGCACCCAGAAACCCGGTGCTCTGCAGGCCGTTCGTGTCGCCCGGAGCGTGGAAATACGGATCGCAGATCACGCGCTCGCCGATGCGCCGTGGATCCACACCTGCGCCGACCGCTGCGATAACGCCTGCCACGTCAGCGCCCTGGATTCGCGGAAACTGGATGTCGCTGCCCCAGTCGCCGGAGCCGGCATGTTGCACTGCAAAGCCCGACTTCGCGCCATCGACGTCGGTGCCGGTTTTGACAGACTGGTTGTACCAGCCCGCACGGGTATTGATGTCGGTGTTGTTGATGCCGGCGGCACGAACCCGGATCAGCACCTCGCCCGCCGCAGCTTGGGGTACCGGCACGTCTTCGCGGTATTCGAGCTTGTCCAGCCCGCCGTAACCGGTCAGCAGGACCGCGGCCATGTGACTCGGGATCGCATCGGCCATCGATCAGTGTCCGATCGCCCGCGCCGGGGGCGCTGGCAATGGGGCGCGCCGGCCTCTCGTCGTGTCTGCAGAAGATCGTCTCATGGCGCCAGTGTAGGACTTGCGCTTGCCGCCGATGGCGTCGGCTTGCGGCTCAGGTGTCGCCGCCGAGCCAGGCACCGTCGGCCCGCAGCCGATCCTGCAGCAGGCCGGTGTCCAGTGCGCGCGGGGCCAGACCCGCATCGCAGGCCATGGCTGCAGCGCTGCCCGCAGCCTGGCCCATGACGAAACAGGCGCCCGAGACCCGCGCGGCCGACTGCCCCATGTGCGTCATCGACGCACACCGCCCGGCGACCAGCAGGTTGTCCATCGAGCGCGGCAGCAGCATGCGCCAGGGCAACTGGTTGTAGCCGCGGCAGTTCGGGATGTCCTGCCACTTCAGCGCGACATTGCCGGCCACGTGTTCCTCGATCATCCAGCCGTTGACACCGATGCTGTCTCCGAAGTCAACGCATTGCAACACGTCGTGCTCGGTCAGCTGGTAGTCGCCCAGCACGCGGCGGGTTTCGCGCACACCGACCTGGGGTGCGATTTCCAGCAGATAGGCCTTCTCGAAACCGGGAACGGCGCTGCGCAGGAAATCGAAGAAGTCGACAATCTGTTGCCTGCCCTGTACTTCAGCTGCGCTGAGTTGCACCGCCACCGTGCCGTCGACCGGGCTGCCGTCGGGGTTGGACAATTGTGTGACGTTGACCCGCCATTCGCTGGGGTTCTTCTGCGGTTTGACGATCGGTCCCTTGCGCGCAAACTTGCGGCCCCGGGCCTGCGCCTGCTCCATCAGCGCGCCGATCTGGCGCACGCCTTCGCTGGCCCGTGCCGGGTCGACGCCGTTGACGCGAAACATCGTCGATGGATACATCATGCCGAGCCCATCGGTCCCCTTCTCGAATGCGGCACCGGCGTGAAACGCCAGGTCGCCGTCCCCCGAGCAGTCGATGAAGAAACGCGCGCGCACCGCCTGGCGGCCCGACTTGGTTTCGATCAGCACCGCATCGATGTTGCCGGCGTCACGCATGACCACGCCCACGGCCAGCGCATGGAACAGCAACTGCGCGCCACTGCCCAGCACCAGCTGGTCGGCGGCCACCTTGAACGCCGCATTGTCATAAGCCTGGGCAGCGATGCGGTCACCGAACACCAGATGCGGTTCGTTCAACCCGCCGAGCGAGCGCATGCGCGCGAGCAGGTCGTCGGCCACACCATGCACCACCTGCTCGATCTTGCCGAACACATTCGCATGCAGGCCACAGAAATTCGTGACACCGGCCACAGTGCCCATGCCACCGAGAAAACCATAGGATTCGAGCAACAGCGTGCTGCGACCGCCGCGTGCGGCCGCGGTGGCCGCCGCGATCCCGGCCGGTCCGCCACCGAGCACCACCACGTCGAATTCGCCGAACACTGGCGTCTGCCGGCTCGGTTCGGTAATCGCAGGGTCCGCAGACATGGGGTGTTTCAGGTGTCGGTGTCCTTGACGCGCGCTGGCTGGTCAGAATGGCGCGTCGGAGTTGGCGGGTGGTGGCGCCTCGTTCGAGCTTGCGGCTGGCATGGGCGAGTCAGCCACGGGTCGGCTGGCGGCCACACTGCCAACGGCAGCGGCGGCGCTCGCCTGGTTCTTGTGCAAGCGCGTGCGCACCTCCGTCTTTTCGCCGGCGCTGGCGAACTTGCTGTATTTGCCGATGATGGAGACCAGTTGTGCGTAGATCTTCGGGTTGCCGGCCAGGCATTCCTTCTGTTCCAGGAAGTTGGACTCGCCGCTGAAGTTGCCGATCAAGCCGCCGGCCTCGGTGACCAGCAGCGACCCTGCGGCGACGTCCCAGGGTTGCAGGCCGGTCTCGAAGAAGCCGTCGGTGAAGCCGGCCGCAACATAGGCCAGGTCCAGTGCCGCGGCGCCCGGGCGGCGCATTCCGGCGGTACGCTGCATCACGTCGCCCATCATCGCCAGGTAGCTGGGGAAGTTGTCGCCGGCACGAAACGGGAAGCCGGTGGAGATCAGGCTTTCCTGCAGCCGGATGCGCTTGGATACACGCAGGCGGCGGTCATTGAGAAAGGCGCCGCGGCCCTTGGTGGCGGTAAACAGGTCGTTGCGCGTCGGGTCGTAGATCACCGCCTGCTCGATCCGGCCCTTGACCGCCAGCGCAATGCTGACGCAATACACCGGAAAGCCGTGGATGAAGTTGGTGGTTCCGTCCAGCGGATCGATGATCCAGACAAATTCCGAATCCTTGGCGCCATGCTCGGAGCCCGACTCCTCGGCCAAGATGCCGTGCCCCGGATAGGCGGTCATCAAGGTCTCGATGATGACTTTCTCGCTGGCATGGTCGACCTCGGTGACGAAGTCGTTGACCTGTTTCTGCGAAATCCGCACCGACTCGACGTCAAGGGCGGCACGGTTGATGATGGCGCCAGCGGCACGGGCGGCCTTGATGGCCACGTTGACCATCGGGTGTAGGTTTGGGGACGGCATGGTTTGTTGATTTCGAGCGGTGGCCGGATGCACGATGGCAGCCGCAATAAGGGCGGTATTTTCCCATGAAAAGCGAAGTCGGCTGGCCGGGCGCTGGTCGGGACCACGGCGCTGAGACAATCCCTGCCATGCAGACCCGTTTCGTTTTGATCAACACCAGCCATGCCGGCAACGTCGGGGCCGCGGCCCGGGCCATGAAGGTCATGGGTTTCGACGACATGGTGCTGGTGGCGCCGCGCTGGGCCAATGTGCTGCGGCGCGAGGAGACCATACAGCGCGCCAGCGGCGCGCTCGACGTGCTGAACAAGGCCCGCATCGTGGAGTCGCTGGACGAGGCGCTGGACGGCATGACCCACCTGTGCGCTACCGCGATGACGCCGCGAGATTTCGGCCCGCCGACCCTGGCGCCACGCGAGTGCTTCGCGCGCCTGGTTCGCGGCGTGCCGCTGAACGCGGCTGTCGGCGCAATGCCGATGGCGTCCGTGCCGCAGCCCGATGGGGTGGCGCTGTTGTTTGGCTCGGAACGCTTCGGCATGCGCAATGAGGATGTCTATCGCTGCCATGTCGCCTTGTCGATACCGACCCATCCCGCCTTCGGCTCACTCAACCTGGGCGCGGCGCTGCAGGTATTGGCTTATGAATGGCGCATGGCGCTGGGCGGGTTTGGTGTGGCGCCGTCGGCCGGCGTCGTGCCGCCCCGGGCCGCCGATGCGAGGCAGGTCGCGGGCCTGCTGGCGCATTGGGAGCAGGCGCTGTGCGCGGTCGGATATCTGGATCCGGCCGTGCCGGGCAAGCTGATGCCGCGGCTGAACCAGATGTTCAACCGTGCCGGCATCACCGAAGAGGAAATCCATGTTCTCAGAGGTGTCGCCAAGGCCATGCTGGTGACAGCTGCTGGCCCGAAAGGCTAGACTCTTGCGCATGTTTGCCCGTCTACGCTCCGACATCCAGTGCATCCTCGACCGTGACCCTGCTGCGCGCAGCACCTGGGAAGTCCTGACCTGCTACCCCGGCCTGCACGCGCTGATGCTGCATCGTCCGGCGTATTGGTGCTGGAACCATGATTTCAAGTGGCTGGGCCGATTCATCTCCCACATCGCTCGGTTCCTGACCGGCGTCGAGATCCATCCGGGGGCAAAGATCGGCGAGCGGGTGTTCTTCGACCATGCCATGGGTGTGGTGGTTGGCGAGACCGCCGAGATCGGTGACGGTTGCACGATCTACCACGGCGTCACGCTGGGGGGCACGTCCTTGTACAAAGGCGCGAAGCGCCATCCGACGATTGGCCGCGACGTGATCATCGGTGCCGGCGCCCAGGTGCTCGGTGGATTCACGGTGGGCGACGGTGCCAAGATCGGCTCCAACGCGGTGGTGACCAAACCGGTGCCGGCCGGTGCCACGGCGGTCGGTAATCCGGCGCGCATCATCCAGGCCGATGGCGAGGCCAAGCGCGAGGCAGCGGCGTCCAAGATGGGTTTCTCGGCCTACGGCGTCACGCAGAACGACGACCCGCTGAGCCTGGCGATGCGGGGTTTGATCGACAACGCCAGTTCGCAGGAGCACCAGATCGCCATGTTGTGGCAGGTCATTGGCACTTTGTCCGAGGGCCACTCGCAGGGTGATTGCGTGCCCTCCGACGCCTGCCGTGACGGCGACTTCAAGGCCGACAAGCTCAACGAATTGGTCGGCAAGTAAGCCGCCGGTACCGACAGCTTCAGGTGGCCGGGGCGGCTGGCCGCAGCGCCGACTTGGGCCGGAACGCCTTGCAGATGGCCGCATCGGTCTCCATGTAAGGCCCGCCGATCAGGTCGACGCAGTACGGCACGGCGGCAAAGATCCCCGCAACCAGTGATTCGCCCGATTCCGAACGCAGTCCTTCGAGCGTCTCGGCGATCGCCTTGGGTTGCCCCGGCAAGTTGATGATCAGGCTGTGGCTCCGGATCACCGCGCATTGGCGTGACAGGATGGCCGTGGGCACGAAACGCAGGCTGATCTGGCGCATCTGCTCGCCGAAGCCGGGCATTTCCTTGTCTGCGACCGCCAGTGTCGCCTCGGGCGTCACGTCGCGCAGCGCCGGACCGGTGCCGCCAGTGGTCAGTACCAGGTGGCAACCGGCATCGACCAGTTCGATCAGCGTGGCGCTGATCACCGCCTGCTCGTCCGGGATCAGTCTGGCATCGAACGTCAGCGGATTGCGCAGTGCACGGCCCAGCCAGTCCTTCAGCGCCGGCAGTCCCTTGTCTTGGTAGACACCGCTGGAGGCACGATCGCTGACCGACACGATGCCGATGCGGATGGGGTCAAACGTCGGGCCGGCTGCTGTAGGCATGGTCATCGCTTTGCTGATCTTCGCTGAGTCCCGACAGCTGGCTGCGCACCAGCTGGAACAATTCACGGTAGGCCTTGCCATGGCGTGGCGCTTCCCCGGGTTTGGCCGGCACGGCGTCCTTGCGTGCCTGGCGGATCAGTGCGCGCATTTGCTGGCTGTCGGATTTCGGGTATTGATTCACCCAGTCCTGCAGCGCTCCGTCGTCGTCGATCAGTCGCTCGCGCCATGACTCGACCTGGTGCAGTGCCAGCGTTTCACTGGCCGAGCCGTTGTGCTGCTCGCCCAGAGCCGCGCGAACCGCAGCGAGCTGGTCAGCGTCGAGCTTGCGCATCAACTTGCCGACGAACTGCAACTGGCGCCGCTTGCCTTCAAAATTGGTAATGCGCTTGGCATCTGCAATGGCGTCGGCCAACTTGTCGGGCAGGGCGAGACGCCCCATCAGCTCTGCGCGCAGTGTCAGCAGATCTTCGCCGAGCTTTTGTTGTTCGTCGCTCTCTCGCTTGCGATCGGTACGGCTAGGTGTGTCCGAACCCTTGAGCTCGCGCTTGAGTTCCAGATCCAGTTCGCTGCCTTCGGTAACAAACTTGCCGGAGACGAAATACCCTTTTTTGGCTTTGCGTGACATGGATGAAAACGGGCATTCAGGCCATGGCAGGCCCGGAGTTGGTCAGCCAAGTATCATAGTCGCCCAAGTGAACGAACCAAGATGAAACACCACAAGACGACCCGGGCCGACAGCGGCTTCAGCTATAGCCGCCCCTTTTTCGAACAACTGGTGGACACCGCATTGCGCCATGCGAACAAGCTCGGCGCCACCGACGCCGCCGCCGAAGCCTCGGAGGCCTGCGGCCTGAGTGTGTCAGTGCGCAAGGGCGATCTCGAGAATGTCGAGCGCAACCGGGACAAGTCGCTGTCGGTGTCGGTCTATGTCGGGCAGCGCCGTGGCAATGCCAATACCTCGGATTTCTCGGAGCCTGCGATCGAGCAGACCGTGCAAGCCGCCTACGACATCGCGCGTTTCACCGCCGAGGATCCGATGGCAGGTCTGCCCGACGAAGCCGACATTGCCCCGCCGTCCAACCGGGCCGATGAACTCGAGCTGTTCTTCCCCTGGTCGGTGACCAGTGAAAAGGCGGCCGAACTGGCCATGTTGTGCGAGCATGCGGCGTTGGCGACCGACAAGCGCATCACCAACAGCGAAGGTGCTGCCGTATCGGCGCAGCAATCGCATTTCTTCAGCGCCCACACCCATGGCTTTCGGGGCGGGTATTCGAGCTCGCGGCATGCGATCTCGGTCTCGCCGATTGCTTCCATCGGCGACGACATGCAGCGCGATGCCTGGTACAGCTCGATGCGCGACGCCGGCGAACTGGCCAGTGGGCAGCGGGTCGGGCGTTATGCGGCAGAACGTGCGCTGAGTCGGCTGGGCGCGCGCAAGATCTCCACCCGCCAGTGCCCGGTGCTGTTCGAGTCGCCGCTGGCGGCCGGTTTGCTGGGCGCATTCGTGCAGGCGGTCAGTGGCGGTGCGCTGTACCGCAAGAGTTCCTTCCTGCTGGACTGCATGGACAAGCAAGTGTTCCCGAAACACATCGACATCCTGGAAGACCCGTTCGTCAAACGTGGCAAGGGCAGTTCGCCGTTCGACGAGGAGGGCGTGCGCGTGGCGGCGCGTACGGTTGTCGACGGCGGTCGGGTCAAGGGTTATTTCCTGAGCAGCTACACCGCGCGCAAGCTGGGCATGCGCACGACCGGCAACGCGGGCGGTTCGCACAACCTGGTGCTGCACTCGCGCCTGACTGACCCGGCCGACGACCTCGACGCGATGCTGCGCAAGCTGGGCCGCGGCCTGTTCGTGACCGAGCTGATGGGCCAGGGCGTGAACTACGTCACCGGTGACTATTCGCGCGGTGCCAGTGGTTTCTGGGTCGAGAACGGGCGTATCGCCTATCCGGTGCACGAGATCACGATCGCCGGCAACATGAAGAACATGCTCAAGAACATCGAAGCCGTGGGCGCCGACAGTTACAACTACGGCGCCAAGACGGTGGGCTCTATCCTGATCGGCAAGATGAAGGTTGCCGGCAGCTGAGTTTTTGCGGCGAACCAGCAAAAAGGGCCCGCCAGACGCGGGCCTTTTTGCTGGTTCGCGCAGCAGGGGCGTTCGCCTGCGGGTGCAAGTTCCGCCACCAACGGGTCACAGCGCGTGCAGTGCAGCGCAACGGTACAAGACAAGATCAGCTGGCGCCATCCGCAATACCTGCGCGGCCTTTCATTGAAGCGCGACTTGCGGCACTGTCCTACAAATACGCAGCTTGCAGTCGCGCGAGCTGTCCGGCCAGGGGCTCCTAAAGTGGGGTACTGGGGAAGGAACGACGGATGTACTGAAGGAGAACACGATGCTCAAATGGGTACTGATATTTGCATTGATTGCGGTTGTTGCCAGTCTGCTGGGTTTTGGTGGTGTCGCGGCCGGCGCCGCCGGCATATCGAAATTTCTGCTGGTAGTGATGTTGCTTGGCTTCGTTCTCGTCGTCGGACTGGGCTATCTGGTCCTGAAGAAGTTCCGCCGTTGACCGCCCGCTGTCGCCATGCCGCCGGCGAAGGCTCCCATGCCATCGATATTGCTGTCGGGTAGAGGTATCGCGGAGCCCGCCGTTGCCGCTGCTGCGGTCGCCACGCGCAGCAACTACCTCACTACCGGAGCGACTGCGAGTGTCGTGCTGGCGGCGTTGTACTTTGGCCGCGATGTACTGATTCCGCTGGCACTTGCAGCGCTGCTGGCGTTTGCGCTGGCTCCGTTGGCCAACCGCCTGCGGCGCATCGGGCTGGGTCGAGCCGGGTCGGTGGGCGTGGTCGTCGTGCTGGCATTAAGTCTGGCCGCCGGATCGGGAGTACTGATCGGGCGGCAGGTCATGAAGCTTGCCGATAACTTGTCGGTGTACAAGGGCAACATAGAGAACAAGATACGCGTGTTTCGATCGACCGTTGCAGGCGGCGGTACGCTGGACAAAGCCTCCACGGCGATCCGGGAACTCAGTGAGGAAATCAACAAGCCCGGCGACGCCGTGCAGGGCAGTGCCCGCCCCAATGGCAGACCAAAGCCTGCCGAGGCTCCACTGGTCCGTGTCCAGGCAGCTGATCCGTCGCCACTGGCCGTCGCGCGAAACGTCCTGCTGCCGCTGCTTGAGCCGATCGCCACCCTCGGCCTCATCATCGTGTTCCTGGTTTTCATGCTGCTGGAAAAGGAGGAACTGCGCGACCGCATGATTCGCCTGTTCGGCGACCGCGACATGAGCATGACCACGCAGGCGATGACCGAAGCCGCAAGCCGTGTCAGTCGTTACCTGCTGATGCAGCTGATGGTCAACCTGACCTACGGCATTCCGGTCGGATTGGGGCTGTACCTGATCGGCGTGCCCAATGCGCTTCTGTGGGGCGCGCTCGCGGTTGTGCTGCGCTTTGTGCCGTATGCCGGGTCGGCCCTCGCGATGATGTTTCCGATTGCACTGGCGATCGCTGTCGATCCGGGATGGACGATGGTCGGCTGGACACTGGCCTTGTTCCTGGTACTGGAGCTGATCAGCAACAATGTGGTTGAACCGATGCTCTATGGCGCCAGCACTGGCATGACGGCGGTGGCGGTCATCGTCGCAGCGATCTTCTGGACAGCGTTGTGGGGACCGGCCGGTCTGTTATTGTCGACGCCGCTGACCGTGTGCCTGGTGGTGCTCGGGCGCTACGTTCCACAGTTGCGTTTCCTGTACGTATTGCTTGGCAGCACTCCGGCGCTGACACCGGCGGAGCGCTTCTATCAGCGCATGCTCGCCTCCGACCTGCTCGAGGGCACGGAGATAGCGCGCCAATTCGCTCTAGAGAGCGGCATCCGGGAGTTCCACCAACATGTGGCACTCAGCGCCTTGCAGCTGGCCGAGGTCGACAGGCGGCGCAACGTTTTGTCGGCAGATGGCGCGCATGGCGTGGGTGTGATCGTGCAGCGGGTGGTCGCGCAGCTGGACGACTTCGACGACGAGCGTGCCCCGTCCGATCCCGATGCGCCGCAAGAGTCAGCAGTGCCGGAAGTGCCAGCGATGATGTGGGGTGAAGGTGCGGTCTTGTGCGTAGGCGCGCGCACCAGCCTGGACGCCGCCGCGGCCACGCTGCTGGCGCAACAACTGGCGCTGGACGGCATCGGCGCACGCGTCGGACCCGATGGCCCACCGACCGGCAGCGAATTGCGTGCCTTGCTGGCCCCACGCCAGCAGCGCAACGAACTGGTGGTTCTGGTCGCCCTGGGTCACGATGCGGCGGTCCAGGCGCCTCATGCGTGCCGGCGGCTGCGCAAATACACCGATACCCCGATCCTGCTGCTTTTGCTCGACGGGTCGGCCGATCCGGACAGCGGCGTAGTCGCAGACGCCAACCCTGACAAGCACGGTGCAAAGCGCTCGGGAACAGCCGCATACAGCGTCGTCACATCGTTCGAGGAGGCGCTGGCCTGGATCGCAGAGCGGGCGCGTGCGCCAATTACATCGCCAATGGTCGCGCCGCCCGTGCCCGAGCGCGAGGCCGAACGCCTGCAGGCCGTGCATGCGACCGGGCTGCTTGACACGCCACCGGAGGATGTTTTCGACGAGATCACACGCGACCTTAAAGAGCAACTGCAAGTACCCATTGCGCTGATCTCGCTGGTCGACGCGCGGCGCCAATTCTGGAAATCGTCGGCCGGGCTGCCGCCGGAAATGCGCCAGGCGCGCGAGGCACCGCGCAACACGTCCATTTGCGGGCATCTGGTTGCGGCCAACGAAATGATGGTCGTGGAGGACGTCACGCGTGATCCGCGTTTCGCCAATAACCCATTTCTGCGCGAGCGCGGCATTCGCTTTTATGCCGGTGTGCCCTTGCGCGCGCGTAACGGCCTGGCGATCGGCTCGGTATGTGTGATGGATCAGCGCCCGCGGCGCCTGGGCAACGACGAAAAGGCGCTGTTGCAGGTCGCTGCGCAGCAGGCCATGTGGGAAATCGCCACCCGGGGTAGCGCCGGGCAGGCGCAACCGGTATTGATACCGCTGCCGGCCTGAGCCTTTCGCGCAGGCCGTCCACCGTTCCGGGTCGCTCCTACAGGTCGTTTTTCGCCCTCCTGCAGCGGCGTTGCGGCTGATTTCTGATCAAGGCACGGTGCCGGCCAGTGCCGCCTTGACGGCTGCCGAAACCTGTCCCATCTCGGCCTTGCCTGCCAGCCGGGTTTTGGCCAGCCCCATCACGCGGCCCATGTCGCCGGCAGCCGGCTTGCGGCCCAGTTCGGCCGCAAGAGCGGCCACGATGGCGTCGATCTCCGTGCGCACCTGCGCTGCGTCCATGCGCTGGGGCAGGTAGGCCTCCAGCAAGGCCTGCTCGGCGGTCTCGGCATCGGCCAGATCCTGGCGCCCGGCGCTCGTGAACGCGGTGATCGAGTCCTTGCGCTGCTTGACCAGCTTGTCGATGATGGCGATCACGGCGGCATCGTCGAGGACCACGCGTTCGTCGATTTCCTTCTGCTTGCATGCCGCCAGCAGCAGGCGGATCGTGCCCAGGCGCGCACTGTCCTTGGCGCGCATGGCGGTTTTCATGTCCTCGGTGATCTGATCCTTGAGTGCCATGAGTTCCTCGCAATTCGTTTACGCATTAACGCAAAAACCCGCGTCCGGATACCGTGCGCGGGTCTTGCCATCTGCAGTGGCTGGGCAGCGGGACAATGCCCGCCACACCATCAATACATCTTCTTGGGCAACTGCATCGAGCGGATGCGTTTGTAGTTGCGCTTGACCGCGGCAGCTTTCTTGCGCTTGCGCTCGGCGGTGGGCTTTTCGTAGAACTCGCGGGCGCGCAGGTCGGTCAGCAGGCCCAATTTCTCGATGGTGCGCTTGAAACGGCGCAGCGCCACATCAAACGGCTCGTTTTCTTTTACACGGATGGTGGTCATTAGCGTTCGGGTTCCAA
>JBDTMH010000129.1:0-12172 GCA_039934375.1 Burkholderiaceae bacterium | reverse complement strand
AAGTGTTGGTGCCAGAGCAAATTTGCTGCGCAAATCTTGGTCTGGCACACAAGGTTTCAGATTATCTCGAAATAACGCTTCATCTCCCAGTCAGTGACGGCGTCGAGCCATTGGCGCCACTCCCAGTCGCGGGTCGCGGCGAAGTGATCTACAAAACCGTCGCCGAGCCAGTCGCGCGCGACTTTGGAGTGCTGAAAGATCCGGTTGGTCTCGACCAGCGTACGGGGTGCGCGCGCGATGTTCTCGGCACCAACATTGGTCCCGGTGATCGGCGGCGTGGTGAGCTTGAGGCCTTTTTCCACACCGTCGAGCCCGGCGGCGATGACCGCCGCCATCGCCAGATAGGGATTGACGTCGGCACCCGGGCAACGCGTCTCGAGCCGCGTGGCTTTCGGACTGCCCGCGATCACGCGAAAGCTCGCAGTGCGGTTGTCAACGCCCCAGGTCGGCTTGACCGGCGCCCAGAATCCATCGACCAGACGTTTATAGCTGTTGATGGTGGGCCAGATCATTGGCGCAAATTCCATCATGTGTGCAACCTGGCCGGCAAGGTAACTTTCGAACAGCTTGCTCATCTTGCGCGGGGCCTTGGCGTCGAAGAACAAGTTGTTCTTGCCGTCCGACAAGCTCTGGTGGATATGGCCGCTGCAACCCGGCATGTTCTGGTGCGGCTTGGCCATGAAGCTGGGCATGATGCCGAAACGCGCGCCGATTTCCTTGGCGCCGGTCTTGAACAGGATGGCGCGGTCCGCCTGCTCCAGCGCCTCGCTGAATCCGAGTGCAGCTTCGTAGACACCGGGCCCGGTTTCGGTGTGCAAACCTTCGATCGGCACCTTGAAGGCCAGCATCTGGTCCATCAGCGCGTTGAAGAAATCGCGGTTCTGGTTCATGCGCAGCAGCGAATAGCCGAACATGCCGGGCGTCAACTTCTGGGGGTTCACTCCTTTTTTCGCGGCCCAGGTGTCTGGCGTCTCGAGGAAATTGAACCACTCGAATTCCATGCCGGTCATGACTTTGAAGCCCATTTTCTCAGCCCGCCGGAGCACCCGCTTGAGCGCCTGGCGCGGACACTGGGCATGGGGCGTTCCGTCGGCATTGACAAACTCACCCAGGAAGAATGGCACATTGGCATCCCAGGGCACATGGCGCTCGGTGTTCAGGTCCAATCGCGCCAGCGCATCGGGGAAGCCATGCTGCCAACCGGTCGCCGTGGTGTTGTCATAAGTGACATCCATCATGTCCCAGCCCAGCACCACGTCGCAAAAGCCGAAGCCACCTGCCGGATACGCTTCGGCCGCGCCCAGGAACTTGTCGATGTGCAGGTATTTGCCGCGCAACACGCCGTCGATGTCGCTGACCGCGACCTTGACCTTGGCTGCGCCCGATAACTTGACGCTGCTGATCGCCGGATGCATGCCATCACCCTCGGACTTGTTTTTCGTAGCCATGTTGCTCCTTGTCGTGTTTGCCGCACTGCCACCCATCCACGTCGAAACCCTGTCACCCGTCAAGCCTCACGCCCAGCATTCTTACGCAATAAGCTGCCCAAATCAGCCCCGTCGGCGTAGACCCAGCACCATGACGGCGCCGACCACCAGCAAGGCCCCGGCGATCTGCACCGGCGCAATCGCCTGCCCCAGGATCAGCCAGGCCAGGATCAGCGCGAATACCGGTTCCACGTTCATGATGGCCGAATTGCCGACGACACCCAGGCGCGGCAGCACCGTGAACATGATCGTGAAGGCGGTACCGTATAGAACGGTGAGCGCCGCCAGGCCCCACCAGCCGGCGCTCGCATCGGGCAAATGAAAGCCGCCCTGGACTGCCACGCTGGCCAGACCCACGACGCCGGCCAAGCCCAGCGTGGTGGCGGTGCGGACCCGCCCGTCAATGTCGGCGGCCTCGTGTTGCGTGAAAACCAGCGCCGCACCGAAGGTGGCCGCGGCCATCAACGCAAAACCCACACCGACACCGATATGGCTCCACTGGCCGGCCGCGCCCAGTCCGGAGGCGGCGCCCAGCACATCCAGCGCCAACGCGAGTCCGAACAGGATCACGGGCATGGCAATCAGCACGGCCCGCTCGGGCGGCTTGCGGTAGATCAGCGCCGCCCAGAATGCGGTCCAAAGCGGATAGGTGTTGAAGGCGAGCAAGGCCAGCGCCACCGGCAGACGGGCAACCGCCGAATAAAGGAACAGGCTTTGCACGCCAACCAGCAGGCCGATCAGCAGCAGAAACTTGCGATGCCGCGGCGTGAACGCCACCGGCACCCGCTGGAGCACGACCAAGGCCGTGACGACCGAAGCCGTGACGGCACTGCGGAACACCACCGCCGTGGCAACGTCGACCCCATGATTGAACGCGATCCGGGCCGCGACGTGGTTGGAACCCATCATCAGCGCGATCAGCAGCAAGGTGGAAAACGCGCCGAAACTCAGCGCACGGGTGCCGGCAGTCACTGAACTACCCTTACTGTTGCGCCCACAGATGCAGGAAGCGCGGTTGCGGATTGCGAATGGGTGCAAGGGCCACGGGAATGGTGTTGTTGCGACTGGTCAGGCCAGTCCAGCGAGGTGATATCGGGTGAAAATCAGATCCAGCTTCATTTTGCGTCTGAATTGGATCTACTTCAGCCGCCATTTTGATGCATTCAACAACTACGCCATTGCAATCGCCATCTCGCGCATCGCCAGTCCGACCGCCTGCACGGCCTGGCGCATTTCGTTCGGCCCTATGGCGCCAATGCAACCGACGCGAAAGGTCTCGATTTGCGTCAGCTTGCCCGGATACAGGACAAAGCCGTGCCGCTTGGCGGCTTCGTAAAAAATCTTGAACTGGTAGTTCGGATGATCGGGCGCGTGGAACGTAACAATGATCGGCGCCTGCACCGACGGGTCCAGAAACGGCTTGAAACCCAACGCGGCCATGCCCTGCACCAGAGCCTGGCAATTGGCTGTGTAACGGGCCAGCCGCGCCGGTTGGCCGCCTTCTTCTTCGAACTGCCTGACCGCCTCGGCCAAGGCCACGACCACATGCGTCGGTGGCGTGAAGCGCCACTGGGTGGTCTTTTCCATGTAGATGTATTGATCGTACAAGTCCATCGCCAGCGACTGGCAATTGCCGGCGCAACCGTCGAGGATCGCCTTGCGGATGAACACGAAACCGATGCCGGGCACGCCTTCCAGGCATTTGCCGCTGGCAGCGATCAACGCATCGAAGCGGACCGCGCGGGCATCGATCTCGAGCGCGCCAAAGGAACTCATGGCGTCGACGATCAGGCCCCTGCCGTGGCGCTGGCACACATCGGCCACCGCTTGCAATGGGTTGAGCACACCAGCGCCGGTCTCGCAGTGGATCAATATCACATGTGTGATGCTTTTGTCGGATCCCAAGCAGTCCTCGAGCGTCGCCGCAGATACCGGTTGCGCCTCGTCGAAGCCGATCACGGTGCAACGCCGGCCCATCATCGAGGAGAGTTTGGCCGCCCGTTTGCAATATGCGCCGTTGTCGAGCACCAGCACATGGCCATCGCGCGGCACCACGGTGGCCACGGCCGCCTCGACGCTGAACGTACCGCTGCCCTGCAACGGCACGACCACATGTGAATCGACGCCATGCACGATCTGCAGCAGGCTCTCGCGCAAGCCAGCCGTCACCGCGTTGAACTCTGCATCCCACGAGCCCCAGTCACGCAACATTGCCAGCTTGGTACGCAAGGTCGTGGTCAGCGGCCCGGGGGTGAGCAGAATCTTGTCCCTGTCCATGGGTGGGTCCTTCAATTGATGGGAGGATATAGGCACAACACGGCGACAGGTTTGCTGGCACTGATGCGGCGGCTGGTAGATTGTTCGATTCGAGCTTCCGATTTGTCAATTGTTTTTTGTAAATTGTTGACAATTCTGAGTTTTGTGCTTCAATGCATCCATGACCGCTGCCGCGCGCTCCATGTCCGCTTCCACACCACTCCCTCCCTCCACGATTGCGCTGCTGCAGTCGAATTCATTGACCATGGCGGTACAGCAGGAAGTCGAGCGCGCCATCCTGGCCGGTGAATATGCGCCCGGCGACAAGTTGAACGAAGCGGCGCTGGCACTCAAGCTCGGCGTCTCGCGCGGCCCGGTGCGCGAAGCTTTTCGCATGCTCGACGAGGCCGGACTGGTGCGTACCGAGAAGAACCGGGGGGTGTTCGTGCGCGACGTCCCACTCGACGAAGCGATCGAGATATTCGAATTGCGCGCCACCATGGAAGAGCTGGTCGGCCGTCGCCTGGCCGGTACGATGACCGCGGCGCAGCAACAGGAAATCGAAGCCTTGGTGCATGCGATGGAAGACGCGGTAAAGGCCGCCGACTCGCATAACTACCATCGGCTGAACTTGCAATTCCACGATCGCCTGGTCGAGATGGCAGGAAACCGCAAGCTGGCCTCGATCTACCGCAAGCTGGTCAAGGAAATATCGTTGTTTCGCCGGCTCAACCTGGCCGGGCGCAATGTGTTGCCGGTATCGGCCCAGGCGCATTGGAAAATCCTCGAAGCCATCAAGTCCGGCAATCCCGATGTCGCCGGCCGTGCCTTGTTCGACCACGCCATGCAAAGCAAGTCGCGCACCATTGAAAACGACGTGCAGCGCCGCGGGGCGGAGTCGTCCCCCAACCTATGAAACCGCAACCATGTTGAATGTCAACTCCCGGCAGTACAAACTGCCAGCCAACCCTACCGTCGTAGTTTGTGTCGACGGCTGCGAACCCGACTACCTGGCTCAGGCGGTCGCCACCGGCCACATGCCCTGGCTCAAGAAGACACTGGCCAAGGGCTCAGGTCTGATCGCTGAGTGCGTGGTGCCCAGCTTCACCAATCCGAACAACCTGTCCATCGTGACCGGCGCGCCGCCCAGCGTGCATGGCATTTGCGGCAACTATTTGTTTGATACCGAATCCGGCCTTGAGGTCATGATGAACGACGCCAAGTGGCTGCGCGCGCCGACACTGCTGGCAGCACTGGCCGACGCCGGCCAATCGGTGGCCGTGGTCACCGCCAAGGACAAGCTGCGCGCGCTGCTGGGCCACAAGATGAAAGGCATCTGCTTCTCGTCGGAAAAATCAGACCAGGTCACACTGGCCGAGAACGGTATCGAGAATGTGCTGGAGCTGGTCGGCAAGCCGGTGCCCAGCGTCTACAGCGCAGATCTGTCCGAGTTCGTATTCGCCGCCGGCGTCAAGCTGATGCAAACGAAAAAGCCCGACGTGATGTACCTGTCCACCACCGACTACATCCAGCACAAGCACGCACCCGGCACACCCGGCGCCAATGCGTTCTACACCATGATGGACGGATACCTGGGTCAGCTCGACGACATGGGCTGCGTGATCGTGCTCACCGCCGACCATGGCATGAATGCCAAGGTGGCGATGGACGGCACGCCGGACGTGATCTATCTGCAGGACTGGTTCGACGCCTGGCTGGGTGCGGCCGTGGCCCGCGTCATCTTGCCGATCACCGATCCGTATGTGGTGCACCACGGCGCACTGGGCTCCTTTGCCACCGTATACCTGCCCAAGGGCAGCGACATCGAGGCCGCCCGCGCCCGGCTATCAAAAGTCAAGGGCATGGAAGTCGTGCTGACGCGCGCACAGGCGGCCGAGCGCTTTGAACTGCCGGCAGACCGCATCGGCGACCTGGTTGCGGTGTCCGAGCGATTCACCGTCATCGGCACCAGCGCCGCGCGCCACGACCTGTCGGCACTGGAAGTACCGCTGCGTTCGCACGGCGGCACCAGCGAACAACGGGTGCCGCTGATCGTGAACCGCGCGATGCCGGCGTTGGACCGTACGCGCCGTTTCCGCAATTTCGACGCATTCGATCTGGCGCTGAATCACGCCCAGTAAGCAGCGCACGGAGCCCGCGACATGATCGAACAATTCATCCAGGACAACCAACTCAACGCGATGCGCCTGGCAGGCAAAAAGGTCGGCGCCGAACGCAGCGGTGATCGAACCATCGTTGTCACCAACCCGTTCAGCGGAGCCACCATCGGCACCGTACCCAAGGCCACGTTGGAGGAGGTGCGTGCCATCTTCGCCCAGGCACATGCCTACAAGCCGACACTGACCCGCTTCGAGCGCGCCGCCATCCTGAACCAGGCTGCCACCATCGCGGCACGCCGGCAGGGCGAAATAGCCGCCCTGATATCGGCCGAAGCCGGCCTGTGCATCAAGGACGCGAACTACGAAGCCGGCCGGGTCAGTGATGTGTTTCTGTTCGGCGCCAACGAAGTGCTCAAGGACGACGGTCAGATCTTCAGCTGCGACCTGACGCACCACGGCAAGAAGCGTCGGGTGTTCACCCAGCGCGCGCCGCTGCTGGGCGTGATCAGCGCCATCACCCCGTTCAACCACCCGATGAACCAGGTTGCGCACAAGATCATCCCCAGTGTGGCGACGAACAACCGCATGGTGCTCAAGCCCTCCGAGAAGGTGCCGTTCTCGGCCATCTTGCTGGCCGACATCCTGTATGAAGCCGGCCTGCCACCCGAGATGTTCAGTGTGCTCACCGGCGATCCGCGCGAGATCGCCGACGAACTGATCACCAACGCCCATGTCGAACTGGTCACCTTCACCGGCGGCGTGGCGATCGGCAAGAGCATCGCCTCCAAAATCGGCTATCGGCGCATCGTGCTGGAACTCGGCGGCAACGACCCGCTGATCGTGATGGAAGACGCCGACATCGACGAGGCCTCGACCCTTGCGGTGGCAGGATCCTACAAGAACTCAGGCCAACGTTGCACCGCGGTCAAGCGCATGTTGGTGCACCAGGCAGTGGCTGACCAATTCGTCGAGCAGGTTGTGGCCAAGACCCGTGCCTGGAAATATGGTGACCCTAGCGACAAGTCGATGGACATGGGCACCGTCATCGACGAGCCGGCGGCGAAGTTCTTTGAATCGCGTGTCAACGAGGCGCTGGCGCAGGGCGCGAAACTGCTGGTCGGTAACCAGCGCCAGGGCGCACTGTATTCACCCACCGTGGTCGATCAGGTGCGCCCGGAAATGCTGCTGGTCAAGGAAGAGACCTTCGGTCCGGTGTCGCCGATCATCCGCTTCAAGGACATCGACGAGGCCATCCGCATCTCCAATGGCACGGCCTACGGCCTGTCCAGCGGTGTCTGCACCAATCGACTGGACTACATCACGCGCTTCGTGAGCGAACTCGAGGTGGGTTCGGTCAACGTGCGCGAGGTACCTGGCTACCGTCTTGAACTGACTCCCTTCGGTGGCATCAAGGATTCCGGCCTGGGCTACAAGGAAGGCGTGCAGGAGGCCATCAAGAGCTTCACCAATATCAAGACCTATTCATTGCCCTGGACCTGAATCGGTGCGCAACTCCCCGGCCACGGATGACGGAGCGACCACGTCGTGGTGCTGACCTGGCCGGTGGTACTGGCGGTGCTGTTCGGCGCATTGCTGCACGCCAGTTGGAACGCCATGGTCAAGTCCAGCACCGACAAGTCGCTGGACACCGCGCTGATCAACTTGCTGGCCTCGTTCATCGCCATCCCGATGGTGTGGTGGTTTGGCTGGCCGCCGGTCCAGGTCTGGCCGTTCATTGCGGCGTCGATCGTGATCCACATCGGGTATTACGTGGCCTTGTCAGGTGCCTACCGCCATGGCGACCTGGGCCTGACCTATCCGCTGATGCGCGGCTCGGCGCCGCTGCTGGTCGCCTTGTCGGCATCGGTCACGCTCGGTGAAACCTTGACGCCCATGGCCTGGCTGGGCGTGCTGGGCATCTGCGCCGGTGTGTTGACCCTGGGGCTGAGCAAACACGCGTTCGACGCGCCGCGGGCAGTGCAGTTCGCCCTGGTCAACGCCGTCATCATTGCCAGCTACACCGTTGTCGACGCGTTGGGCGTGCGCGCCACCGGCAGCGCGATGCAATATGTGGCCACGCTGTTCCTGCTCGACGGATGGCCATTTGCGTTGATTGTCTTCGCCCGCCGCAACTGGACGGTCGGTCCGTATATCCATAAGCGCTGGCCGATCGGACTCGGCGGTGCGCTGGCGTCGATCGGCTCCTACGGCATCGCGTTATGGGCCATGACACAAGCGCCTGTGGCCACCGTAGCCGCGCTGCGCGAAACCTCGGTGCTGTTCGCGGCCTTGCTCGGCATCTGGTTTTTAAGAGAGGTGCTCACGACACGCCGGATCGTCGGCACCTGCGTTATCGTGTCCGGCGTCATGGCCCTGCGACTGGGCTGAAACACCGGACCTCACACAGCCAGCCAGGCTGGTCGATTGGAGATCGAATATGGGATTGCCAAGTCAAGCGGAAATCGTCATCGTCGGCGGCGGCATCGCCGGTTGTTCCACTGCCTACCACCTGGCAAAGATGGGCCGGACGGATGTGGTTTTGTTGGAGCAGGGAAAACTCACCAGCGGCACCACCTGGCATGCAGCCGGCCTGGTCGGACAGATGCGGCCGAATCGCAACATGACGGCGATGAGCAAATACGGCATCGAGCTGTACAGCACGCTGGAGGCCGAGACCGGTCTGGCGACCGGCTGGAAGCAATGCGGCAGCGTCAATGTGGCGCGCACACCCGAACGCATGCAGACGTTGAAAAGGCAGATGGCGATGGCCAACAGCTTTGACGTCGAATGCCACTTGATCGATCGCAAGCAGATCGGCGAACGCGTGCCGATCTTGCGCACCGACGATTTGCAAGGCGGCATCTGGCTGCCGGGCGATGGCAAGGCCAATCCGGCCGACCTGTGCATGTCACTGGCCAAGGGCGCACGCAACCGCGGTGTGAAAATCCACGAAGGCATCGAAGTCACCGGCGTCACCATCGAAAACGGCCACGCAGTCGGTGTGCGTACGGCACAGGGCGAGATCCGGTGTCAGGTGGTCATCAACTGCGCCGGCCAGTGGGCGCGCCAGTTCGGCCGGCTGGCCGGTGTCAACGTGCCGTTGTATTCGGCTGAACACTTTTACGTGGTCACCGGCAAGATAGCCGGCGTCACACCGATGATGCCGGTGGTGCGCGACCCGGACGGCTTCATCTATTACAAGGAAGAGGTCGGCGGCATCGTGATGGGCGGCTTCGAGCCGGTCGCCAAGCCGTGGAAGGTGGATCCGATCCCGGCTACTTTCCAGTTCGAGCTGTTGGGCGAAGACTGGGACCAGTTCGAGCCCTTGATGACCAACGCGATCCACCGTACGCCATGTCTGGAGACGGCCGAGATCAAGATGCTGCTCAATGGTCCGGAGAGTTTCACGCCGGACGGCAATTTCATCCTCGGTGAGGCGCCGGAGCTGCGCAACTATTTTGTCTGCGCCGGGTTCAACTCTTCCGGCATCGCGAACTCGGGTGGCGCGGGGCGGCTGATCGCCGAATGGGTCATCGGCGGCGAGCCGAGCACGGACCTGTGGGACGTGGACATCCGCCGCTTTGCCGCCTTCGCCAGCAACCGCAAGGCCTTGTTCGACCGCATCGCCGAGACGCTCGGCCTGCACTACGCGATGCGTTGGCCGCGCCAGGAGCTGGAGACCACGCGACCCCTGCGCACCTCGCCGCTGTACGACCAACTGTCGGCCAAGGGCGCGGAATTCGGCAGCAAGAACGGCTGGGAACGCGTCAATTACTTCCGCCCCGATGGCGCCGGCGCGCCTGCACACACGCTGGCCAAACCCCATTGGTTGCCTTGGGTGATCGAGGAGCAACGTGCCACGCGCGAGACCGTCGCCGTCTACGACCAGAGTTCATTCTCCAAGCTGCAATTACAGGGCCACGACGCGCTGGCGGTATTGCAGCGTCTGTGTTCCAACGAGATCGACATTGCGGTCGACAAGATGGTCTATACCGCAATGCTCAACGAACGCGGCGGCTTCGAGAGCGACCTGACCATCATCCGGCAAAAACCGGACCGCTTCGGCGACCGCTTCCTGATCGTGACCGGATCGGCCCAGACGACCCGCGACTTCGACTGGATCTCGCGCCACATCGCAGCAACCGAGCACGCGATCCTGACCGATATCTCCGCGCTGTATTGCGTGTTGTCGATCATGGGGCCGAATGCCGACGCCTTGCTGGCGCGGGTCAGCGGCAATGCCTTGCAGCACGATCCGCTGAAGTTCTCCTGGACCCGGCTGATCGATCTGGGATTTGCACGCGTGCGAGCGGCACGCATGAGTTATGTCGGCGGCCCGGGCTACGAGCTGTACGTACCGGTCGAGATGACGCGCCATGTCTACCAGACGCTGCACGAAGCCGGTGCCGCGCTGGGCCTGCGCGACGCGGGGTATTACGCGCTCGATGCCTTGCGCGTCGAGATGAACCGACGCGCCTGGGGCGCCGAGATTGGTCCGGACGAGACCCCGTTCGAGGCCGGCATGATGTTTGCCGTCAAGCTGGACAAGGCGACACCCTTCATCGGCCAGCAGGCGCTGCTGGAAAAGCAGGGCAAGCCGCTGCGCAAGAAGCTGGTGCGCCTGGTGCTTGACGACGCTGCAGCCTACGCCTGGGGCGGGGAAACCATCCTGCAGGATGGCCATCCCGTGGGCGAAATCGCATCGGTGGGCTGGAGCCCGAAGGCCGGCGCCTGTGTGGGCCTGGGATATGTGCGCGGCGCAGCGGCTCAGCGTGAATTGCGCGGCGCGCCAGCGCAGATCGACCTGTGGGGCGAGCGGCTCGGTGTACAGCTGTTCGATCTGTGAGCCGATCGCTGGCCGTCGTCACAGACCGTACTTCCAGATCAGGCCGTACGACAGACCCGCCCACATGATCAGGAACAGCGGCGTACCGACACGCACGAAATCGCCAAACCGGTAACCGCCCGCGTTCATCACCAGCAGATTGGTCTGGTAGCCCATCGGCGTGACATAACAGAGGTTGCACCCGAACAACACCGCCAGTACAAAGGGCTCGGGCGGCACGCCGAGCGAGCGCGCCAGCTCGACGCCCAGCGGCGTACCGATGGCAGCAGCTGCATTGTTGGAAACAAAGTTGGTAAGCACCCCCATCAAGCCCATCAACATCACCAGCAACCAGGTCGGCCCCAGGGAATCCGACAATCCGGCGAGTTGCTGTGCGGCCCAGCCGGTGGCGCCGGTGACGCTCAACGCTTCGCCCAGCGCCAGGCTGGAGGCCACCAGCAAGATGACCTTGACCGACAAGGACTGGGCCACATCCTCCCATGACAAACACCGTGAGAGCAGCAACACGATCACACCGGCCAGCGCAGCAAGCGCAATCGGCACCGTCTTTGTCGCAGCGAGAAACACCACCGCTGCCATCACCGCCAATGCAATCCAGGCCTTGTCTTGGCGTGGCAACATGTATCGCGCGTCCAGCAGCAGGCCAAATCCGTCGCGCTGCACACGGGCAATATCCTCGTTTTTGCCTTGCAGCAACAGGATGTCGCCGGCGCGAACGGTGCGGTCCGCGAGGCTCTGGCGCTCCCAGCCTTCGGGTTTGGTACGTGGGCGCAATCCCACGACCACCACGCCATAACGTTCGGCCAGTCGCTCCTGGCGCACCGTGCGGCGCACCAGCGGTGACTGGTTGACGACGACCAACTGCGCAATCACCGCCGACGGCACATTTTCGGCCGGTTTGGCGGCCCCGTCCTCGTCTGGCTTGCCGGCTTCGGCGGCGCAAGCGGTGGTTGGCGGTCGCGCTAGTCCCTTGTCGACGGTCTCTGGCTCCAGGGTGTGCAATGGCGCATCCAGCGTCGCCTCGAGATCCTTCAGGTCGCGCGCAGTTCCTTGCACCACGAGCTTGTCGCCGGCGCGCAATATCACCGAGGGCAATTTGACGATGGCCAGCTTGTTGCGTCGCAGTTCGACCAATTGAAAGCGGTTGCCACTTGCGCCAAAGGCTTCGCCCAAGGTCTGCCCTTTGAACGTGCTCTCCTCGGCGATCGTCAATTCCGCATCAAACACCTGTTCGGACAGCTGCTCTGTACGGGGCCGCACATGCCCTAACAGGCGCGGCGCCACCAGCCACAGATAGGCCAATGCCGGGACCGCGGCCATGGCGACGATGCCAGTGAAGCTGAACATGCCCAGGCCGGTCACCCCGAGGCTTGCGGCCAGCGCGATCACGATCAGGTTGGTCGAGGTACCGATGGTGGTGGCCATGCCGCCCATCAACACCGCATAGTTCATCGGCAACAACA
>JBDTMH010000128.1:0-12242 GCA_039934375.1 Burkholderiaceae bacterium | reverse complement strand
TGCTGTACTTGGTCGTGAAGATCGTCATCTGATCGTGCATCGTGTTGAAGCAGAAATCAGACGCGTGTGCGGTGGAACCCACATCCGTGGGGATGGCGGATTTATCGATGCCGACGATGTTGTCCCAGCCGCGTTCGATCAGGTGGTGCGCCACCGAGGCCCCCACGATGCCGCCTTGGCCAATGATGACAACCTTGGCTCGTTCCGGGAATGAGGCCATTTACGCTAGCTCCTAAGAAAATTGGATGGCACGTGAGGAGCGTGCCAGAAATGCGCACACTACTAGTGCAGTTGACCCACGGTGTAGCTCAAGATGAGCAAGTGCGCGAGCCCGCCGCACCCCAGGGGCTTCGCAACCGCTCAAAGTGTATTCAGCCGTTTTTGCGTCACGGCTCCAATTGCGACTGTGGCTGGCGCAGGCGCGCCACGCGCACACTGCCGTCAACGCTCAGGTTGAATGGCCGGATGCGAGCGCAGGGAAAGCCGATTCGACTGGCCCCCTGGGCGAACTGGCACGGGCGGACTGCCGAGCACCAAACATCTGCATATTCAGAAAGGTCGCGTAGGCACGCAACCGTGCGTCCTTACTGGTCATCGCTCGCGTGATGATCTCCGTGGCATAGGAACCGTCATGCATGAAGCGGGTGACATCCATGGCCCGACCGAACTCGCGCCGCATCTGCGTCGACATGTGCAAGGCATAGTCCATCAGTCGATCCGGCAGGAAGCTCGACGGTGAGCCGTCGTTCCCGACACGCGTTTGCACGCTGTCGCCGAACGCACTTGCATTGGATCTGCGGTTGGTCGCCGGTGTGGCAGCACCCGAAGCGGCCTGCGGCGCAATGCCTGCAGAGACGATTGCGCCCTCTATTGGAAGCCGGATCATGGTTCTTGCTTCGCGTTTGCGGTTGGCAAGCCTGGTCTCAAGCCCATGCAACGAACACAAGCGTTCGCACGCGCCGATTGCGGCTCGGCTTCGTTGGTCGCGACCGGCGCGGATTTCACCGGCTTGGTCAGTTGGATGCGACTGCCCCCCGTTCGGCCAGGTAGACCTCCACACGCCGGTTGTGGGCCCGGCCCTCCGCAGTAGCATTGGTCGCGATCGGCTCGTGCTCACCGCGACCCTCGATCATGATGCGACTGGCGTTGACACCACGCGATGTGAGGTAATCGCGCGCTGACTGGGCGCGCTGCAGTGACAAGGGGTTGTTGACGGCGTCAGAGCCGACGTTGTCGGTGTGGCCGATGATGCGGACTTCGGTATTGGGCTGGTTGGCCAGGCCGGATGCGAACTGGTCCAGGATCGGGCGCAGGTTCGGCTTGATGTCCGAGCGGCCGGTATCAAACGAAATGTCGCTCGGGATTTCCAGCTTGAGCTGGTTGTCTGCGGTCTGCGTCACGGCCACGCCAGTACCCTGCGTGGCTCGCTCCATGGCGGTCTTCTTGTCGGCCATGTGCTTGGACCAGACGTAACCGCCGGCCCCGCCCAACGCGCCACCGATCAGCGCGCCCTTGGCGCCACCGCCAATCACGGCGCCGGCTACGGCACCGACACCGGCACCAATGGCAGCATCGCGCTGGTTATTGCTCATGCCGGTATTGGCGCAGCCGCCCAGCAGCAGCGCAGTTGCACTCAGCGCCAGCACCAGTTTGCGCGTAGGTTGTTGAATCTGGATCATGGTGACCTCCTTGGATTGGGAAAAATAGCTGTCAAGCGATTCTGGGCCGGCATTGCGCTGTGACACACCGGCACAATCGCCGCGCAAATGTAGGAAATCACGCCGAATCGCATGCATTCGCGTATATTCGCCGCTCCGATCGCAACCACGCGTTATGTAATGGAAAACATGGAATCTCTTGTCGTCGTCCTGTCGTCGACACCCAACGCAGCAACGATGGACGGCGTCAGTCGCGCTGGCTTTGAGGCCCGGCGACAGGAGGAATGCGCAAATGGTGGAAACTGGGAGTGTCGCCGGGTTTGTCAAAAGTGGGGGAATTCAGCTCCGTCGACGGCAAACGTCACTCGTGCTGAACATCCCCATGGCGCCCGGCAAAAGCGGCCATGTGAAATGCGGCATGCGGCTGGGCATAGCGGTAGCTGGCGCCGACCGGGCAGGCGCGTCGCGCCAGACAACCTGTCGCCAGACAATCCGAGCCAGCCAGCGAATGCAAATGCCCGGCACATCGGTCCACGTCGTAGGCATGCGGCGTGAAGGCGCCGACCGGGCAGGCGGTCAGACAGGGTTGTCCGTCGCAGGACAGGCACAGGTCGAGCACCGGGCGCGTCGCGGCCTGTAACAGGGCATTGGCGTCCGACGCGTGCAACGCGGGCAGGGCCAGCGCAAACCGGTATGCATGCCACAGACCGAATTCGGGATGGATCTGCAACAGCAAGGGGCTGGTGTGCAGCGGTTCCGCGCGCCCAGCCCACTGCTGGAAAGGCGCAAAGGGCGGACCGTCGGACGGATAAACGGCCCGACCGGCACATTGCCGGGCCAGGTCGTTGCCGATCTGCTTGCTCCAGCGGTCCAGCGGGTCGGGCAAGCCGTCATGGTGGAACTCGGAGCGCGCGAAGGCGGGCCAGCATTCCGAACCCACCTGCCCTACCATCCAGACCACCGCCACCGGCCCTGTGTCCAACACCGGCAAGTTGTCAGCCGGACGCGGCACCCAGCCGCCCCGCAGGCGCAGGCCCTGGCGCGCCAGCGCCGTCTCAAGCCACTTGCGCGAGCCCGTCATGCGGTATGGCGCGCTGTTGGATGTCGGACCGTGTCAGCGCCGGCCCCGACGCGGTGGCCGTGACGCGGGCCTCGAAGAACATGTTGCCGTCGATGTCGTTGTTGACCTGGTTGTCGCAGCGGCTCATGGCCACCGTGGCACTGGCAGCGCCGGCATCGATGGCACGCAGAGCGGCTTCGACGCTGGCCAGTTGCTGTGCATGGGCGATGGCCGGTGCCAGCGAATCGAAGTCGCGCGGACCGGTGTCGGCGAACACCCGAAACACGCCGCGCACCGGTTGCGACACGGTCACATGCACCCGCTGCGAGACCTGGCCCAGCACAGCGCCCACCGCGTTGGCCACTTCGGCATACGGCGGCAGCTCCAGCGTCATGCCCAAGCTGCGCGCCACAGCCGGGTAGTAGATGCCAGCGGGCGCGCCGACCGCCACCAGCGGCAACTCGTGCGCAAAACGCAGGCTGAATACCGACGGTGCGCCGCCATCACCGGCATGGCCAGCGCCACCTTGCAACGCCATCAGCGTGAGCAGATTCGCCACCTTGCCGGCATTGGCTTCGTTCATCTGGCCGGCATCGTTCAGCCCGGCCTCGATCAGTTTCTGGCTGATCGCCGCAACCACCTTGTCAACCACGTCGCGCGACGGCGCCACGGCATCGCCCTGCATCCAGGTACCCAAGCCGTAGAGATGGCGCATCTGACGGGCCCAGATGCGCGCGCCGAAAACAGCGGCATCTGTGCTCCAGTGACTGGACAGGCCGAGCACATGGGCCGCATCACTGGGCGTGAAACCACTGTAGATGGCCAGGCCCTTGCGCTCGAGCCGGGCGATTGCCTTGGACAGGCCGCGCTCCTCGATGTTGGCGCGCTCCACGTCCACCGGCCCCTGGGCCAGCCGCTGC
The DNA here is from genome assembly GCA_039934375.1 of Burkholderiaceae bacterium. Lineage (GTDB taxonomy): Bacteria > Pseudomonadota > Gammaproteobacteria > Burkholderiales > Burkholderiaceae_C > CAISIP01. The sequence goes on along the minus strand of JBDTMH010000128.1, from coordinate 8,604 downwards.
CAGGCCGCGTGCTCATCGTCGGTCAGTCGCGCCACCATCGCCGGATCGGATTGCAGACGCTGGGCAAACCGGATCTGGCTGGCGTGGGGCGCCTCGCGCTGCTGGCGTTCGAGCACCTGCAGCACCCACGGATGTGCATGCGCCAGCAGGCTCAGCGGAACCACTCGGCGCGGCCCAATCACCAGCCCCTCACCGCCGCCGAAACGCACCTCGCTGTCACCACCGAGTCCGATCGCGTAGACCTTGACCGCCTCGACCATCGGCCGCCACTGCCCGACCATCGCCCCGTCACTGCTCAATTCGGGCTGGCCACCGCGCACGACGGCGATGTCGGTTGTGGTACCTCCCATGTCGGCGACGATGGCGTCACTGCGGCCACTGAGCGCACAGGCACCGAGCACGCTCGCGGCCGGGCCGGACAGAACCGTACCGACCGGGTGCTTGAGCGCGCGGCTGACGTTGACCAGCGTGCCATCGCCCTGCACCATCATCAACGGTGCGTCGACCCGGTGCCGGGCCAGCGTCTGGCGTACCGCCGCGATCAGCGCCGCCACATGTGAGACCATGCGCGCATTGAGCGCCACCGTCAGCGCACGCCGCGGTGCGCCCAGGCTGGACGCCAGTTCGTGACCACAGGTGACGGGTTTGTCGCACAGGCGCTCGACCAGCGCGCGCAGCTGAAGTTCGTGCGCCGGATTGCGCACGCCGAAGCTGGCCGAGATCGCGAATGCCGAAACCCGGGGAGCCTGACGCTCTATCGCCTGGCACGCCAGCGCCTCGTCGATCGGCATCAAGGCCGCGCCGCCGGCGTCGTGCCCGCCGGGCAGCGACTCGATGGCATCCATGCCCAGCAACTCGATCAGGCCACTGGCCTTGATCTGGGCCGCCTCGTAGCCTGCCAGCAGCACACAGACCGGTGCGCCCTTGCCCTCGACCACCGAATTCGTCGTCAGCGTGGTCGACAGCGACACCAGCTCCACCGATGCCAGCAAACCGGCCGGCAGCCGGTCCAGCGCGTCGCCAATGCCCTGGGACAGGTCGAACGGCGTGGTCAGGCTCTTGACGGCAGCAACCACCTGGCGTGCGCCATCGAGCAATACCGCATCGGTGAACGTGCCCCCGGTGTCGATGCCCAGGAAATACCGCATGTCGCGCGTCCTCAGCTGGAACCTGGTAGCTGTCGCAAGACCGCGATCAGCTGCCGGCCTCACACAACCAGCGCGCCAGGTAGTCGGCAAAACTGCGCCGCACCGTGATCTCGTACTGGATGCCGGCATACAGGCACAACACCGTGGCACTGGCCTTGGCGATATGGCTCTGCGCCAGTGCGCCGGTGGGGAATACGCGCGGATGCAGATCCAGCGGGCAGCCGCGCGCCAGCAGGTCGGCACTGGCCGGCCCCTGCAGCAGCAGCGTCGTGCTGCCATGGCCCACGTCGATCACAGCGCTGTGCTGCCCCTGCAAACCGGCCTGCAAGGCCGCCATCACGGCCGGACCCTGCCGGTCGCGCAGCTTGAGCATCCACTCATCGGGGCCGAGCCACAACAACTGGCGCTGCGGATCGATGCTGGAGCTGTTCGGCTTGTGCGGCAGATGCAGGCCGCTGGCGTCCAGCACAGCCTGCGCAAAACGCGGGTCGTTCGCATCGCCGCGCAGCACCAGCATATCCACGAACGGAATCTCCGCCAGCGAGCACGGCCGGCCGTCGACCTGCAGGTCACGCGTTTGCCGGCCCAGGAAGTCGGCCAGCGGGCTTTTCAGGATGGCGTCATGCATGGAGGCGTTTCCCTTCCGGGTCGTAGAACACCGGGCTGCAGACCGTGGCCGCCACGTAACGGCCGTCGGCCAACGCCGCGTAGACCTTCTGACCCATGCGCTGCGTGCCCGAGCGCACAACCGCCATGGCAATCGAGCGCTTCAGCGTCGGGCTGTAATAACTCGAGGTCACATGGCCGATCATCGGCACCGGAGGCGGCGAAGCCGTCGATTGTTCGGTCAGCTGGGTGCCTTCGGGCAGCACCAGCGGGGCCTCGTCGGTCATCAGGCCGACCAGCTGCTTGCGGTCTGCGCGCGCCGTGTCGCTGCGGCTGAGCGAGCGCCGGCCCAGGAAGTCCTTGGTCTTGGAGACCATGCCACCCATGCCCAGGTCATACGGCGAGATCGAGCCATCGGTGTCCTGCCCGACGATGATGTAGCCCTTCTCGGCCCGCAGCACGTGCATGGTCTCGGTGCCGTAGGGTGTGATGTCGAACTCGTTGCCGGCCTCCATCAGTGCCTGCCAGACATGGGCCCCGGCATTCGACGGCACATTGACCTCGAACGACATCTCGCCAGAAAAACTGATGCGCATGATGCGCGCCGACACGCCGGCCACCGTGCCCGGGCGCCAGCTCATGAACGGGAAAGCCTCGCTGGACAGGTCCACGTCGGTGCAGAGCTTCTGCACGACAGCGCGACTTTGCGGCCCAACCACGGCAAAGGTCGACCATTGGTCGGTGACCGAACCCATGTAGACCTTCATGTCCGGCCACTCGGTCTGAACCCAGCGCTCGAGCCAGCCCAGCACCCGCGCCGCACCGCCGGTGGTGGTGGTCATCAGGAAATGGTTCTCGCCCAGGCGCGCGGTCACGCCGTCGTCAAACACCATGCCGTTTTCATCCAGCATCAGTCCGTAACGGCATTTGCCGATCTCAAGCTTGAGCCAGGGGTTGGTATAGACCCAGTTCAGCAGTTTGGCGGCGTCCGGCCCCTGGATGTCGATCTTGCCCAGCGTCGAGCCGTCCATGATGCCGACACCGCCCCGCACCGCGAGCACTTCGCGCTGCACCGACTGGTGCAGATCCTCGTTGCCGCGCGGGAAATACCAGGGCCGTTTCCACTGCCCGACGTCCTCGAACCGGCAACCGGCAGCCACATGCGCCGCATGCGGACTGGTCTGGCGCGCCGGGTCGAACAGCTCGCCGCGCTCCAGCCCGGCAAAGACGCCGAACGACACGGGCAGGTAGTTGGGCCGGAACGTCGTGGTGCCGACCTCATGGATGGCCTTGCCCATCGCACGCGCAGCCAGCGCCATGCCATTGATGTTGCCCAGCTTGCCCTGGTCGGTGCCAAAACCCATCGCGGTGTAGCGCTTGATGTGTTCGATCGACTCGAAACCCTCGCGGATCGCCAGTTCGATGTCGCTGGCCGAGACATCGTTCTGGTAATCAACGAACGCCTTGACGCGGCGCGACACTGGCTGGCCGGTTTCGGCAATCCAGAACCGGCCCGCCGGCTCGAGCCCCATTTCATCGACCGCGTAGGCCTCGGCCTTGGCCACGAAACCTTGCCGCGTGGCGGCCGCCGCTCCAGCCAGGCTGCCTTCGTCCAGGCTGATGCCGATACCGAAACTGGCGTTGCAGGCGCCGGCACTGGCCTGGGCTGGCATCGCAGCGCCGGGCTTGAAGCACACGGCCGCGTCGTCCCAGTGCGCCTTGCCGCCGGAATGCGAATACAGGTGGATGGCCGGGTTCCAGCCGCCGGCCATGCCGATGGCATCGCAGGCCAGTTCGCGTTCCTCGCCGGTCGCCTGGTCGTCCACCATCTGACGAACAAGCAGCGCGGACACGCTGCCCGAGCCTTTGGCCCGCAGCGGAACGAAACCCCGCAGCACCGTGATGCCATCTTTCTGCGCCAGCTGTGCCCGGCTACCTGCCGGCGGTTCACCGACACGGGTGTCAACGACGGTCACGACAGCGCCGCCGGCCTGCAGCAGCCGTGCATCCGCATACGCGCTGTCGTTGGTCGTCGCCAGCACGAGCTTGCGGCCGACCTGCACGCCATACAGTTCGGCGTAATCGGCCATGGCCGACGACAACATCACGCCTGGCAGGTCGTTGTTACCAAACACCAGCGGACGCTCGTGCGCGCCAGTGGCCAGCACCACCTGAGATGCGCGCACGCGCCACATGCGCTCGCGAAAACCCGTGCGCTCGGCCAGCGGCAGATGGTCGGTCAGCGACTCGCGGATGGTCAGGAAGTTGTAGTCGTGGCAGCCGAACACCACGCCGCGGCGGATGATGCGCACCTCGGGCAGCTGCGCCAGCTCGCGCTCGGCATCCTGCACCCAGTCGCGTGCGGACTTGCCGTTGATCGTTCCGCTCAGGCGATGCGCACTGCCGCCCAGGTGGGCGCCGAGTTCGGCCAGGATCACTCGGGCGCCGCTGCGACCGGCGGCCAGCGCCGCGGCAAGTCCGGTGATGCCGGCGCCGACCACCAGCACATCACAATGGATATTCTGCTGCACGTACCGGTCCGGGTCTGCCTCGGTTGGCGCCGAACCCAGGCCACCGGCCTTGCGGATGAAACGCTCGTACCAGAGCCAGGCCTTGGCCGGCCACATGAAGGTCTTGTAATAGAAGCCGGCCGGAAACAGCGGCGTGAACCAGCGGTTGATGCTCAGCAGGTTCCGGGCCGGGCTCGGCCAGGGCAAGGCACTCTCAGCCAGCAGGCCGTCGTACAACTCGACCTCGGGCATCTTGGCATTCGGAATCGTCCAGGCGCCGCTCTCGAGTTGCACCAGCGCCGCAGGCTCCTCCACACCGCAGGTCAGGATGGCGCGCGGGCGATGGTATTTCCACGAGCGCGACAACACCGTGTCTCCGGCTGCCAGCACGGCCGATGCCAGCGTGTCGCCGGCAAAACCCTGGTAGTCGCGACCATTGAAACGAAAGTTGACGCTGCGCTTGCGATCGAGCCGGACGCCGGCCTTGTCGATACGGGAACCGCTCATGCCTGTCCCCCACCCGCATCCACCGAACCGGCGTCGGTCGACGCCCACGAGGAGTCAGATGTGCGCCCGGCGGCGTCGGCAACACCATGCGCGTGTTCGCCCGGCTTGTAGAACTGCTTGAAGCGGTAAGTCACGGTATCGCGCTCGGCGTTGAACCAGCGCCGGCAACCCTGGCTGTGGTGCCATTGCTCGAAGTGCTGGCCTTTGGGATTCTTGCGCATGAACAGGTAGTCGCCCCACTGTTTGTCATCAAGCGCATCGGTATCCGGCGGGCGCACGATATGCGCCTCGCCGCCACAACTGAATTCGCTTTCGGCGCGGGGGCCGCACCAGGGGCAGGTGATTTGCAGCATCTTCTTTCTTGTCAGTTTTCCGTGGCACTGGGCGTCACCCGTAGCCCAGGGAAGGTCAATCGGCCGCCGAGCTGGCCAGTCCAGGCCCCCACGGAACTGGCTTCGCCAGGCCGTTGGGGGCGCCCCCCAGTGGGGCTGAGGCCCGCGGCTCCAACCCTGCCTGCGCAGGCTTGGACGGGCCGAAGGGGCGCCTGCCTCTGGCCGCGCCATGACTCGGACGGTCTACACGCTGTGAGACCGTACAGACGGGGGGCGTCTTTCATTTTCAGTGCGCCACGCCGGCAGCGCCGTGTTCGTCAATCAGATGACCGGAATAGAACCGATCCAGTGCGAACGCTGCATTCAGCGCGTGCGGCCGGTCCTGCGCCATCGTGTGCGCCATCACCCAGCCCGAACCCGGTGTTGCCTTGAAGCCGCCGGTACCCCAGCCGCAGTTGAAATACAGGCCCCGGATGTCGGTCTTGGAGATGATCGGGCAGGCGTCGGGCGCCACGTCGACAATGCCGCCCCACTGCCGGTTCATGCGCACGCGCCGGAAGATCGGGAACATCTCGCAGATCGCCTGCAAGGTGTGTTCGATCACCGGGAAACTGCCGCGCTGGCCATAACCCACATAACTGTCGATGCCGGCGCCGATCACCAGGTCGCCCTTGTCGGACTGGCTCACATAGGCGTGAATCGCGTTGGACATCACCACCGTGTGCAGGATCGGCTTGAGCGGCTCGGACACCAGTGCCTGCAGCGGATGGCTCTCCAGCGGCAGCCGGATACCGGCCATGTCGGCCAGCACCGTGCTGTGGCCGGCCGAGACGATACCGATCTTCTTGGACGCGATCGACCCGCGCGTGGTCTCGATGCCGGTGACCTGGTCGCCATCGCGCCGGATGCCCACGACCTCGCAGTTCTGCAAGATGTCCACGCCCAGCGCATCGGCGGCACGGGCGAAACCCCAGGCAATCGCGTCATGGCGTGCCACGCCGGCGCGCGGCTGAAACGACGCGCCCATCACCGGGTACCGCAGCGACGACGAGGTGTTCATGATCGGCACCATGGCCTTGATCTCTTCGGGGCTGAGCACCACACCGTCGACACCGTTGAGCCGGTTGGCGTTGACGCGGCGATGGATGTCGCGCATGTCCTGCAGCGAATGGCCCACGTTCATGACGCCACGCTGGCTGAACATGGTGTTGTAGTTCAGTTCCTGCGACAGACCTTCCCACAATTGCAGCGCCTTCTCGTACAGGTGCGTCGCGTCGTCCCACAGGTAATTGGAGCGCACGATGGTGGTGTTGCGCGCGGTGTTGCCGCCGCCCAGCCAGCCGCGTTCGACCACGGCGATGTTGCGCATGCCGTGCTCCTTGGCCAGGTAATACGCCGTGGCCAGCCCGTGGCCGCCGCCACCGACGATGATGGCATCGTATTCCCGCTTCGGCTCGGGGCTGCGCCACTGCTTCTGCCAGTTCTCATGGTAGGACATGGCATTGCGCGCCAGCGCAAAGATGGAGAAACGGTTCACTTCAGGCCCCTGCTGACTAACATTCGATCACGTTGACCGCCAGCCCGCCGCGGCTGGTTTCCTTGTACTTGGTCATCATGTCGCGTCCGGTGTCGCGCATGGTCTTGATGACCTTGTCCAGTGACACGTAGTGGGTTCCGTCGCCGCGCAGCGCCATACGCGCAGCGTTCAAGGCCTTGACCGAACCCATGGCATTGCGCTCGATACACGGAATCTGCACCCGTCCGCCCACCGGATCGCAGGTCAGCCCCAGGTTGTGCTCCATGCCGATCTCGGCCGCGTTCTCGACCTGTTCGGGCGTTCCTCCCATCACGGCAGCCAGCGCACCGGCTGCCATGGAACAGGCAACGCCGACCTCACCCTGGCAACCGACTTCGGCGCCGCTGATCGACGCGTTCTCCTTGTACAGAAGGCCGATCGCGCCAGCCGTCAGCAGAAAATCGCGGATGCCCTGCTGCGAGGCGCCCGGGCAGAAGTGCATGTAGTAATGCATCACCGCCGGAACGATACCGGCAGCACCGTTGGTGGGTGCGGTCACGACGCGCCCGCCGGCTGCGTTCTCTTCGTTGACCGCCATCGCATACAGGTTGACGAAATCCAGGATCGAGAGCTGGTCCTGGAGCGCCCGCTCCGGCCGTTCACTCAGACGCCGGTGCAATTCGGCCGCGCGGCGCTTGACCTTCATCATGCCCGGCAGATGGCCCTCGGTGCGGCAGCCACGTGCCACGCAGGCCTTCATCACGTCCCAAATATGGTCCAACCCGGCGTCGAGTTCGGCATTGGTGCGCCAGGCATGTTCGTTCACACGCATCACCTGCGCGATCGACAGGCCGGTTTCGCGGGTGATGGCCAGCAGGGCGTCCCCACTGCTGAACGGGTGGGTCAGCACGGTGGCGTCTGCGACCAGGTGCGGATCGTCGGAGGCCTTGTCTGCCTCTTCCTGCGAGACGACAAAACCACCCCCGACAGAAAAATAACGCCGCTCCTCGAGCAAACTGCCGTCGGCGGCAAACGCACTGAAACGCACACCATTGGAGTGAAACGGCAGCGTTTCGCGGCGCAGGAACAACATGTCCTTGCGTTCATTGAACGCGATGGCGTGCACGCCATCGAGGTTCAACCGGGCATCGGCGCGCATCGCCTTGATCCGCCCGTCGATGCTGTCCGGATCAATTGTGTCGGGCATCTCTCCCTCAAGCCCGAGCATGACCGCGGTGTCGGTGCCGTGGCCCTTGCCTGTCGCGCCCAGCGAGCCATACAGCTTGGCCTCGATCCGGGTGACCTGCGCCAGCAAGTCGGCCTTGTTCAAGCGCCGCGCGAACATCGCCGCGGCCTTCATCGGACCCACCGTGTGTGACGACGAGGGGCCGATTCCAATCTTGAACAGATCAAAAACACTCAGGGCCATGGCAGGCTTTCAGACGGGGGGGGAAAGTGGTCGAACCGAACGCCGGGTCAGGCTGGCACAGGGTGGCGCCGGCACAAGGCGACCACCTTCTCGGCGACAGCCTTTTCGACTGCTGCATCACCGAGCTTGTCGAGTACGTCGCACATCAGCGTGGCAACCTCGCGGCATTCGGCGACGCCAAAACCACGCGTCGTGATGGCCGGCGTTCCGACCCGGATGCCGCTGGTCACGAATGGCGACTGCGGATCGTTGGGCACCGAATTCTTGTTCACGGTGATGTGGGCGCGGCCCAGCGCCGCGTCCGCATCCTTGCCGGTCAGGCCCTTGGGAATCAGGCTCACCAGCATCAGGTGGTTGTCGGTGCCGCCCGACACGATGTCGAAACCGCGCTTGACGAACACCTCGGCCATGGCCTTGGCGTTATCGATCACCTGTTGCTGGTAGGCCTTGAACTCGGGCTGCAGCGCCTCCAGGAAGGCCACTGCCTTGGCCGCGATGACATGCATCAGCGGGCCACCCTGGGTGCCGGGGAACACCATGGAGTTGAGCTTTTTCT
>JBDTMH010000127.1:0-12366 GCA_039934375.1 Burkholderiaceae bacterium | reverse complement strand
CCCGGGCCGGCCCGGTCATCACCGGCTTCTTCAGGCCGGTGATCTTGGCCACGCAACCCTCCGGCGACAGGTTGCCCTTGAGGATGGCCAGATGGCCCTGGGCATACATTGGCTTGTCGATGGGGCGAATCACGTCCTGGTCGGCACGGGGGGCATCGGGAATGTCCTTGAGCACCTCGGCGATGGTCTGCCCTGTGATGGTCATGCAGTCGCCGTGCAGCAGGCCCGCCACCAGCAGCGTCTTCATGACCTGCGGAATGCCACCCGCCTTGTGCAGATCGACCGCCAGGTACTTGCCGCTGGGTTTGAGGTCACACAGCACCGGGGTGCGCTGGCGGATCCGTTCGAAGTCCTCGATCGACCAGTCGACCTCGGCCGCGTGCGCGATCGCCAGAAAATGCAGCACGGCGTTGGTCGAGCCGCCCGTGGCCATGACCACGGCGATGGCGTTCTCCAGCGATTTGCGCGTGACGATGTCGCGCGGCTTGAGGCCCAGGCCGATCGCCTTGATCAGCACCTGGGCCGACTCCCTGGCCGAGTTCGTCTTTTCGTCGTGTGGATTGGCCATCGTCGACGAGTAGGGCAGGGACATGCCCAGTGCCTCGAACGCCGACGACATGGTGTTGGCGGTGTACATGCCGCCGCACGAGCCGGTGCCGGGAATGGCCCGGCGCTCGATCTCCAGCAGGTCCTCGTCCGACATGCGGCCGGCGGCGTTCTGGCCGACCGCTTCGAACACGCTGACGATGTTCAGGTCCTGGCCCTTGTAGTGCCCTGGCAGGATGGTGCCGCCGTATACATAAATCGCCGGTACGTTGGCGCGCAACATGCCCATCATGCCGCCGGGCATGTTCTTGTCGCAGCCGCCGATGACGACCACGCCATCCATCCACTGACCCTGCACGCAGGTCTCGACGCAGTCGGAGATCACCTCGCGGCTGACCAGCGAATACTTCATGCCTTCGGTGCCCATGGCCATGCCGTCGGAGATCGTCGGCGTGCCGAATACCTGTGCATTGCCACCGGCTTCCTCAATGCCGGCAATCGCGGCGTCGGCCAGTTTCTGCAGCCCGCTATTGCACGGGGTGATCGTGCTGTGACCGTTGGCCACGCCGATCATGGGCTTCTTGAAATCGGCCTGTTTGTAACCCATCGCGTAGAACATCGAGCGATTGGGTGCGCGCGATTTGCCTTCGGTGATGTTCTTGCTGCGGCTGTTGAGTTCGACGGTTTTGCTGTCCATGAGGAGAATCTCCCGGAGTTTGTTGGAGGAGCGCGCGCGGCTGTCGGCGCCGGGCTGGCGCTGCGCGGTCAGGGTCCTGAGTATGCCCGCTGGAAAATGCTTGTTCAAATATACTTTTCGACCCAGACTAATACGTATTGCATATGAGTGATCGACCCGTTGACCTCCGAATGTGGCGCCAGTTCGTGGCAGTGGCACAGGAACTGCATTTCGGCCGCGCCGCGCGCAACCTGCACATGACCCAGCCTCCGCTGACCCAGGGAATCGCCCAGCTCGAGGCCATTCTGGGGGTGCGGCTGTTCGAGCGCAACAAGCGCAGCGTGCGTCTGAGTGCCGGCGGCGCGGCGCTGCTGCCGCAAGTCCAGGACCTGCTGGCCCGGGCTCAGGCGTTGCCGGCCGTGGCGCGCGCTGCCGCGGACGGTCAGGCTGGTCGCCTGCGGCTGGCTTTCGTATCCACCGTCGGTTACACGCTGTTGCCGCAATGGGTGCGCGGGTTTCGGGAGCAGCATCCGCGCGTGATGCTCGAGCTGCTGGAGGCCACCGGTGACGTGCAGGCCGAGGCCTTTGCCCGCGCTGACATCGACGCCGGCTTCGTGCTGCACGCGCCCGGTTTCGCGCCGGCCGACCTGGCCAGCCTGCGCGTGGCGTCCGAGGCGCTGACTCTGGCGCTGCCATCGCACCATGTGCTGGCGACGCGCCCGGCGGCGCCCAGCTTGTACGAGGCACTGGCCCAGCCGCTGGTGATCTTTCCGCGCCGGATTGCGCCGTCGCTGCACGACGCGATCTTTGCGCTTTACCACGGCAGTGGCGCGGTGCCTCAGGTGGCGCAGGAGGCGAACCAGATGCAGACCATCGTCAACCTGGTTTCTGCCGGTCTGGGCGTGGCGTGGGTGCCGCACAGCGTGCGCCAGTTCCAACGGCCGGGGGTCGTTTACCGCGACCTGCGCGCCGTGCGCAAGGCGGCGCTCGATCCGCACGCTGCACTGGCGACCGGCACCCGCTGTGAGACCAGTCTGGTGTGGGCGCCCGACAACGACAACCCGGTGCTGGCGCGCTTCGTAGCCTTCGTGCGCGGCCAGTTGCCGGCCACCGATTTCCCGACCGCAGCCCCGCCTCCGTGACGGTTTATGCTGCGCTGCGCGAAAGCGGCCGCGTCTCGCGTGCACAATGCGGGCCATGCTGATTCACCCGAACATCGACCCGGTTGCACTGCAACTCGGTCCCATCGCGATTCATTGGTACGGACTGACCTATCTGGCTGCGTTCGGCCTTTTCATCCTGCTGGGCACACTGCGCCTCAAGCATCCGCCGTTTGTCTCCATGGTCGGCGCTGGTGCCTGGAGCCGGCGCGATGTCGAGGACATCCTGTTCCTGGGGGTGGTCGGCGTGGTGCTGGGCGGACGCCTGGGCTACTGCCTGTTCTACAAGCCGGCCTATTACCTGTCGCATCCACTGGAGGTATTTGCCGTCTGGCAAGGGGGCATGAGCTTTCACGGCGGTTTGATCGGGGTGATAGCGTCGATGGTCTGGTTTGCCCACTCGCGCAAACGGCCGTTCTGGCAGGTCGCCGACTTCGTCGCGCCCTGCGTGCCCACCGGGCTGGCCGCCGGCCGGGTCGGCAACTTCATCAACGGTGAACTGCCGGGCCGGCTCAGCGATCCGAGCCTGCCCTGGGGCATGGTGTTTCAGGGCGCAGGAGACCTGCCGCGCCATCCGTCGCAGATCTACCAGTTCCTGCTCGAAGGCCTGTTGCTGTTCGTCTTGCTGTGGCTGTACGCCCGCAAGGAGCGGCCGACGGGGCAGGTGGCTGCGGCTTTCCTGGTAGGTTATGGCATCCTGCGTTTCATCGCCGAATTCTTTCGCGAACCCGACCCGTTCCTGGGTCTGCTGTCGCTGGGCATGAGCATGGGCCAGTGGCTGTGTATTCCGATGGTCCTGGCCGGCGTGGCCCTGTGGTTTTGGGCGCGTGCCCGTGCGCAGGCGTCTGGGCAGGTGCCGCGCCCCGGCGCGCGCCGCGGGCGCTAGACTTCGAGATGGTTTCGATATGACGACGAGCAACTGGCTGCGCGAAAAAGTGGCACGCCTGTTGCCGCAGACGAGCAACGACGACAAGGCCGATGGCGACAAGCCGGCGGCGACGCGGGGTGGACCTCGCACACTGTCGCAGCGCCTCGATGGCGTCGTGCGCAAGGGCGATGAAGCCTTGTCGCCGCGGGAGTTGCGCCGCATCCGGGGTGAGCTGCAGTCGGTGGTCGACGGCCAGATCAGTGAGGTCGAGGCCGGCCGGCGCGCCAGTGAAATCGCACGCTGGTACACGCAGGCGCCGGTGCCCGAACGTCTGGATTGCCTGCGGTTGATCAGCGAGCGCTTTGCCCATGACCGTGAAGTCGTGCAGGCGGCCCAGGCGCAATACGAGGCCAGCCAGGGCAGCGCCGAGCATGGTCAAGCCGAGATCGCGCTGCGCCAAGCATTGGAATCGCCGCGCGCGCGCTTGTTGCAGCGTTTTGCCGGTTTTCCCCAGGGCATGCGTTTCCTGGTGAACCTGCGTGCCGAACTGCTGCCGTTGTTGCGCACGGAGAAATGGCTGGTGCCGATCGACACCGAGCTTGAGGGTCTGTTCTCGAACTGGTTCGAGGTCGCTTTTCTCGAGTTGAACCGCATCAGCTGGGATTCGCCAGCCTCGCTGGTCGAAAAGCTGATCCGGTACGAGGCGGTGCACGCGATCCGCAGCTGGGCCGACGTGAAAAATCGGCTCGACAGTGATCGCCGCTGCTACGGATTCTTCCATCCGCACATTCCCGACGAGCCACTGATTTTCGTCGAGGTCGCCTTGCTCGACCAGATGGCCGACAACATGGCGCCGCTGCTCGACGAGACCGCGTCCGCTGCCGACCTGAACAAGGCGACCACGGCCATCTTCTATTCGATCAGCAATACCCAGAGCGGTCTGCGCGGCGTGAGTTTCGGCGACTCGCTGATCAAGCGCGTGGTCGAGGCCTTGCAGCAGGAGTTCCCCAAGCTCAAGCGCTTTGCGACCCTGTCGCCGATTCCGGGGTTGCGCAGCTGGTTGACGAAAAACACCGGGAAGCAGCTCGAGAAGGTCGGCCCCAAGGTGCGGCTGCAACTGGGTCAGGCGCTGGCGCTCGAGGAGCCGACGGCCGAAGCCGTGCTGGCCGCCTACGATGCACCGCTGGAGCTGGACGAGAAGTCTCCTCTGCGCAAGTTGCTACTGCAATCGGCGGCCAGCTACCTGACCGAGCTGGGCAAGGGCGATCGACCGCTTGACCCAGTGGCGCGTTTCCATCTGAGCAATGGCGCGCGGATCGAGCGGCTGAACTGGGCCGCAGATACCTCGGCCAAGGGCCTGAAGCAGTCGTGCGCGCTGATGGTCAACTACGTGTATGACCTCAACCGGCTGGACAAGTACCGCAGTCAGCTGGCGCAGGGCAAGATACCCACTTCCAGAGCGATCAACGCGCTGGCACTGTAGGCGAGATCGCCGGGACAGCTGCAGGCCATGGCAGGCTACCACGACAAGACCTCGCACCGGGCGACACGACCATGACAAAGACCATCGACAACCCATCCACCGATCGCAACCTGTTTGCCGCCTTGCGCGAGGCGTTCCCGGCGAACCTCGACGGCACTGCCATCGAGACTGACAGCGGCCTGTGCTACAGCTGGCGTGACATCGAGCGGGCCAGTGCGATGCTGGCAAACCTGCTGGACAGTCTGGAGCTCGCGCCGGCTTCGCGCATCGCTGTGCAGGTCGAGAAATCGGTCGAGGCGGCGATGCTGTACCTGGCCACACTGCGCACCGGCCATGTGTTCCTGCCGCTGAACACCGCCTACCAGAGCGCCGAGATGGAGTATTTCATCGGCGATGCCGAGCCGGCCGTTGTGGTGTGCACATCGCGCAATTTCGGCTGGGTCAGCCAGATCGCCTTCAAGGCCGGCACCGACCATGTGTTCACGCTCGACGCGGACCGCACTGGATCGCTGCTGCAACGTGCCGTATCGTGCAGCGACCGGCACACGGTGGCGCCGCGCCGCGGCGACGATCTGGCGGCGATCCTGTACACCAGTGGAACCACCGGTCGCAGCAAGGGGGCGATGCTCAGCCACGCCAATCTGCTGAGCAATGCGCTGGTGCTCAAGGACTACTGGGGCTGGCGCACGCCGGCACAGGGTGGCGACGTGCTGATCCACGCTCTGCCGATCTTTCACGTGCATGGATTGTTCGTGGCCTTGCATGGTGCACTGCTCAATGGCAGTGCGATGTTGTGGCAGTCCAAATTCGATCCGACCTGGGTGGTGCGCAACCTGCCGCGGGCCACGGTATTCATGGGTGTGCCCACGCTGTACGTGCGTTTGCTGGCGGAACCGGGGCTGACCGCGCAGCAGTGCCGCAACATGCGGCTGTTCATATCGGGCTCGGCGCCGCTGTTGCTCGATACCTTCATGCAGTGGACGCAGCGCACCGGCCACACCATTCTGGAACGCTACGGCATGTCGGAGACGGCAATGTTGACGTCCAACCCTTGCGACCCGGCGCTGGGTGAGCGTCGCGGCGGTACCGTCGGCTTCCCATTGCCGGGTGTGCAGCTGCGGGTGCACGATGACGCGGGTGTTGCGGTTGCACGGGGCGAAATCGGCGGCATCCAGGTGCGCGGTCCCAATATCTTCAAGGGCTACTGGCACATGCCGGAGAAAACCCGCGAGGAATTTACCTCTGACGGGTACTTCAAGACCGGTGACGTGGGGCGCATCGATGCGGATGGCTACCTGAGCATCGTGGGGCGCAGCAAGGACCTGATCATCAGTGGCGGCTACAACGTGTATCCGGCCGAGGTCGAGAGTTATGTGAACGATCTGCCCGGCGTGGCCGAGAGTGCGCTGGTGGGCATTCCCCACCCGGATTTTGGTGAGGTCGGGGTTCTGCTGGTCATTGGCCGCGCAGGCACGCAGCTCGACCCACAGCAGATCATCGGCGCAACCAAGGCGAGGCTGGCCAACTTCAAGGTGCCCAAGCAGTGCTTCGTGGTCGACGCCTTGCCGCGCAATACCATGGGCAAGGTGCAGAAGAACCTGTTGCGTCAACAATACCGGGACTTGTTCAGCGCCAGCTGAAGCAGATGGGTCGGCCGGCACGTCGGCTGACGGGACCGCAGGCAGCAAACTTGAGCGTGGATGCCGACTAGCCTGCAGGCAGAGCGGGACAGGAGCTCAGCGCAGCACCAGCACCGGAACATGCGAGTGGGTCAGCACCAGCTGCGTCTCGCTGCCCAGCAACAGGCGCTTGATGCCACGACGACCGTGCGAGGCCATCACGATCAGGTCGCATTTGTGCTTCTTGGCAGCAGCGATCAGGGCGTCGGACACGAGGTCGGACTTGGCGATGACGGCCTTGGCTTTCACTCCCTTGGCCATGGCAGACTTCTTCACCGCATCCACAACAGCCTGGGCATTGTCGGCCCATTGTTTCTCGATGCGTGCCACTTCGCCGGCCTGCACCGCCATGCCACCTTCGAAGTAGGTCATCGGGTAACGCGCAACCACCTTCACGGCAACCAGTTCTGCGCCACACAATGCGGCCAGCGCAATGGCGCTCGACACGGCCTTGCGGGACAGGTTGGAACCGTCTGTTGCGACAAGAATACGCTGGTACATGGATATCTCCTTGTAGTGGGGTGGATGGCAAGAGGATAGGGCAGACCCGCTGGGTTGACTTGATTCAGATCAAGAGACTTTTGCATTTCTTCGGTAAGCTGGTCTGCCATGTCCACAGCCACGTTTGCAGCCGACGCTCACTTGCGCGACCTTGCGCAGGTGACGGGCGGGCGCGCCAGCGGCGGGCCTGGCGCCCAGGCGCGCGAAGATGCGGCGCTGCTGCTCGACGATCCCGAGGAATGGTCTGCCTTCAGCCGCCCCAGCGCGAGCGGCGCGGGTTGGGTCGAGTCGAGTGTCATGATCGACGGCATCACCTGCTCCGCCTGCGCCGTGACGATCGAGAAGCTGCTGCGTGCCTTGCCGGGCGTGTCGCGGGCCGATGTCAGCGCCGCGAGCCGGCGCGCCAGCGTGGTGTGGGCGCCCGATGTGGTGCGACCCTCGCAATGGATGGGCGAGATCCGCAAGGCCGGATACCTTGCATTGCCGGCCAACGACAGCAGCGCCCGCGCCGCGCGGCTGCAGGAAAGCCGCACGATGCTGTGGCGCTGGCTGGTGGCTGGGCTTTGCATGATGCAGGTCATGATGTATGCCTATCCTGCCTATGTCGCCAAGCCTGGTGACCTCAGCGCCGAGTCCGAGCATCTGCTGCGCTGGGCGTCCTGGGTATTGACGTTGCCGGTCATGCTGTTTTCCTGCGGGCCGTTCTTTCGCAGCGCGCTGCGCGACCTGGTGCAACGGCGCATCAGCATGGAGTTGCCGGTGGCGATTGCCTTGCTGATCACGTTTGTCGTCAGCACGGCCGGCACCTTCGAGCCGCAAGGCATCTTCGGGCGCGAGGTGTTCTTCGATTCGTTGACGATGTTCGTGTTCTTCCTGTTGACGGGTCGCTGGCTCGAACTGCGGCTGCGCGACCGCACCGCCGGTGCACTCGAGGCCATGCTCAATCGGATGCCGGAGGCGGTGCACCGGCGCCGCAATGATGGCAGTTTCGAAGCCGTCGCCGTGCGGCGCCTTGCGGTCGGCGACGTGGTCCAACTGCTGGCCGGCGAGGCGATTCCTGCCGACGGGATCATCACGTCGGGCAGCACCACGGTCGACCAGTCGCTGCTCACCGGCGAATCGCACCCGGTCCGGCGCGACGTGGGCGCGCAGGTCGTTGCCGGCAGCTACAACCTCAGCGGCACCATCACCGTGCAGGTCGAGCGCACCGGCGCCCACACCCAGTTTGCCGCCATCGTGGCGCTGGTGCACAGCGCGGCGACGGCCCGACCCCGGCTGGCGCAACTGGCCGATCGGATCGCCAAGCCGTTCCTGCTGTTGGTGCTGCTGGCGGCCGCCCTGGCGGCGCTGTACTGGTGGTCCCGCGGTGAGGGCCATGCCCTGATGGTGGCAGTGGCCGTGCTGATCGTCACCTGCCCGTGTGCGCTGTCGCTGGCTACGCCGACGGCGATGCTGGCCAGTGCCGGCAGCCTGGCCCGGGCCGGTGTCATGGTGCGCCGCTTGCAGGCGCTGGAGGCACTGGCCCAGGTGGATACCGTGGTGTTCGACAAGACCGGCACGCTGACCAACGAATGCCAGCAGGTGGGCGATATCAAGCTGCGCGCGGGTGCGGACCGGCAACAGGTGCTGGCCATGGCCGCGGCATTGGCGCGCCAGTCATTGCATCCGGTATCGCGTGCGATTGTTGCGGCGGCCGACAAGGCATTGCCTGCCGATGCGCAACCACGGTGGTTTGTGCATGCGCTGCAGGAGCGCGCGGGGGAGGGCATTGCCGCCGAATTGCGGTTGTCCGCCGCGGGCGATGCGCCGCTTCATGTGCGACTGGGCCGGGCCGAATTCTGCGGTCTGCAAACCACCGACCAGGCTGCCGCGGCCGGAGCCGGCCAGACCCACCTGTGCGACGAAGCCGGCTGGCTGGCCAGCTTCACGCTGACGCAGGTATTGCGTGACGACGCAGCTGCGACGGTCGCGGCACTGAAGGCGGATAGGATTTACGTGCACATGTTGTCGGGCGACCAGCACGACGCGGCCGTTCAGATCGGCGCCGAGCTGGGTATCGCATCGATTCAAGCGCAGTGCACACCAGACGCCAAGCTGGCGTTCCTGCGCGCGCAACAGCGGGCCGGGCACCAGGTGGCGATGGTCGGCGACGGACTGAACGATGCACCGGTGCTGGCCGGCGCCGACGTGTCGTTCGCGATGGGCAGCGCCACGCCACTGGCACAGTCGCAGGCTGACTTCGTCGTCCTGGGCGGACAGTTGCTGCGCGTGACGCAGACGTTGCGGCTGGCCCGGCGCACGATGCGCGTCGTGCGCCAGAACCTGGGCTGGGCGTTGGCCTACAACCTGGCCTGCATACCGCTGGCCGTGCTGGGTTTGATTCCAGCCTGGCTGGCCGGACTGGGCATGGCCAGCAGTTCGCTGCTGGTGGTGCTCAATGCCTTGCGCCTGGCCGGCGCGCTGAGTGTCGAGGAGCACTGACGATGGACATTCTCTATTTGCTGATCCCGCTCTCGGTGGTACTGGTCTTCTTCATCCTGGGCGGGTTGTGGTGGGCAATCGATCGGGGCCAGTTCGACGATATCGAACGCGAGGGCGAGCGAATTCTCGAGGATCCCTGAAGGGAATGGCCCGTATTTGACTTGGGTCAACTCGACGTGGGCATTGCTATCGGACACTCGACCTGAACCCCATTGGAAGACTTGAACATGCAAATTCCCAATCCGAAGGCCGCGGCCTACAACGACACCGTGGTACGGCAGTTCGCCATCATGACCGTCGTCTGGGGCGTGGTGGGCATGCTGGTTGGTGTGATCATCGCCGCCCAGCTGACCTGGCCCGAACTCAATTTCGGCATCTCGTGGTTCAGTTATGGACGCTTGCGTCCGTTGCACACCAACGCGGTGATCTTCGCGTTTGGCGGTTGTGGCCTGTTCGCGACCGCCTATTACGTGGTGCAGCGCACCTGCCAGGTGCGCCTGTTCGGCGACAGACTTGCCGCATTCACATTCTGGGGCTGGCAACTGGTCATCGTAGCCGCGGCGATCTCGTTGCCGATGGGTTATACCCAGTCCAAGGAATACGCCGAGCTGGAGTGGCCGATCGACATCCTGATCGCGCTGGTGTGGGTGTCCTTCGCCGTGGTTTTCTTCGGCACTATCGGCAGGCGCAAGGTGCGCCACATCTACGTTGCCAACTGGTTCTTCGGCGCCTTCATCCTGGCGGTGGCCATGTTGCACATCGTCAACAGCGCGGCCATTCCAGCCGGCTGGATGAAGTCGTACTCGGCCTACGCCGGCGTGCAGGATGCCATGGTGCAATGGTGGTACGGCCACAACGCGGTGGGCTTCTTCCTCACGGCCGGCTTCCTGGGCATGATGTATTACTTCATCCCCAAGCAGGCCGAGCGACCGGTGTACAGCTACCGGCTGTCGATCGTGCACTTCTGGGCGCTGATCTTCACCTACATGTGGGCCGGCCCGCACCATCTGCATTACACCGCGCTGCCGGACTGGACGCAGTCGGTCGGCATGGTGTTCTCGCTGATCCTGCTGGCTCCGAGCTGGGGCGGCATGATCAACGGCATCATGACCTTGTCGGGTGCCTGGCACAAGCTGCGTGACGACCCGATCCTGCGTTTCCTGATCGTGTCGCTGTCGTTCTACGGCATGAGCACGTTCGAAGGTCCGATGATGTCGATCAAGACGGTCAACGCACTTTCCCACTACACCGACTGGACCATCGGTCACGTGCACTCGGGTGCGCTGGGCTGGGTTGGCCTGGTGACCATGGGCAGCATGTACTACATGATCCCGCGCCTGTTCGGCCGCAAGCAGATGTACAGCGTCAAGGCCATCGAGGTCCATTTCTGGGCCGCGACCATCGGCATCGTGATCTACATCGCGGCGATGTGGATCGCTGGCGTGATGCAGGGCCTGATGTGGCGTGCCATCAACCCGGACGGTACGCTGACCTACACCTTTGTCGAGTCGGTCAAGGCCACATTCCCGTTCTATGTGCTGCGCCTGATGGGTGGCTTGTTGTACCTGGGCGGCATGCTGGTCATGTTGTGGAATACCTGGAAGACGGCAACCGCCGGCAAGGCCGTGACTGTGGCCATCCCCGTTGCAGCTGCCCACGCCTGAGAAAGAGCAACCATGGCAAACCAAGAATCCAAAACCTCGTGGCTCTCACACGAACGGGTCGAGACCAACAACTTCCTGATGATCGTGCTGATCCTGGTGGTGTTGTCGGTCGGTGGCCTGGTCGAGATCGTGCCACTGTTCTTCCAGAAGTCCACTACCGAACCGATCAAGGGCGTTCTGCCGTATACGCCGCTGCAACTGGCCGGGCGCGACATTTACCAGCGTGAGGGCTGCTATAACTGCCACTCGCAGATGATCCGGCCGTTTCGCTCCGAAACACTGCGTTACGGCCACTATTCGGTGGCGGGCGAGTCGGTCTACGACCACCCGTTCCAGTGGGGCAGCAAGCGCACCGGACCGGACCTGGCCCGTGTCGGCGGCAAATACAACGACGAGTGGCACCGCATCCACCTGAACAATCCGCGCGATCTGGTGCCCGAGTCGAACATGCCGGCTTATCCCTGGCTGGAGAAGTCACCCGTCGACGGCGAATCGCTACCCGCGCACATGCGGGCGCTGCGCATGGTCGGCGTTCCCTACACCGATGCGCAAATCGGGGCGGCGACTGAGGAGGTGAAGGGCAAGAACGAGCTCGATGCCGTTGTCGCCTACCTGCAGATGCTCGGTCTGGCACTCAAATAAGGCAGGAAGACCCCATGGACATCAATACCTTGCGTTCGATCACGACCGTTGCCGCACTGGTGGTATTTCTGGGCATCGTCTGGTGGGCCTGGTCGAAGAATCGCAAAGCGGACTTCGACGAAGCGGCTCGGTTGCCATTCGAACAGGACTGAAGACGTTTTGCACAAGGAACCAGCATGAGTGATTTCACCAACGGCTTCTGGTCGTTCTATGTGACCGCGGTCACGTTGATCGGTATCGTTGCCTGTCTGTTGTTGCTGTGGTTCAGCGGCAAGGCCAAGGCGATGACGGCGCACGACAACACGACCGGCCATGTCTGGGACGGTGATCTGCGCGAGATGAACAACCCGCTGCCGCGCTGGTGGGTCTGGCTGTTTGTCATCACCGTGGTTTTCGCGCTGGTCTACCTGGCGCTGTATCCCGGCCTGGGCACCTATGCCGGAACCCTCAAATGGACGTCGCTTGGGC
Source organism: Burkholderiaceae bacterium (assembly GCA_039934375.1). GTDB lineage: Bacteria > Pseudomonadota > Gammaproteobacteria > Burkholderiales > Burkholderiaceae_C > CAISIP01. The sequence goes on along the minus strand of JBDTMH010000127.1, from coordinate 198 downwards.
AGCACGCAGCCGAGATGAAGAAAGGCGAAGAAGAAGTTGCGCCGCTGTACGCGCGTTTTGCAGCCATGGCGACCGAGGACATAGCCAAGGATCCGCAGGCCATGGCCATCGGTGAGCGTCTGTTCATGAACCATTGTTCGCAATGCCACGGCTCGGACGCCCGCGGCAGCAAGGGCTTTCCCAACCTGACCGACGGCG
>JBDTMH010000126.1:0-12455 GCA_039934375.1 Burkholderiaceae bacterium | reverse complement strand
CGATTGCCGGCAAGACCGTCGCCTGGGTCGGCGACGGCAACAACATGGCCAACAGCTGGCTGCAGGCCAGCGACATCCTGGGCTTCAAGGTCCATGTCAGCACGCCGCGCGGCTACGAGATCGACCAGTCCATTGCCGGCATCCGCTCGAGCAGCAGCTACCAGGTATTCAAGGACCCGATGCGGGCCTGCGCCGGCGCCGACCTGGTGACCACTGACGTCTGGACCAGCATGGGCTTCGAGGCCGAGAACGAAATCCGGCGCAAGGCCTTTGCCGAATGGCGTGTTGACGCCGAGATGATGCGCGCCGCGAACCAGGACGCTCTGTTCATGCACTGCCTGCCGGCACACCGCGGCGAGGAAGTCGACGCCGATATCATCGATGGCCCGCAATCGGTCGTCTGGGACGAAGCCGAGAACCGCATGCACGCGCAAAAGGCCTTGATGGAATACCTGCTGCTCGGACGCCAGAGCTGAATCTGCCGGCAGCCTTTGCGCCATGAAAAAAATCTGGGATATTTCTCCTGCGGTCGACGCCACCTCGGCGGTATTTCCGGGTGACACCCGCTACACGCAGCAAGACCATTTCACGCTCGGACCAGAGTGTCCGGTCAATGTCAGTTGCATCACGCTTTCGCCCCATACTGGTGCGCACGCCGATGCGCCGCTGCATTACGCGAATGGCGCGCCGGCGATCGGTGCCGTCGCGCTCGAACCCTACCTGGGGCGATGCCGGGTCATCCACTGCCTTGACTGCGGGCCGCTGATCGAGCCGCGCCACGTCGGCACAGCGCTGCAAGATGTGCCGCAACGGGTTCTGGTGCGCACGTCGCAGCAGGCGCGCCAGAGCTGGGAGCCGTTCACTGCCTTCGCGCCAGATACCATCGCGCTGCTCGCCGCCCATGGTGTGCGGCTGGTCGGTATCGACACCGCCAGTGTCGACCCGGCCACCAGCGCCGCTTTGGACGCGCACCACCAGCTGCTGCAACACGACATGCGGGTGCTGGAAAATCTGGTGCTGGACGACGTGCCCGAGGGCGACTATGAACTCATCGCATTGCCGCTGAAACTGACCCATGCCGATGCCAGCCCGGTGCGCGCGATTCTGCGCGCCATCGACTGACCGTTGACGATGGACCACGCCGACGCCGCACCAAAGCAATTCCGCCAAAAGGCAAGACCATGAAGCCGATCGACCGTTCCGACTGCCAACGCCTGGACAGCCAGGATCCGTTACACGCGCTGCGGGCGCAGTTCCAGTTACCCGAAGGCGTGATCTACCTGGACGGCAACTCGCTGGGCGCGATGCCGCACAGCGCCGCCGAACGTGTTGCCCACGCGGTCAACCAGGAATGGGCGCAGGGGCTGATCCGGTCGTGGAACGATGCCGGCTGGTTCGAATTGCCCCACATCGTCGGCGACAAGATCGCCACGCTGATCGGCGCGTCGCCCGGCACCGTCGTCGCGACCGACACCACGTCGATCAACCTGTACAAGGTACTGAGCGCCGCTCTCAGCATCGCGCAGCAGGATGCACCCGGGCGCCGGCGCGTGGTCAGCGAACGCAGCAACTTCCCGACCGATCTGTACATCGCGCAGTCGTTGTGCCGCGAGCGCGGCTACCAGCTGGAGCTGATCGATGCCGAGCAGCTCCAGCAGTCGCTGACCGACGATGTTGCAGTGCTGATGCTGACACACGTCAACTACCGTACTGGCGCGATGTTCGACATGGCCGGGGTGACGGCACGCGCCCATGCCGCCGGCGCGCTGATGGTGTGGGACCTGGCGCACAGTGCCGGCGCGGTCCCGGTCGCACTCGAGTCGGCGCGGGCCGATTTCGCGGTCGGTTGCGGCTACAAATATCTCAATGGCGGGCCCGGCGCCCCGGCGTTCGTCTGGGTTCATCCAGACCACACCGACCGCTTCTGGCAGCCGCTGGCGGGCTGGTTTGGCCATGCGGCGCCATTCGCGTTTACGCCGGACTACACGCCGGCGCCGGGAATCAACCGTTACCTGTGCGGGACCCAGCCGATCCTAAGCATGCGGGCGCTCGAATGTGGCGTCGACAGCGTGCTGGCTGCCCGCAGCTGCGTCGCCGGCCAGAACGCGATGCAGGCGCTGCGCGCCAAGTCGCTGGCCTTGACCGACCTGTTCATCCGTCTGGTCGAACAGCGCTGCAGCGGCCATGGTCTGGACCTGCTGACGCCGCGTGACCACACCCGGCGCGGTTCACAGGTCAGCCTGGCCAGGGCCGAGGGTGCTTATCCGATCATGCAGGCTCTGATCGGCCGCGGCGTGATCGGAGACTTCCGCGCCGGTGATCCGGGCGCCGCTGCGAACGACTGCGCCCGTGCCGACATCCTGCGTTTCGGATTCACGCCCCTGTATACGGGCTATGCTGACGTGTGGCAGGCCGTTGAGCATCTACACCAGGTGCTGCAAAGCGGTGAGTGGCGTCGCGACGATTTCAACCGCAAGAATGCAGTGACCTGAATGACTACCTCCCAATCTCCCGAAGATATCGTCGCGCAGGAAAAGGCCCAGCTGGACTTCAGCAAGTCCATGAGTTACGGCGACTATCTGCACCTGGACCAGGTGCTGGGCGCGCAGCATCCGCTATCGCCCGACCACAATGAGATGCTGTTCATCATCCAGCACCAGACCAGCGAGCTGTGGATGAAGCTGATGCTGCATGAACTGCAGGCTGCGATCCAGTGCGTTGCGCAGGATGAACTCGGCAGCGCCTTCAAGATGCTGGCCCGCGTCAGCCGCATCATGGAGCAACTGGTGCACGCCTGGGACGTGCTGGCCACAATGACGCCGCCCGAATACAGCGCCATCCGACCCTATCTGGCCAACTCCAGCGGCTTCCAGAGTGCGCAATACCGCTGCATCGAATTCGCACTGGGCAACAAGAATGCCGCCATGCTCAAGCCACACCAGCATCGGCCCGACCTGTTGGCCAAAGTGCGCGCCGCCTACGATGCACCCTCGCTGTACGACGAGGCGCTGCGCCTGCTGGCGCGTCGCGGCATTGCCGTGCCCGCCGACCATACCGAGCGCGACTGGACGCAGCCGTACCAAGCCAGCGAAGCCGTGACCGAGGCCTGGCTGGTGGTCTACCGCAATCCGAAGAAATACTGGGATCTGTACCAGCTCGGCGAGGAACTGACCGATCTGGAGGATGCCTTCCGGTTGTGGCGCTTTCGCCATGTCACGACGGTCGAGCGGATCATCGGCTTCAAGCGCGGCACCGGTGGCACCGGCGGCGTCAGCTATCTGCGCAAGATGCTGGACGTGGTGCTGTTCCCGGAAATCTGGTCGCTGCGCACCTCACTTTGAGCATTCGGTCAAGTTTGTCGGGAATTCCGCAGTGCCGGCGGTTTCCGCCCGGTGGGACTTAAACTGGCCCACCTGCATATGCGAAGTGCCCATGCCATCACCCGCAACGATGCGTTGCCCGCGACGGCCTTGCGCCGCCTCTGGCGCACTGCATGGCTCGTCGCGCTGCTGCCGCTGGCCCCGGCGACCTGGGCCCAGCCGGCACGCGACACCATCGACGTGTTGGCCGAAAGGCAAGCCGGACTGATCGCTGTGCAGGCGCGCGCCATGCTGCGCGCGCCGATGGCGGTGATCTGGCGCACGCTGACCGACTACGAACACCTGCCCGCGTTCATCCCCGGCTTGGCGAGTAGCCGGGTTGTCGCTCGCAATGGCGCAGTGGTGACCGTGAAACAGACCGGCGAGGCCCGGTTCCTGTTCCTGACCGTGCCGATTGCGGTCACGCTGGAGTCGACCGAACGGCCACCTTATGTGGTCGAGGTGCACAGGGTGGCAGGCAGTATTCGCCATCTGGATGGCCGCTACGAGGCCACGCCCCAGCCCAACGGCCAGGTGTTGCTGCGCTGGAGTGGCACGATATCGGCCGATGCCGAGTTGCCGCCGCTGATCGAGACCGCCTTGGTACGGCTGTCGATCCAGGACCAGTTCACGGGCATGGTTCATGAAATCGAGCGCCGCGCAGGCACGCGCGAAGCCGCGCAAGAACCCGGTACCAGCAACCGATGATTGCGGCCACCGTAACTCTGTGCGCGGGGCGTTGGCGCGACGCCGGCCCCTTGCTGATCGCAGCACTGCTGGCATTGTTGACCGGGGGCTGCGCGCTGGTTCCGACAGCAGCGCCCACCGCTGGCGCGGCAACGCTGGCGCCATGCCGGGCCTGGTTCCAGGCGCTCGACACCCAGACCGAACAGGCCAACGTGCGCGACGCCGGCGCGGCACCGGTTGCCGGTCATCCGTATCTGCGCGTCGACCGCTTTACGGCCTCGCTGCGCGACCGGCTGAATGCGCAGCAGGCGGCTGATCGTGCCCAAGCGGCGCATGACGCATGGATCGTCCGTCTGCTGGAACTCGATCGGCAGGCGCGCCTCCTTGAACTCGCCAATCTGCCGCCATCCGCATTGCGCGGCCTGGCTACAGACTTCAAGCTGCTCGACCAGGCAGCAATGACCGCCACCACCCGGGAGTGCGGCGAACGGCTGGCGCGATCCGAGCTCGCCACGCCGCAGCAGACCGCGCAACTGCGCGAGAACATGGTCGTCCCGGACGACTATGTCGATGCGTATCGGCTGCTCGGCCTGTACCCCCTGACCCGGATTCCATTCCTGGCCGGTGTGCGGACATTCGAAGCGCAGGTCCGTCGGACCTTCATGGTGGGCGCAGCGCCAGCGCCCGGAGTGCAGCGATTGCGCCTGGCGCCACCGGGTGGCCCGTTGCCGGGTGAGGCAGCACGACGCGTAAAGCTGCGTGTCGCCACTGACAATCCGCTGGGTATTCCGATGCCCACGCCCGAACAGGCAGCGCAACTCTTTGCCCGCCATGCACCGGTATTCGAACTGGGGGTCGCCAGTGCCGACGACCGACCAGGCGCGCTGAGCTGGAATCTGCCGGCAGGACGTGCTTCGGTGTCGGCACCCTCCGTCGACACAGACCAGCCCGTGGTTTACCGCCAGCTGGCGTACACCCGGCTTGGCGAGGCCAGTCTGTTGCAACTGGTTTATACGCTGTGGTTCGGCGCACGAACCGTCACCACGGCACCGGTGGACCTGCTGGCAGGCAGGATCGACGGCCTGGTGTGGCGGGTGACGCTGTCGCCCGACGGGGAGCCGCTGGTCTACGATAGCGTCCACCCTTGCGGCTGCTACCACATGTTCTTTCCGCCGCCCGGAGTCACCGTGCGCGCGGCGCCACCGGCGCAAGGCGAATGGGCCTTTAGCCCGGCTGGCGCAGCCGCTTTGGCGCAGGGCCAGCGCCTGGTTCTGCGGGTGGCGCCACGGACCCACTACCTGGAGGGCCTCGATGTGCAGGACGCTTCGGCCGTACCCTCCGCCGACGTTGTCTACCAATGGCGCGACTACGATGAATTGCGCTCCTTGCCGACGCCTAGCGGGCAACGGCGCAGCGTGTTCGGGCCCGACGGAATCATGCCCGGCACGGAGCGGCTGGAGTCCTGGTTGTTCTGGCCCATGGGTATAGCGCGCGCCGGCGCCATGCGCCAGTGGGGCCGGCAGGCCACTGCGTTTGTCGGCCGCCGCCACTTCGACGATGCGCGGCTGATCGAAGCGCGGTTCGACCTGGGAGCTGTGCTGCCTGGCGATTGATGCGCAGCGTCGAAGATTGCGCGACAGCCCTCTGCTGCGATGGCCCGCCACCGTCCGCCGCGCTGCCAATCGCGCTGCCAATTGCGCTGCCAATCGCGCTGCCAATCGCGCTGCAATTGCGCGTAGGACTTTCAGTGCGGCCTGGGCAATGGCCCCGGTAGCAAAAGGTCGAACTCGGCGATCGGGACCGGTCGCGCAAAAAGATAGCCCTGAAAGGTTTCGCAACCCATGGCCCGCAGCAACGCCAGCTGCCCGTCGGTTTCGACCCCCTCGGCAATAATGGCCAGGCCCAAACTGGCACCCAGCGCAACAATGGTGCGGGCAATGGCCGCGTCGTTTGGGTCCACCAGCAGATCACGGACGAACGACTGATCGATCTTGAGATGGGCCAGCGGCAGGCGCTTGAGATAACTCAGCGACGAATAGCCGGTGCCGAAATCATCGAGCGAAAAATCGACGCCACGCGCACGCAGCGCTGTCATCTTCTCCACCACGTCTTCGACATTGTCGGCCAACAGGCTCTCGGTCAGCTCCAGCTTCAGCCGCGCCGGATCGGCTGCATGGCGCTCCAGCGCATCGAGCACCTGCACCACGAAGTCGGGCTCCTTGAACTGATGGGCGCTGACATTGACCGCCAGCGTCAGCTGACGCGTCTGTTCGGAACTGCTCCAAGTCGCCAACTGCAGACACGCGGTGTCGAGCACCCACTGGCCCAGCGGGACAATCAAGCCGGCCGCTTCGGCCAGTGGAATGAACTGCCCCGGCGAGACCTGCCCGCGCGTCGGATGATGCCAGCGCACCAGGGCTTCGGCACCATTGACCAGACCGGAGCGGCCCACGACCGGCTGGTAATGCAAGACGAACTGGCATTGCGCCAGCGCGACTCGCAGGTCAGACTCCATCGCGGCGCGCGCGTCGACCGCAGCCTGCATTCCCTGATCGAACATGCGCAAGGTATTGCGACCCGCGGCCTTGGCCTGGTACATGGCCAGGTCCGCCTGCTTGAGCAGATCTTCAACGCCCTGCGATCCGTGGCCGAACAAGGTGATGCCGATGCTCGGTGTGCTGCGGTATTCACGACTGCCCAGCGCGAACACGGGCGCAAACGCATCCAGGATCTTGTGCCCGACCTGCTCGGCATCGGTGGCTGCATCCAGCGCATCGGAGCTCAGCCCCTGCAGCATCACGACAAACTCGTCGCCACCGAGTCGGGCCACGGAATCGGCCTCGCGCACGCAGCCCAGCAGTCGCTGCGCCACCTGTTGCAGCAGCAAGTCACCGGTTTCATGCCCCAGCGTGTCGTTGAGGGTCTTGAAGTTGTCCAGGTCAATGAACAACAAGGCCGCATGGCTTTGGTTGCGCGCATGGGTCAGCAGCGCGCTCTTGAGCTGCTCGAGCAGCAGCCGCCGATTGGGCAACTCGGTCAGGGCATCGTAGAAGGCAAGAGCATTGATCTGCTCCTGCGCCTGCTTGTGCTCAGTGATGTCGCGCCCGATGCCGCGATAGCCGCGAAACGCGCCTTCATCATCATAGATTGGCATGCCGCTGACCGCGGCCCAGCGATAGCCGCCCCCATGCAGTTCCATCCGGAGTTCCAGGTCGCGAAACTCCTGCTGCGCCTGCAGCACACGCCGGTGCTGATCCCACTGGGCCGTGGTGAGCTGGGTCTCACCCAGTTCCCAGCGCGTCTTGCCGACGTAGTCGGAATTCGCGTGCAGGATGCCGGCGACCTCGGTCCAGTCGTCTTCATCTCCTTTGACCCGCACAAAGCGAAACTCCGCGTCCTGCTCCCAGTACCAATCGGAGGAAAGAGTCGTCAAGGCCCGAAAGCGCTCTTCGTTCTCGCGCAACTGCTCCTGTGCCAGCTTGCGTTCGGTGATGTCCATGAAACTGACCTGCACCGCGGTCCGCCCTTCGAGCCTGATCACGCTGGCCTGAGCCTGTACATCCACCGTGCTGCCATCCAGCCGCAGATAGCGCCATTCCTGGCTTGGAAATGCCGCGTTCTCGGCTTTCAGTTCGGCGGCGCGAGCGTCGATCAGTTCGTGCAGTCGCGAGTGCACGAAGTCCCGGATATTGCGCCCCAATAGCTGCGCTTCATCGTTGGCACCCATCATGCGCATTGCCGCCGGATTGACGAAAACCGCCGTCTCGTCGCGGTGCACGATAACTCCCACTGGCGACAACTGGACCAAGGCCCGGTAGCGCTCCTCGCTTTCGACCAGCACCTGCTGCAACCGGTACTGTTCGGTCACGTCGCTGAACACCAGCACCACACCGACCATATGGTCATTGGCATCCCGGATTGGCGCTGCGCTGTCGTAAATCTGCGCTTCGCTGCCGTCCCGCGCAATCAGTGCCGTATGGTTCGCCAGTCCGACCACCTCGCCACTCTCGAGTACCCGCCGCACCGGATCGACCGGTATGGCGCGCGTGACCGCGTTCACAATCCGGAATACCTCGCTCAGCGGGCGGCCCTGCGCTTGCGCGATGGTCCAGCCGGTCAAACGCTCTGCCGTCGGGTTCATGCGCGTAATGGCGCCACCCGTGTCAGTGGCAATCACGGCGTCGCCGATCGAACGCAGCGTGATGGCAAGATCCTCTTCGCTCTGGCGCAGGGCAGCTTGCGCCAGCACGCGGTCGGTCACGTCCTGCACGATCGACAAGCTGCCGACCACCGTGCCCTGCGCATTACGGACCGGGGCATGACGCACCGTGGTCCACCGTGGCGGATCGCTGCCGACGATGGGTCGATCCGGCCGTTCGACCTGTTCGCCACGCAGCGTACGCGCAATCGCATCCATCACCTCGTCGTACAGCGCAGGCGGATCACGCGGAAAGGTATCCGCCACGGTACGCCCGAGCATCTCGCCGCGGGAGCGACCCCGGATGGTCTCCATCGCCGGGTTCCACTCCATGTAGCGCCCCTGGACATCCATGACGTTCAGGCCCAACGGCAGGTTGTCGATGATCTGGCGCACGAAGTTGAAAGCCTCGCTCAGTTCCCGCTGTGCCTCGTACTGGGCCGTGACATCGCTGAACACCAGCACCACACCCACCACCGCGCCGTCAGCATCGCGGATCGGTGCGGCGCTATCGGAGATCTGGAGCCGCCGGCCATCGCGCGCCTGCAGCTCGGATCCGCTGGCAAGTCCGATCACTGCACCGGTTTGCAACACCTTCTGCACCGGGTTGATCGCATCTCCTGCGTCTTCTGCACTGCGGACGCGGAAAACGTCGGTCAACGGTTGTGCCAGTGCCTGGTCCAGTCGCCAGCCGGTCAGGCGTTCCGCCGCCGGGTTCATGCGCGTGATACGGCCGTTGACGTCGGTTGCGATCACCGCGTCGCCAATCGATTGCAAGGTCAGCGACAGGTCTCGCTCGTTCTCCCGCAGCGCTGATTCCACCAGATTGCGCGCCTTCACCATGCGGTCGAATGCCCGCGCCAACGCGACGATTTCCGGCGTCCCCTGGTGGACCGCCATCCGTGCATCGCGATCGCCACCCGCGATGCGCGCAGTGATGGCCGCGATGGCCTCGAGCGGACGCACAATGCCCCGCGCCAGTCGCCACGCCAGTATCAGCGCCAGGCCGAGGAACGCGATGCTCACCAGCATGCTGCGCAGCAGGATCCGATCGGCCGCAGAAAACACCGCGTCCTGTGGCACGGCGGACACCACGGTCCATCCGGAAGACGGCAGTAGCCGATGGGCCACCAATTGGGGAACACCCGCGGCGTCGGTGAGCGTCGCCACACCCGACGGCTGCTGCTGGGCCTGCAAGGCCAGGCCAGGCAAGATGCCGGACGCAGGCTTGGCCACCCACTGGGCAGCGTCGGAGGAACGCAGCAGGATCCGGTGCTGGCGATCAAGCACCAGCAGCGTCGCGCCTTGTGGCACGTCCTGCATCATCAGCTGGTTGAGCGCCTGCAGGTCCAGCGGCAGGATGACGAGGCCGCGCTGCACCTGAGCCGGGTCCCGGATGGGCTCCGTCAGAACGGTCACCCAGCGCTTGGCCAATGGCGCCATGAACGCGTCTGAGACGTGAAATTTTCCAGCTGCCACCGCTTCCGCAAACCAGGCAAACGAGTGCAGCTGATCCTGCCCCGGTGGATTTTTCAGGTAGGTGCAGATCGCCTTGCCCTGAAGATCCCGCGTGCCGATCGTGACGAACTCCGGATGCAGCTGCACGAAGCCATTGATCAGCGGATCGCAGCCGCCGACATTCATCGCGGTGACCGGCTGCTGGCTGGCGATCAGCGACAAGGTCGCTGCATAGTTGGTGAGGCTGGCCTGCAGCCGGTTGGCCGTGCTGTCCACCAGCAGACGCACATGCTCGCGGGCCAAGGCCCGATCACGATCGCGTTGCTGCAGCAGCTGCCAGATCGACAGCCCGAACACAGGCAACGCGGCGACCAGCACCAGGACCGCGAGCTGGACCCGGATGGATCGCCGGCCCAGGCCCGGCAACACAGGTTCAGGTGTCGTCGAGATTCCGCCCATGAATGCGTCAGGTCAACGCCTGAGAACCCACAAACCGGGCACCGACATGTAGCCTTGGAACAAACACGACACCTGCATAACCTGCACACTCCCGGTTTTTCGGCGGCGGCTTTCGTCCATTTTTTTTAGCACCACCGCAATGGAGCAAATACTATCATCGGTCGGCACCAGCGACTCGGCACAAGGCCTTGCTGGCCTTGGCCTGTCTCCACCAAACAACGTCCGCTCGCGCCAGCGCGGCATTGCCACGCTGGCCAAGCGGGGTCAGGCCACGGTCAGCGGGCTCAGACGGCGATCCACAAGACCGGAAGGTCCGGCAAGGAACGCAGAATCGGTGACAGTGCGCCAGAGCGCACCAGTGCATGGGCATGTGCGATGTCTGGCGCCAGGTAGCGGTCCTGGCCCAGCGCCGGAACCTGTTCGCGCAGCAGCGCATGGGCCTGCTCCAGCGCCAGCGAACTGCGCAGCGGTCGCAGGAACTCGATGCCCTGGGCTGCGGCCAGCCACTCGATGCCCAATATGTGCGCCGTGTTGGTGATCATGTCCTGCAGGCGGCGCGCGGCAAACGTGGCCATCGACACATGGTCCTCCTGGTTGGCGCTGGTCGGCAGACTGTCGACGCTGGCCGGATGCGCCAATGACTTGTTCTCGGACGCCAGTGCCGCGGCGGTGACGTGCGCGATCATGAAGCCACTGTTCAGTCCGGCATCCGCGGTCAGAAATGGCGGTAGCCTTGACACCCCGCTGTCGATCAGCATCGCGATGCGACGCTCGGCGATCGCGCCCACTTCGGCAATCGCCAGCGCCATCGCATCGGCGGCCAGCGCCACCGGCTCGGCATGGAAGTTGCCGCCGGAGACCATTGCACCATCCTGTGCGAACACCAGCGGGTTGTCGGTCACCGCATTGGCCTCGCGCACCAACACCAACGCCGCATGGCGCAGACTGTCCAGGCAGGCACCGACGACCTGCGGCTGGCAGCGCAGGCTGTACGGATCCTGTACACGGTCGTCACCGTCCAGATGCGAGTGGCGGATCTCGCTGCCCGCCAGCAGGCTGCGGTAATACTGCGCCACGTCGATCTGGCCCGGCTGTCCGCGCAAGACATGGATACGCGGATCGAACGGGCCGTCGCTGCCGCGCGCGGCATCCACCGTCAGTGCACCGATCACCAGTGCCGATTCGAGCACCGGCTCGAAAGCCAGCAGGCCGTGCAAGGCCAGCGCGGTGGAAGTCTGCGTGCCGTTGATCAGCGCCAGGCCCTCCTTGGGCCCCAGCGTCAGCGGCGCGATGCCGGCCCGCTGCAAGGCCGGCAACGACGCAACCGGCTTGCCGTCCTGCAACATGGCGCCCTCCCCCATCAAGGCCAGCGACATGTGGGCCAATGGTGCAAGATCGCCCGACGCACCGACCGAGCCGCGTGCCGGAATCCAGGGCACCAGGCCGGCGTTGGCGACGGCCAGTAGGGTATCGACCACCTCTTCGCGCACACCCGAATACCCGCGCGCCAAGCTGGCCGCCTTGAGCGCCAGCATCAGCCGTACGATCGGTGGCGACAGTGGCTCGCCGACGCCGACACTGTGCGAACGAATCAGGTTGAGCTGCAGCATGGCCAGGTCGGACTTGCTGATGCGCTTGTTGGCCAGCTTGCCAAAGCCGGTGTTGACACCGTATACCGGTGTGTCGCCATCGGCTGCGGCGCGCACCACCTCGGCGCTGGCGCGGATGCCGGGCCTGCAACTGTCGGACAGCGAAAGGGGTTCGGCCCCCTGGTGGATACGCTGCAACTGGTCCAGCGTCAGGTTCCCTGGTTCTATCACCATGTCATTTCCCCAGCATCGGCAGGTTCAGCCGCTGCTCGCGCGCGCAGGCCACGGCAGAGTCATAACCGGCGTCGGCATGGCGCATCACGCCAGTGGCCGGGTCGTTCCACAATACCCGTTCGATACGCCGGGCGGCGGCCTCCGTACCGTCGCAGACGATCACCACGCCGGCGTGTTGCGAGTAACCCATGCCAACACCGCCACCGTGGTGCAGCGAGACCCAGGTTGCGCCGCCAGCCGTGTTGAGCAAGGCGTTGAGCAGCGGCCAGTCCGACACCGCATCGGAGCCGTCGCGCATGGACTCGGTCTCGCGGTTCGGCGAGGCGACCGAACCGCTGTCAAGGTGGTCACGGCCGATCACGATCGGCGCCTTGAGTTCACCGGTACGGACCATCTCGTTGAAAGCCAGGCCGGCCCGGTCGCGCTCGCCCAGGCCGATCCAGCAGATGCGCGCCGGCAGGCCCTGGAAGG
>JBDTMH010000125.1:0-12530 GCA_039934375.1 Burkholderiaceae bacterium | reverse complement strand
TGGGAATACTACGGCGACACCATCGAAGCTGCGCTGGAACCCGAACTGATCCTGGACGCCCTGCGGCGCGCCGGATTCTCAGAAGTCCGCTGCGACGTGAGTTTGGGCGTGTTTCGCGAGTACATCGGGCGAAAGATCTGACAACCGGCAGGCACTAAATCATCCCGCCATTGATCGAAATAACCTGCCCCGAGATATAGGCAGCCTGGTCTGAGGCCAGAAATCCCACCAGGTCGGCCACCTCCTGCGGCTGTCCCACACGCAACATCGGCACCAGTCGCTTGACGGCTTCGGCGTCAAACTTGCCATCAAGCATGCCGGTGTCGATCAAGCCCGGCGCGACGGCGTTCACCGTCACACCGCGACTTGCCAGCTCCAGCGCCAGCGATTTGCTGGCCGCATGGAGCGCGCCTTTGGCGGCCGAATAATTGACCTGCCCCCGGTTGCCAGCAACTGCCGCAACCGATGAGATGCTGATGATGCGGCCCCAGCGGGTGCGGATCATGGGCAGCGTCAGCGGCTGCGTCACATTGAAGAATCCGTTGAGTGATACATCGATCACGCGGTCCCACTGCTCACCCCGCATGCCAGGGAAAATGGCATCGTCGTGGATACCCGCGTTGTTCACCAGCACCTGGATCGGGCCTGCCTGCAACAACAATTCGATGGCCGCGTTTGCCGCCGCGCGATCGGTCACATCGAACGTCACCGCCTGTGCGCTTGCGCCACGTTGCCGGATCTCGTTCACCAGTGCCTCGGCTCGGTCAAGCCCCGTGTTCGCATGCACGATCACGTGCAGCCCATCCGCCGCCAGGCGGCGACAAATTGCCGCCCCTATGCCGCCGCTGCCACCGGTGACCAACGCGCGCCTGGGCGTTTTGTCCGGGGGTGTTTTCATAGTGCTTGCGCGTCCATTACCACCGATGCGCGTCCGGCCATCAGACACATACCGTCGTGTTCAAGTTCAAACTGGTAAAGAACCAGCCGGGCATCGCCGGACAGCCATTGGGCGCTCACCCGAATCGGTCCGCTCAGGTTGTCGAGGCGATCGACGTAGAGCTTCAAACCACGCACGCTGGTCAGGTAGCCTTGTCTGATGGGCTTCTCATCGGACACCCGCAAGGCTCCGTGTACCGCCATCGCCTGTGCGGCATACTCCACGCCGACGGCAGCACCCAGTCGCCCCTGCGCGCGCAATGGATGTTCAGGCGCGACGTGACCGGTGGCTTCGCAAACGATGCGCTGATCGTCCCACTCCAGCACCGAGTGCAACAGGCACATGCTGCCTTGATGCGGAATATGTGCAGCGATCCAGTCGCGGTTCAGCATGGTTGCACATCCAGAGCCAACTGCATGGGGGGCAGGTAATCCAGCACCACCGGGCCGCGCAGGCCCCGGGCCAGGCGCTCGAGCAATGGCAGAGCGCGCAGCGCCGGGACGCGCAAGCGCAAGTCCTCCAGTCCGGGATCGGTCAGGGTATCAGGGGTTAGCCCGGTCGGGGCCAGTTCAATGTGCGCCAACGACGTGGCACAACGCGACGGTGCGAGCAGCAAAGCCACGCCGGCGCAATCGGGAGTGTCGCGCTTGTCGTACAAGGGCTGCGGGTATTCGCTGTCGTAGGCGACCAACAGCACCGGCCGATTGTCAAACGCCACCTGAGCCAGCGCATCGAGCAGGGCTGCGCCGAAACAGGCATCAAACGCTCCGATCACCTGGCACGGGGCCATGCTGCGCGTGGCGATGCCCCAGTAGCCAGCGGCAGCGTTGTGCACCGAATTGTGGAAACGGGTGGGCGAAATCTGGCGGTCGTCGGTCGCCAATTGCTCGCACAACGCGTGGCAGTTGTGCCCGTCGGCGCCCGACGCAGCGAACACGGTCGCCAGCAAGGATGCATCCGCTCCCGCTTGCGCCACCGCCTGCAGACCCAGGCCCAGGCTGAGCTTGACAACACGGCTGGCACGCCGGCGCTCGGCGGGTGGCAACAAGACAGGTGCCGGCAGCAGCGACGGTGCAGACACAAACGCCTGCTCATCGCGCAACACCGCCCGTGCCGATGGCCAGTCGGGCAGCCCCGGTGCGATGAAGCCAATGCCGTCAATCCAGGCTTGCAAGGGTCGGGCGGGCAGATCAATTACAGCACCTTCGCCCTGCGGGCTGCGGTGCGAGCTTGCTTGGGAACGGCCCGGCGCGGCGCTCATTGACCCGCTCCCAGAATCAGGCTGCAATTGCTGCCACCAAATCCAAACGAGTTGGTCAGCACATGGCGCACTGGCGCTGCGCGCCCCTGTACCAGGTAGTCGATGTCGATGGCCGGGTCCAGCGACGTCGTGCCCGGGCTGCCGGGAAGTCGGCCATCGGTCAGCGCCATCGCGCAGATAACCGCTTCAATGGCACCGGCCGCACCCAGGGTATGACCAGTGGCGCCTTTGGTGGAACTGCAGGGAACGGCCGACCCGAACAGCTCGGCCACGGCCCGCCCTTCGATGGCGTCGTTGGCCGGTGTCGCGGTCCCGTGCAGGTTGATGTAGTCGATGTCGCCAGTCGCCAGCTTGGCAGACCGCAGGGCCGCTTCCATGGCCATGCGGGCACCGAGTCCCTCCGGGTGCGGCGCCGACATGTGGTAGGCGTCGCTCGACTCTCCCACCCCTAGCAGCAACACGCTTCCTGCATCCGGTGTGCTGGCACGCTCCAGCAAGGCGAAGGCCGAGCCCTCCCCGATCGACAGCCCATTGCGCGTGGCATCGTATGGGCGGCACGGTTCAGCTGACGTCAGCTGTAACGAGGAAAAACCGTAGAGCGTGGTCAGGCACAAGGAATCGGTCCCTCCCACAATGGCCGCATCGATGGTGCCCAGCGCGAGTTGGCGCGCGGCGGCAGCAAACACCTTGGCACTGGACGAGCAAGCGGTTGAAATGGCCATGGCCATGCCTTGCAAGCCAAAGTACGCGCGTGTGAACTCGGCGAGCGAAAAAGAGTTGTGGGTGCCGCGGTAATGGAAATCGTCGGGCAATGCGCCGGTCTCGGGATCGCGCCGACGGTAGGCCAGTTCGGTCTGCAGGATGCCGGCCGTGCTCGTGCCCAGGAACACGCCGACACGTCCGGCGCCATGGCGCGCCACCGCGGCTCGTACGGCGTCGGCAAACCCGTCGGTCTCCAGACCCATCTGCACCAGGCGGTTGTTGCGGCAGTCGTAGCGCGACAGTGCGGCTGGCAGCACTTGTGCATCCACACCGGACACCTCGCCGATCCAGGTATCGAGCTCCACGCTTTCGAATCGACACGGCACCAGACCATGGCGTTCCAGTGCCAGCGCGTCGCGTGTCGCGTCCAGGCCTCTCCCCAGGCAGGTGGTCAGGGTGTAAGCAGTGAGTTGAATGGGAGACAAAGCGCAATAGACCTGATCAAAAGGTGAATCTTAGAGCATGGGTCGCCAGCACACGCCCGGGGACGAGTGCGATACGCGAGCCACTGGCCGGGAACAGCGCCGTGGTTTGACCCGGCAGCGATGGAAGGGCTGAACAAGTCACCTCAGTGCGTCATGCAGCGTCACAGCGTGGAGCCGGGCAGATGTCAAACGCAGCAGCAGCGCGGGCATGGCGGCCAGTAGCACCGCCTGTCCGTCGCTGGTGCTGGCTGCGTGGCCGTCATGCAGCAACAGGATGTCACCCGGCCCCAGGCCGCGCGTGAGCCGCTGCACCATGCGCGGCGCGTCTCCATGAACGGTGTCGAACGCGCGCCGGGTCCAGGACGCCAGACGCAAATTCAGTTCGCGCAACACCGGATCCAGAAACGGGTTGCGCAGGCCGGCCGTCGCCCGAAAAAACGTTGGCGCTTGGCCCGTGATGTCAGCCAACGTGGCCTGGGCTGCCGCGATGTCGGCGCGCATGCGGGATGGACCCCACAACGCAAATGCATTTGAATGCGCGTCGCCATGGTTCTCGACCCGGTGCCCTCTGGCCACAATCTCGCGGCACAAGGCAGGTGACTGGCGGGCCCGGCGCCCGATGCAAAAGAAACTGGCACGCACACCGGCGGCATCCAGCAGGTCGAGCACGCGCGGAGTGACTACCGGATCGGGACCGTCGTCAATGGTCAGGGCGACTTCACGCCGTGCGACGGCTGGGTCTGGCAGGCGGGTGAGGTTGGGGCCCAGCAAGTGCGATCGCGGCAACAAGCCTGCCACGGTGAGGACCGCGTGGTTGACCACCACCGCACCCAGTGCCCACGGCCATTGGGCTGGCACAGCCACTGCGGCAACGACCGCCGCGGCATGCAGCGCGGCCGAGGCCTTGAACGCCGGGGTGTCCATCCAAGAGACATTCATGCCGCCCCGCCAAAATGGCGGTCCAGAAACATGCCCCACAGAGGCAACCACGCAGCCCAGCCGTGCGCGCCCGGTACCGTCTGCAGCTCCGCTCCCGCCATGCACGACGCGAGACGCTGCATGCCGTCGGCGAACCGGTCTTCCACGCCATAGCCCATGAACACACGGCGTGGCCAGCTCGGCGCCTTCAACCAGTTCCAGAGTCTGAATTCCGGATCCCGCAGTTGCTCGGATGTCGGTTGCCAGTCGGACAAGCCGCCTGCCCGGTTGATGCAGTTGCTGGTGATGCGACTACCCGGATAGGGTGCCAGCAAACACACCCCGCTCACGCCACCCGGGCCGCCTGCGAGACAGGACAGCGCCAGATGGCCGCCACGCGAAATGCCGCCAAGCCAGACTTCGTCGTACTGGTCCCGTGCCGGTGCCAGCAGTTGTGTCTCCAGCTCCTGCAAGGCATCGTGGTTGTCGCCGGCCAACGCATGCAGGTTGGGAAGCGTCACGTCCAGTGCCAGCTTGCGCGATAACACCGCCGTGAAAACGCCGGCGTCGACCATCTGCTGCGGTGTCATCAGCGCGCCAGGCAACAGCACCATGAGTGCCGTTGCGCCGCAGCGGTGATGTAAAGCAGAGGTCACCGATTTACCCTGCGTCCCGCGGATACACCAACACGGCAGACAGCGCCAGCGCCAGCAACGCGCCCGGACCCACAATGATGCCGATCGCATGCAGCACAGGCACCGTGGACAAGGCCATCACGCCAAATCCGATGGCCGTCGTGAGCGTGGCCACCAGAAGCGAAAGCAAGGTGACAGCGTCAAACGGCTCACCACCGGCCACGCGATCAAAGAACAGCGCGTAATTCGACCCCACGGCCACCACCAGCAACATGCCCACCAGGTGCAGCAAATGCAGGCGCTCGCCCGAAAAATGCAGCACCGCGATGACGCCGGCCACGGTCAGCACCAGCGTCAGCAACACCCGTGCGAGCCGGCGCGTGGAGCGAAGCGCCACCGCCAGCAACAGCACAATGGCGACAAATCCCGCCAGCGACAACCGCACGGCCTGGTCGACGTAGCCGTTGTAGAGATCCTCGAATTCGGTCCGCATGTCGACAAACAGCGCGCCGCTGCCTGCCAACGCAGCGCGCAGTGCCTGCACCGGTATTTCGGCATGGGGCGCGCCGGCCGCCGGGCGCAGCGGCATCACCACGTTCCAGCCGTTGATCCCCCGCGTCAACATGGCCCGCACCACCAGCGCCAGGGAGTTGCCGTCCAGGTCCTTCAGGTGCAGGGGCCCGGCCTGCCGCGCCGCCTGCACATCGGCGACAAACGGCCCCAGTTTGCTGGCGGACAGCGGCGAGTCCACCAGCGCGCGTTGCAAGCGCGCCTGCAGGGTTGCCGCGTCGGGCAGGCTGGCCAGTCGGGCCTTTTGCGTGGCTTCGCTGGGCAAAAAGCGGGTAGGCGTGTCGTATCCACCGATCACACCCTGCTCGACCAATCGATCCAGTCGCAGGCCCACCTTTTCCGCTGCCTCCAGCGCCCCCTCCTGGTCGGCAGCTTTCACCAGCACCAGGTAACGCGCATCGGGCGCAGCGAGGTCAGCCCGCATGCGACTGTCGGCAAGGGCATCGGTCTGGTCCGTGGTGGAAAGCGCCGAAAGGTTGCTGTCCCACAGCGTGTCGCGCTGCTGCACCAGGTAGCCACAGGCCAACAGGGCCAGCACCACCACCGCCGGGCGCAAGCGGTGGGCCTGGCTCAGCAGGGGCAAGAGACGGTGCACCCAGCGCCCGGGTGGGGGCACAGATACACTGGTGCCAGCCAGGGTCGGGAGGACAAATCGCGTCACCAGTGCTGCCGTCACCACGCCCGACAGCGCATACAGGCCCAGCTGCGAAAGGCCGGGAAAACCGGAGAACAGCAGCGCCCCGAAACCGACGGCCGAAGTCAATACGCCGAGCCGGATCGTCGGCCAGAATACGCGTCGCCAGTTGGCCAGCCCATCACGGCCGGATTGCACAAAAAAGTAGATGGCGTAATCAACCCCCTCACCAATCAAGGCCGATCCGAAACCGACGGTGATGCCAAAAACGGTGCCGTGTACCAGACTCACCACCGCAATACCGGCCACTGCACCGCTGAGCACAGGCAACAGGCCCAGGCCCAGCAACCGGGGCGATCGGTAGACCCACATCAGCACAGCCACGATACCCAAGGTGCTGATCAGCAGCAGCCGGGACACCTCGCTCTGTATCGTGGCGCGCGCGCGCACCGCAAACTGCCCCGGCCCCGACAGTTGCATCGAAAGGCCGCTCGCGCCCGTCGCCTGCACGGTCTCGGCAAACAGCTGATGCGCAGCGGTGATGGCAGCCTGCTGACCGTCCGTGTCGGCGCCCAGAGCGCGGGTCTGCAGCAGCAGCATCGCGCGCGCGCCGTCGCGCGAAGCCCAGACGCCGGCCCGGGATTCGGGCTGTGCAGCAGGGTTGAGCTGCCCCAGCAGCGCCAGCAACTCGCCGGTCGGGTCGCGCGCCAGCACAGGCTTGAGCAGCAAACCCACTGGCGAAGACAGGGTCTGGATGGTCTCGCCCACCGCTTCGGCGAGGCCGACTTCGGTGAAGCGCTGCGGTGAAACCGCGGGGCTCAGCTGGTACCGGTGTTGCAGCAGGAAGTCACGTTCGCTGTCCAGGGCCGCCGTTTCGCCGTTTTGCACCGACACAAATGCCGGGTTGACCGACAGCCGCTGGCGCAGTGCATGCGACACCGCTGCACGCGACGTCTCGTCGCCACCGGAGATCGCCAGCATCAACAACCGCGCGACCGAACCCTCCTTGAGTTGCCCAACCAGCACCTGCTGTTCGGCGGTGGGTCGTGAGGGCAGGAAGAACGACATGTCGGCGGCAAAACGGGCATTCCACAATACCGCTATGCCGGCGGCCATGCACAACAGCCAAACCAGGAAGACCCGGGCCGCCTTGCTTTTCATGGGGTGTCGATGGGCTCGATTGCGAGTTCGGAACGGTCCCCGTCAGACAGCAGGTATTCGATCTGACGGACCTGGCCCTTGTTGCCAGTCATGGTGATGCGTTGCAACAACGCTGCAATACCCGGCTCGGTCGGCACGAGAACCAGCGTCCACAACGCGCTGCTGCCCTGCAATTGCAAGGTGTAATGCCGCTCCAGTGCCGCCCGATTGCCCGACAGTGCGCTGCGGATGCTCTCGACAAAGGCCTGCGCCTCCGGTCGGCTGCCCAGGTCGACGGAGAGACGACGCTTGTCGCGCTCCATGGTCAACGTATTCTTGTCCAGCACCAGGGTTTCGGGCTTGGGTAACAGCGTGCGCCTTTCCAGCCGGTCGGGCGGGGTGTACACCATTTCGCCAGACGCCACCACCGGCTTGTCCAGCAGCGCCAGGTAGCGCTTTTCCACGAACCTGGCGCGTCCACCCGGATGCTGTGCCAAATCGGCCATCAGCTGATCGACGTCGAACGCGGCCTGCACGCCGGTGCACAGGGCTAACAGCAATACCGCCAAACAAAGCCGTAGTTTCATGGGTTGTGCCAGAAGTCAAAAAAGTTGAACCAGTTGTACGGTGCCTGCCGGCAGTATCGCGTCAGGCAATCGGCGTAAGCGCAAATCGCGCCGGTAATGGCCGCGTCACGTTCGTGCCGGGCCAAATTCGAAAAATCTGCCAGTGGCTCGAAATGAATCTGGTAGCGATTGCCGCCCAGATACAGTCCCGCCATGAAAAACACCGGACGCCGCAACAGCGCCGCCATACGCCAGGGTCCCACCGGGAACCTGGCGGTATGGCCCAGAAACTCAGCCGCCTGCATGGCATCGCCACCGAGCGAGCGATCGACCAGCATGCCGACGGCATAACCGTCATCCAGCTTGTCACGCACTTCCAGCATCGATTCGATGCGACCAAGCGGAATGATGTCCTGCATCGCCGCCGGGTTGATCGCCGCCAGCGTGGCGTTGAGCTTGGCCGCGTTTTCCTTGTACATCAGCATGGCCACCTTCAGCCCGGCGACACCGCGACCGGTGGCGCGCAATACCTCGAAGCTGCCGAGATGGCCGCCAATCAGCAAGGCGCCAGTCTGCTCTTGCATCGCGCGGTACAACTCCTTTTCGCCACTCATGTCGATCTCGAATTCTTCGAACCGGTCGTTCAGCAAATACACCCGATCGTGAATGGTGCTGGCAAAACTCAGCACATGTCGGTAACCGTCGCCCCAGGTTGCTTCGCGCCCCAGCGCGCGCGTGAGGTAGACCCGGCTCGCCTTGCGTGCTTGCGGGGAAAACAACACGAAGTATGCGGCAATGCCGTGCAGCACCCAGCGACCGATGCGCCGCCCGAAGGTAAGCGAAATCCATACCATCAGCTTCAATATCGGCGCATGGCTGCGCTCTTGCTTGCGCAGCCAGTCGGGCGTTTGCTCGTCGCTCATGAAGATTCACGCAGCAGCAGCCCGCTGGCCACGGCTCGATCGCCGCAACGCACGGTGAAGGCGCAGCCGGCACGGAGCCCCGCACGCAGTTCGAACACGAGTTCGTCACCCGGTCCGCAAGGGCTCAGGAACTTGACCTGGCTCACCTGCCAGCCACCGCCATGCCGCGCCTCGGGCCCTTGTGCCGCCTGAGCCAGCAGCAGGGCCCGGTCCAGCAATACGACACCCGGCACGATCGGCTGCCCCGGAAAGTGCCCAGCGAAGGCCGGAAGGTCGTCCGGTACCCGCCACACGGATTCAAAGTGCTCCATGGCGCACATGTTCCAGATACAAGGTTTCCAGCGCAATGCGAGGCAACTTGCCGGTGTCATTGCGAGGCAATGCATCGACCCGCACCAGCGGGCGAGGCAGAAAGACCGGGTCCAGCCGCAGGCGCAGTGCCGTCAACAGGCTCGAGCGCGACACGCCTGGCGCCACAACAAACGCCGTGAGCCGCGTGATTGTTTCTGCTGCGTCGTGCGACGGCAGAAAAAAAGCAGCATCTTGCACACCATCGATGGCACACAACTGATGGTTCAGATAGGCCAGCGACGTTCGTTTGCCCGCGATATCCACCATGTCGGCGTGGCGTCCATTCAAATGAAAGCGCCCGTTTGGCAACAGTTCGATGATGTCGGACAGCGCCACGCGGCCCTCCACATGCCCCCCCACGGCATGGGTGATGGTGCAGGCGTCGCCAGGGTCTTGCTCCAGCGTCACGCCGGGCAGCAATTGCCAGGCGGCACCTTCTGTGGTACGACGGCTGGCCAGTTGCGAAGACTCGGTAGACCCGTAGATCTCGAAAACCGGCGCACCCAGGCGTTCCTCTGCCCATGCGGCGAGCCCGCCGCTGAGTGGCGCAGTCGCCGACAGGCACATATCCATTGCCGGCATGTCCAGCTCAGACGCCAGCAGTGTCGCGAGGTGATGCGGAGTAGTGACCAACATACGCGGGCGCGGCACCGCCATCAGCGCATCGACCACATCCTGCGGGTAAAACGGCTTGCCACTCCAAAAGCTGCAACCGCCGTGCAGCGCGAGCAGGAAGGTGGACTCGAATCCGTAGCTGTGCTGCACCGGCACCGTGCCCACCAGCGCGGTTCCGCTGCCGGCCAGTCCCAACGCCATTGCCTCGGCGTGGCCGTTCATCACCAGCTGTCCCCAGGTCTTGCCGTGCGGCTGCGGCAGTCCGGTGGAGCCCGAGGTGAACAGAATCGCGACCACGCGCTGCGCGTCAACGCTGGGGATCTCGTGCACCGGCACAACGGGTCCTTTGGCCAGGTCGGAGAAGCGCAAGCGCGGCAGTTCACGGGAGTCAAAGTCACCATCGGTCACGCAAAAAACAGCGGGGTAGGTCTGTGCCAGCCGCTCCAGAGTCTCCACCGAATGCGACGCGGGTTGCAAACTGGTCTTGCCACAGAGCAGGCAGGCCGCGAACACCACGGCGAAGTGGTAGCGGTCTTCACATAAATTGAGCAACCAGTCGCCAGCCGGCAGCGATCCCGCCACGCACAGAGCGTCGCCAAGGTAGACACGAACCGTCACTGGCCCGTCGGGACGCCAGGCCAGCGTATCGTCCAAAGACATACCGCTGACCAAAGGCCGAAAGTTCAAGGCCGCAGCTCCGTATCCCGTGCATGCATGGCAGGGCCGCTCGCGCGCTGCCGGTAGGCACGCAACACGTCGGTGAGACTCGGGCGCTCTTGGGGTGGGAGTACCCGCAGCCGGACCAGATGCTCACCGAGAAACATCAGCGCCACCAAGGGACCCATGAGCAGGTGGGCGTAAAACGACCAGATGCGCACCGGTGCCAGCCAGAAAAGAGCAGTGGAAACCACCACATTCGCAAGAAAAAAAACGGTCCATGCGAATGTGACCTGGCGCGTGTAGCGTTGTTTACGCTCCGACAGCGTGCCGCCATAGATGGTGCGCGCCATGCTGGTAATGAGCGCGTCCCCCGGCCCGATCAAGCTGCGCCCGAACAACGCTGCCAGCGCCAGCATGCTGCCGACATGCTCCAGGAAGTACAGCAATGTCGCGTTGCGCGTCAGAATCGGCCACAGCGTCACCAGCAGAGCAGAAACGGCAAACAGACCCGCAACGCGCCAACCAGCACCACCGCGTTTCCAGAACAGAACCACCCCTGCCAGCACGAGTGGCAACACCGCCGCCAGGGCAGCAAAATTTGCACCACCGATACCTGCACTCCCGAGGTGGGAGGCAACGGCCCAGATCACGAGCACGGCCACCGTTGCCGCCACACGCCACGTCTGGGCCCTGCTCACGTTCATAGGGTGCGCTGGCTGGCGATGTACGTGCAAAGCGCACGCAACGACGCATAGATTTTCTCGTTGTTCTCGTTGTCCGAGCGCAATTGAACACCGTAGCGCTTGGAAATCACCAGCGAAATCTCCAGCATGTCGATCGAGTCGAGCCCAAGGCCGTCGCCGTACAGCGGATCGTCAAAACCCACAGCGTCGGCTTGCACGTCCAGGTTCAAGGCTTCCACGATCAATTCGGAGACTTCACCCATGAGCACTTCGAGGGGAACAGGCGTAAAGGCTTCAGTCATCGTGTGTTTTCATTCGGAAAAAGTCGAGGATGGGCGTAACGCCAACACGGCGTTGCGGCTTTCAAAGGCACTTCGATCGCGTCTGCATGAGGGAACCTACACCCAGGTCAACCAGCATCTCAGATGTGACCACCAAGCCGTACTCGGTGCCAACTCGGTAATGCAGATACTGGCGAATCAATTGAATCGAAAACATGAGAAACCCGCAGGCGCGTTGGCGCTGGACGCGATGTGCCGGTCACGCACTCTGATGATGGTCTCTAGCGGCATCTCAGGCCGGCCAATCCGTTTGCAGCCAAGCCCATTTGTCAAAAAACGATTGTACAGTCAGCCCTACTCCGCGCGACCCGACCTCGACCCTGCCAAACGTGAAATCAGAAAAAAGCTCTGTGCGCTCTGCTGTTCCAAGCCATCACCACCCATCCGCAGTGAAATCGCTTGCGTGGCCGCGTGAAGCAGCGCGCCGGCTGATGACACTGTGGCCCGTCAAGGCCCTGGGAACGTCCGCCTTCATGGCCATTTTCTTCTGGGGCTATTTTTCGGTGCTGCGTTACCCGCTTGGCGCACCCTTCGTGATGCCCGAAATGGTCCTGGATCGCTGGATTCCGTTCACCGCCGCGTCCTATCCGGTGTATGTTTCATTGTGGGTCTACGTGTCCTTGCCACCGGCTCTGCTGAGCAACTGGCGGGCCTTGCTGCATTACGGCCTCTGGATCGCTTTGATGTGCACCAGTTCCCTGCTCTTTTTTTGGCTTGTTCCCACACAGACGCCCGCGTTCGGCATCGATTGGAGCCTGTACCCCAGCATGTCCACGATCAAGAGCATTGACGCCGCCGGCAACGCGTTTCCCTCGCTGCACGTGGCGTCGGCGGTGTTTTCGGCGCTTTGGCTGGACCGGCTGTTCGGCCACATCAAGTCTCCACAGGCGCTGCGCTGGATCAGCCTGTCGCTGTGTTTCGCCATAGCGTGGTCCACCGTGGCTTCAAGGCAGCACGTCACACTGGACGTACTGGCTGGCGCAGTTATGGGCCTCATATTCGCGTTGGGCTCGCTGCGAGCAACCCGTGCGCAATCGTCACCGATTCATTTGTAAGCCCCCAGCCCTGGCTTTGCCAGGCCCCCCGAGGGGGTGCGAGGAAACTTGGGA
>JBDTMH010000124.1:0-12612 GCA_039934375.1 Burkholderiaceae bacterium | reverse complement strand
CGTTGCCCTGGCGATCGGTGATCGTGATGATCGTGTTGTTGAAAGAAGCGTGCACGTGCGCGACACCGTCCGCGACGTTCTTGCGAACTTTCTTGCGAACCCGTTGCGCTGCTGCGCTATTTTGTGGTTTTGCCATGGTGGTCTCTCAATCCCGTTTATTTCTTCAATGACTGCGCGGCCTTGCGCGGGCCCTTGCGGGTGCGTGCATTGGTGCGCGTGCGCTGACCGCGCATCGGCAGACCGCGGCGATGGCGGAAACCCCGGTAGCAGCCGATGTCCATCAAACGCTTGATGTTCATCGTGGTTTCCCGGCGCAGGTCACCCTCGATCGTGAACTGGCCAACGGCCTCACGAATCTTCTCGAGATCACCGTCGTTCAGGTCCTTGACCTTCTTCGAGTACGCGATGCCACAAGCTTCACAGATCTTGCGGGCGCGGGTGCGACCAATGCCGAAGATGGCCGTCAGGCCAATTTCGGAATGTTGGTGCGGCGGAATATTGATACCAGCGATACGTGCCATGTTCGTCCTCTAAAACTCGTGCAATCTCAACCCTGACGCTGCTTGTGACGCGGATCGGTACAGATCACACGCACAACGCCCTTGCGCCGGATAATTTTGCAGTTACGGCAAATTTTCTTGACCGAAGCCGAAACTTTCATTTGGTTCTCCTAAAAACTCTCTGCCGCGTCCCGCAACTTTTGTTGCGACCGCCCGGCGTTACCACTATGCCTACCTGGCCCGGACATCCATCCGGACGCGACTCAGGAAGACTTGAAACTTGCCTTCTTCAACAGCGACTCGTACTGCTGGGACATCAAATAATTTTGTACCTGGGCCATGAAGTCCATCGTCACCACGACGATGATCAACAGTGAAGTGCCCCCGAAATAGAACGGAACGTTGTATTTCAGGATCAGGAACTCGGGCAGCAGACACACAGCGGTGATATAGATCGCGCCGGCCAGCGTCAGACGCAACAGGATCCGGTCGATGTATTTCGCAGTATGGTCGCCAGGGCGAATTCCCGGAACGAAGGCGCCGCTCTTTTTCAGGTTGTCTGCCGTTTCACGGCTGTTGAATACCAACGCCGTATAGAAGAAGCAGAAGAAAATGATCGCCGCGGCATAGAACATCACGTAGATCGGCTGCCCCGGGGTCATCGACGATGCGATGTCCTTGAGCCAGCGCATCGAGTCTCCGGTGCTGAGCCAGCCCACGACGGTGGCCGGCAACAGGATGATCGAAGACGCGAAGATCGGCGGAATCACACCGGCCATGTTCAGTTTCAGCGGCAG
The DNA here is from genome assembly GCA_039934375.1 of Burkholderiaceae bacterium. Taxonomy (GTDB): domain Bacteria; phylum Pseudomonadota; class Gammaproteobacteria; order Burkholderiales; family Burkholderiaceae_C; genus CAISIP01. The sequence goes on along the minus strand of JBDTMH010000124.1, from coordinate 11,315 downwards.
GTGCGACGACTGGCCACCGTAGACCTTGTTACCCACCTGACGCCGCGCATAGTTGACCAGGATCTTGCGCTGACCACGTTCGACGAAAACCACGAAGTAGGTTACCAGCACCACCAGCAGCAAGATGAACAGCGAGACCAGGATGCTCATTGCACCGGTGCGCACCAGTTCGAGCAATCCGGCCATCGCATGCGGCAGGTTGGCGGCAATGCCGGCGAAGATCAGGATAGAAATTCCATTGCCCAGCCCGCGCTCGGTGATCTGCTCGCCCAGCCACATCAGGAACATCGTTCCTGCGGTCAATGTGAACACCGCCGTGACCCGAAAACCCATGCCCGGTGATATCACCAGCCCGGCGGATGCTTCCAACGCGACCGCAATGCCAAGCGACTGGAACAGGGCCAGGCCCAGCGTGCCATAGCGCGTGTACTGCGTGATCTTGCGCCGTCCGGCCTCGCCTTCCTTCTTGATCTGCTCGAAGGTCGGCACGACGTAGGTCAGCAACTGCATGATGATCGATGCCGAGATGTACGGCATGATTCCCAGCGCGAAGATGGTGAAACGCGAGAGGGCACCACCCGACATCAGGTTGGCCATCCCCAGGATGCCACCTTCCTGGCCCTTGAAGAATTGCTGCAACTGGGCAGGATCAATCCCCGGAACCGGAATATGTGCACCGATCCGATAGACGACCAGCGCCAGCAGCAAAAACATCAGCCTACGACGCAAGTCGCCGTATTTGCCGGTTTTCGCCAGTTGAGCCGCGTTTGTTGCCACGTGGGTTTACCTGTCCAGCGCCCGTCAATCAGGCGACGCTGCCGCCGACTGCTTCAATGGCAGCCTTGGCACCGGCGGTCGCGCCAATACCATTGAGCTTCACGGCCTTGGTCAGTTCGCCGGTCTTGATGACCTTGACGACCTTGGCCATCTCGGGCACCAGGCCAGCTTGCTTGAGGCTCAGCAAATCGACTTCCGCCGCACCGAGCACCTCGAGGGTGGTCAGCGTGATTTCAGCGTTGTACTTGAGCAGCTGCGACTTGAAGCCACGCTTGGGCAAGCGACGTTGCAGCGGCATCTGACCGCCTTCAAAGCCCACCTTGTGGTAGCCGCCCGCGCGCGACTTCTGACCTTTGTGGCCACGACCCGCGGTCTTGCCCAGGCCTGAACCGATGCCGCGGCCAACGCGACGTTTCGCGTGTTTTGAGCCGTCAGCCGGCTTGATGCCATTGAGTTCCATCATCATCCTCGTCAGTTGGCGACGGCACCGGCCGCATTGCGGCAGGGACCCATCGATCCATCAAAAATCACAATACTTTGACCAGGTAACTGATCTTGTTGATCATCCCGCGCACTTCGGGCGAGTCTTTCAACTCGCTGGTGCTGTTCACCTTGCGCAGACCCAGGCCGCGCACAGTCGCGCGATGCGATTCCTGGCAACCGATCGGGCTGCGGACCAGTTGAACCTTGATGGTTTGTTGTGTCGTCATATCCATTACCTCGATCAGACAAACAGCTCTTCAACGCTCTTGCCACGTTTAGCGGCCACTTCGGCCGGCGTAGTGGAAACGCGCAGGGCGTCGAGCGTTGCACGAACCATGTTGTACGGGTTGGACGAACCGTGGCTCTTGGCCACGACGTCAGTGATACCCACAACTTCGAACACGGCGCGCATCGGGCCGCCGGCAATGATGCCAGTACCCTTGGGAGCGGGCATCATGATCACGTTGGCCGCGCCATGGTGGCCCGACACGCGATGCTGCAAGGTTCCGTTCTTCAGCGTGACCTTGACCATGTTGCGGCGCGCTTCTTCCATCGCCTTCTGCACGGCTGCGGGAACTTCCTTGGACTTGCCCTTGCCCATGCCGACGCGGCCATCGCCGTCACCGACCACGGTCAACGCGGCAAAACCCAGAATACGACCACCCTTGACGACCTTGGTCACGCGGTTGATCGCGATCATCTTCTCGCGCAGGCCGTCCTCGGGACCCTCGGCCTTGCCCTGCATCTTCGCTTGTACTCGTGCCATGTTTTTTTCCGATCTGCTTAAAACTGCAAGCCGGCTTCGCGCGCGGCATCGGCCAGCGCCTTGACGCGGCCATGGTAGGCAAAGCCCGAACGGTCAAACGCGACCTTCTCGACACCCGCTGCCTTGGCTTTTTCGGCCACACGCTTGCCTACGGCTTGCGCAGCAGCGGTGTTGCCACCCTTGCCGCTGCCGCCCAGCGCGGTGCGCACTTCGGCTTCGGCCGTCGAGGCCGTGGCCAGGACCTTGGCGCCATCGCCAGAAATCACGCTGGCGTAGATGTGCTGGTTGGTGCGGTTCACCATCAGCCGAGCCACACCCTGCGTCGCGATGCGAATACGCGTCTGGCGCGCACGGCGCAGGCGCTGTTCTTTCTTGGTCAACATCATGCTGCCCCTTACTTCTTCTTGGTTTCTTTGATCGTGATCTTCTCGTCCGAATACCGGATTCCCTTGCCCTTGTAGGGCTCGGGCGGGCGGACGGCACGAATCTCGGCGGCGATCTGACCAACACGCTGACGATCCGCACCCTTGATCACAACTTCGGTCGGGGTGGGGGTTGCCACGGAGATGCCGGCTGGCATGTCCATGTTGACCGGATGCGAGTAGCCGACAGTCAGGTTCAGCTTGGCGCCTTGCGCCTGGGCCTTGTAACCCACACCGACCAGGCTCAGCTTGCGCTCGAAGCCCTTGCTCACGCCGACGACCATGTTGTTCACCAGCTGACGCATGGTGCCGGACATCGCATTCGCATCGCGCGAATCGTTGGCCGGGACAAAGGTCATCTTGCCGGCATCCAGCTTGACCTGGACCAGCGCATTGCGGGTCAGTTGCAACGTGCCGCCGCTGCCCTTGACGCTGATTTGATCGTCCTTGATGGACACATCGACACCAGCGGGAACAACGATCGGCATTTTTCCTATACGGGACATATTCTGTTTCTCCTCAATGCCACGCCATCAGGCGACGTAACACAGGACTTCACCACCGACGCCGGTGGCTCGGGCCTTGCGGTCGGTCATGACGCCGGCGGGAGTCGTGACAATTGCCACGCCCAGCCCGTTCTGCACCTGGGGAATCGTGCCCTTGCCGCGGTACACCCGCAGGCCAGGACGACTTACACGCTCGATACGTTCGATGACCGGACGGCCCGCGTAATATTTCAGCGCAATTTCCAGCTCGCTCTTGCCAGCATCGGACTTGACGGTGAAACCGTCGATGTAGCCCTCATCCTTCAGAACCTGCGCGATGGCGACCTTCACCTTGGAGGACGGCACCGACACGGTGGACTTGGCGACCATTTGCGCGTTACGGATACGCGTCAACAGGTCCGCAATGGGATCACTCATGCTCATGTTTATCTCTCCTCGCGCTTACCAGCTGGCCTTGGTCACGCCGGGAATTTCACCGGCGAGGGCCATTTCACGCACTTTCGCGCGCGCCAGACCGAAGTGCTGGAACGTGCCGCGGGGGCGGCCGGTAATGGAACAACGATTGCGCTGGCGCGTGGGGTTCGCGTTGCGCGGCAGCTTCTGCAAGGCGAGTCGCGCAACTGCACGCTCGTCGTCGCTGCGCTTGGCATCGTTTGCGATGCCCTTGAGTTCCGCGTGTTTCTTCGCGTACTTGGCAACCAGTTTGTCGCGCTTGAGTTCGCGCTCGATCAAAGCCATCTTAGCCACGGGTCACCTCAGTTCTTGAACGGAAAACGGAAGCCTGCGAGAAGTGCCTTGCACTCCTCATCCGACCTGGCCGTTGTGGTGATGCTGATATTGAGACCACGCAAGGCGTCGACCTTGTCATACTCAATCTCAGGGAAAATGATCTGCTCCTTGACGCCGATGTTGTAGTTTCCACGGCCATCGAAAGCGCGACCGGAAATACCCCGGAAGTCACGCACCCGCGGCAATGCCACGGTGACGAAGCGATCGAGAAACTCGAACATCTGCACGCCGCGCAGTGTGACCATGCAACCAATCGCCTGGCCTTCACGGATCTTGAATCCGGCGATCGCCTTCCTGGACTTGGTCACCACCGGCTTCTGGCCGGCAATCTTGGTCAGGTCGGCCACGGCGTTGTCCATGACCTTCTTGTCGGCCACGGCCTCGCTGACACCCATGTTCAGCGTGATCTTGGTCAGACGCGGAACCTGCATCACGGACTTGTAGCCGAACTTGGCCATCAATTCCGGAGCGACTTTCTCGCGATAGTGTTGTTGCAGACGCGCCATGTTCATGCCACCTTGATTGCTTCGCCGCTGGACTTGTAAACGCGCACGCGCTTGCCGTCAGCCAACAGCTTGATGCCGACCCGGTCGGCCTTGCCGGAAACGGCGTTGAAAATCGCCACGTTCGACTGGTGAATCGCCATCGCCTTCTCAACGATGCCGCCGGTCGTACCCTTGAGCGGATTGGGCTTGGTGTGTTTCTTCACCAGGTTGATGCCCTCCACCAGCACATGGGTGTCATCCTTGCGCAACGTGACCTTGCCACGCTTGCCCTTGTCGCGCCCTGCGAGCACGATGACTTCGTCGCCTTTGCGAATCTTGTTCATGGCTTGTCCTTACAAAACTTCGGGTGCGAGAGACACGATCTTCATGAACTTCTCGGTCCGCAATTCACGCGTGACCGGCCCGAAGATGCGGGTGCCGATCGGCTCGAGCTTGGCGTTGAGCAGCACGGCGGCATTGCCGTCGAACTTCACCAGCGAGCCATCGCTGCGGCGGATACCCTTGGAGGTGCGAACCACCACGGCACTGTAGATCTCGCCTTTCTTGACGCGACCGCGCGGCGCAGCTTCCTTGATGCTCACCTTGATGACATCGCCTACGCTGGCGTAACGACGCCTGGAGCCGCCGAGCACCTTGATGCACAGGACGGATTTCGCGCCGGTATTGTCGGCGACGTCCAATCGGGATTCAGTCTGGATCATGTATGTGTTTCCCAACTTGCACCTGATACAAAGCCTCGGCGGTTTCCCGCCAAGGCCCACACAGGCCAGTCTTGGGCCCGTCGTCCGCAGCGTGAACCACTCACACCGCCTCCGTTGGGCAGATTCTTTTCCGCTAAGTGAATAGCGAAGCCCGCGATTATGCATCACGAAAATATGCCGGTCAAGCGATGTCAACCGGGAAGGCGCAAATATTTGTCGGCCAACGCCGTGAAAGCATCCGTTTGTGGGTCGTGCTGCGTCTCCTGCAGCAATATGTGCGCCACTGGCTGCGCCAGGCTGCGCGCCAGTTTCGCATCCAGGAACAGCAGGCGCGAACGCCGCGCCAGCATGTCTTCGACCGTGCGCGCATATTCGAAACGGGCGCCGAAACGGACCATCGCTTCGGTCAAGCCCGGCGCCAGTTCGCGCTCGGCGCCCGGCAAGGCCTGCACCTGACTTTGCTCACTACCATAGCTGTGCAGACCCGGCGCAGCGCTTATCGAATGGGGGCTGGACAACTGTTCGTCGCCGCCCACCAGGCGAAAGTGCTCGGTGACCCCGGCCGCGCGCCGCGGCAGCAGCGCCTTGTCAAAGCAATGCTCCAGCACGTCTTCGGCCATGGCCCGGTAGGTGGTCCATTTGCCACCGGTCACGGTTACCAGGCCACTGCGGCTGACCAGCACCGTGTGTTCGCGGCTCAGGCCCTTGGTGTTGTCGCCGTCGTCGTCCTGCGGCTTGACCAGAGGGCGCAGGCCGACCCAGACGCTGCGTACATCGGCCGGTGTCGGTGCGCGGCGCAGGTAGCGCGCGGCCTCTGACAAGATGAAGTCGACCTCCTCCCGAAACGGTTCCGGCTCGCGCGCCAGGTCGCTGCGCGGTGTATCGGTTGTACCCAGGATCACCTTGCCCAGCCACGGCACGGCAAACAACACCCTTCCGTCGGCGGTCTTGGGCACCATCAGGGCGGTGTCACCCGCCAGGAACGACCGGTCCACCACCATGTGCACGCCCTGGCTGGGTGCCACCATCGGCCGGGTCGGGCTGCGGCCGTCGGCCGCATGCGCCTGCCCGTCCTGCTGGCGCAGTTCGTCAACCCAGACCCCGGTGGCATTGATGACGCAGCCCGCCCGGATGTCCAGCCTGGAGCCGGCTTCCATATCCTCGCATTGCAGGCCCACCACCTTGCCGGCCTCGCTGAGCAGTCCCGTTGCCCGGCAGTAATTGACCAGCAAGGCACCATGTGCGGCCGCGCTGCGGGCCAGCGCCAGGGCGAGCCGTGCGTCGTTGAATTGCCCATCCCAGTAAAGGACACCCCCTTTGAGCCCGTCGGCACGGGCATTGGGCAGCAGTTCCAGTGTCTTGCCGCGCCCCAGAAAACGCGTTTTCCCGAGACCGGCCTTGCCTGCCAGCAGATCGTAAGCCGTCAGGCCGGCGCCGTAGAACGGCGTCTCCCACCAGTGGTAGGACGGCATCACGAAGGCCAGCGGCTGCGCCAGGTGCGGCGCGTTGTGCAGCAGCGTCGTGCGTTCGTGCAAGGCCTCGCGCACCAGAGCGATATTGCCCTGGGCCAGATAGCGCACGCCGCCGTGCACCAGCTTGGTGGCACGCGACGAAGTGCCCTCGGCAAAGTCGTGCGACTCCACCAGCACCACCTTGAAGCCGCGCAGTGCGGCGTCGAGCGCCACGCCCAGGCCGGTCGCGCCGCCCCCGACGATGGCAATGTCGAACACCTGCGGTTCGGCCAGCGCTGCCATCAGATCAGCGCGCACGGTGGGCCGTGCGCTGGCCGTCGCCTTGGCGTTCAAGGATTCACCCAGCCTTTCGCACGTTGCACCGCCTGGCGCCAGCGCGCGCGTTTGGCACCGCGCTGGTCCTCGCCCATGGTCGGCTCGAAGCATCGATCCATCACCCACTGCGCCGTCAATTCGTCGGCGCCGGACCAGAATCCGGTCGCCAGGCCGGCCAGATAAGCGGCGCCGAGCGCTGTGGTTTCGGTGACGCGTGGCCGCACCACCGGCACACCTGAAAAGTCGGCTTGCATCTGCATCAGCAGGTCGTTGCGGCTGGCGCCGCCGTCGACCCGCAATTCGCGCAGCGCGATGCCCGAGTCACCGGTCATCGCGGAGAAAACGTCGGCACTTTGCAAGGCAATCGACTCCAGCGCAGCACGCGCCAGATGGGCCCGGGTCGTGCCACGGGTGATTCCAACCATCGCGCCCCGGGCATAACCGTCCCAGTCCGGCGTGCCAAGCCCGGCAAAGGCCGGCACCAGATAAAGGTCCTGCGTATCGGTGACCTGCATCGCCAGATCCTGCACCTGCTCCGCGGATTCGATCACGCCCAGGCCATCGCGCAGCCACTGGATCGCCGCGCCCGCGACAAACACCGACCCCTCCAGCGCATAACAGGCTTGCGCCGGTTCAGGCCGTTCGCCCGGCCCCACCCAGGCCACGGTGGAAAGCAGCTTGTGTCGGCTGTCGACCGCCGCAGACCCGGTATTCATCAGCATGAAACAGCCGGTGCCGTAGGTGTTCTTGGCCATGCCAGGCGAAAAGCAGGCCTGACCGAAGGTGGCGGCCTGCTGGTCGCCAGCCATGCCGCCGATCGAGATGGCACGGCCGAACAGCGCCGGGTCGGTTTCGGCCAGAGCGCCACTGCACGGCACGACCTCGGGCAGCAATGATGGGGGGATGTCGAACAGGGCCAGCAACTGCGGGTCCCAGCGCAAGGTGTGGATATTGAACAGCAAGGTGCGCGAGGCGTTGCTGGCGTCCGTGATGTGGCGCCGCCCGCCGGTCAGGTTCCAGACCAGCCAGCTCTCGATGGTGCCGAAGGCCAGTTCGCCCTTGTCCGCACGTGCCCGTACGCCCGGCACCTGGTCAAGCAGCCACTGCAGTTTGGTGGCGGAAAAGTACGCATCGAGCACCAGCCCGGTCTTTTTCTGGATCGTCGCCAGATGCCCGGCGGCACGCAGCGCGTCGCAGCGCTGGGCCGTTCGCCGGTCCTGCCAGACAATGGCGTTGGCGACCGGTTCGCCAGTCTTGCGGTCCCAAAGCACGGTGGTCTCGCGCTGGTTCGTGATGCCGATGGCGTCGACGTCCTGGGCGCCGACGCCGGCCTTGGCCAGCACGTCCCGCGCCATCGCCAGTTGCGCGCGCCAGATCTCGCGCGCATCGTGCTCGACCCAGCCTGCCTGCGGAAAGATCTGCCGGAACTCCTGCTGCGCCGCGGCAACCAACTGGCCGGCCCGGTCGAACAAAATGGCGCGTGAACTGGTTGTACCCTGGTCAAGTGCAAGAATATATGGCATAGGTGCGAAGATTATCGCAAGCGGACACCCTGCGCTGACGGCTCGGCCTCATTTCCAAAGGACATCATGAATTCCCAGATCGCATTCATCGGCGGCGGCAACATGGCCAGCGCCATCATCAACGGCATGCTGGAACAGGGTTTCCCGAAAAGCCAGATATCGGTCGTCGAACCCTGGCATGAGGCGCGCGACAAGCTCAAGGCGCATTTTGGACTGCAGGCGCACGAGGCGTCCGGCAGCTTTCTGGCGCAGGCAGACATCGTGGTGTGGGCCGTCAAGCCGCAGACCTTCAAGGAGGCAGCACGTCAGACGCAGTTCTTTTCCCGCTCGGCACTGCACCTGAGCGTGGCGGCCGGCATCTCCAGTGACAGCATCGCCAAATGGTTGTCCAGCGAACGGATCGTGCGAGCCATGCCCAATACACCGGCCCTGATCGGCAAGGGCATTACCGCGCTGTATGCACGACCGGGCGTCACCGACGAGGAGCAGCACGCGGTGGTGCAGATCGTCAGAACCACCGGTGAGTTTCTGTGGGTCGACAAGGAAGAGCAACTCGACGCCGTCACTGCCCTGTCTGGCTCCGGGCCGGCCTACATGTTCTTCTTCATGGAGGCCATGACGGAGGCCGGTGCCGAGATGGGACTCACCCGCGAACAGGCCTACAAGCTGAGCGTGGCGACCTTCATCGGAGCCGGCGAACTGGCACGCTCATCGAACGAGCCGCCGGAAATCCTGCGCCAGCGCGTCACATCCAAGGGCGGCACCACCCACGCGGCGATCACGTCAATGGAGGCCTCGAACATCAAGGGCCTTTTCCAGCGCGCGCTGCGCGCGGCCCGCACACGGGCGCAGGAGCTGGGGCAGGAGTTTGGCGAAGCCTGAATCGGCAGCAAGTGCGGGGTTCAGGCCAGCGCGTACGACACCGCGATCCCGGCGAACACCGCAAATCCCACCCAGTGGTTGAGCCTGAAGGCCTTGAAACAGGGCTCGCGCTGGCGCTCGCGGATCAGCCAACCATGCCAGGTCGCCTGTGCCGCAGCCGCGGCGATCCCGGCCAGAAACCAGCCAGAGCCGGCCAGCGGCCAGATCAATGCCGTCCATAACGCCAGATGGATGGCATAGAACAAAAGCACAGCTGCCACATCGAAACGTCCCAGCGTGATGGCCGAGGTCTGGATGCCGATGCGCAAGTCGTCGTCGCGGTCGACCATCGCATATTCCGTGTCGTAAGCCAGCACCCAGAACAGGTTGCCCAGCAGCAGCCACCAGGCCAGCGCCGGGACGGCGCTGGCCAAGACCTGCCAGCCCACGACGTCCGAGCCCCGCACCGCGGCGAACGCCATCGGAATGCCAAAGCTGAACGCCACGCCCAGCACTGCCTGTGGCATCGAGAAGTGGCGCTTGGCATACGGATACGCCAGCGTGACCGCCAAGGCCGCAAACGACAGTGCCACGGTCAGCCGGTTGGTCGTCAGTACCAGCAGGAATGCCAGCAGCGCCAGCACCGCGCCAACCCACAGGGCCTCGCGCACCGACACCGCGCCGCGCGTGATCGGACGCTGCGCCGTACGTTTGACGTGCCGGTCGAACTCCCGATCGGCTACATCGTTGATACAGCAACCGGCACTGCGCATCAGCACGGTGCCCAGCGTGAAAACCACCACCAGATGCCAGCCCGGAAACCCGCCTGCTGCCAGCCACAACGCGCTGAGCGTGGGCCACAACAACAGCAACCAGCCGGCCGGGCGATCCCAACGGATCAGCTGCAGGTACAGGCCGAGCTTCTCCGACAACCCGTTTGCGCTCACTGGAGAGCCTTCACCCTGCGGGCTGCGGTGCGAGCATGCTTGCTTGCTTGCTTGGGAACGGCCCGGCGCGGCGCTCAGTATCTTCACCCGCGCCGGGGCAATCTTGCCAGAGCCGTTCGCCATCTCTCGCTCCTCACGACAAACGTTTGACACCGGGCAGCTCGCACGCGTACACCGCGTTGCGCAGGGCCGCAATCGCCTCGTAGCGGGTGAAACTGCGCCGCCAGGCCAGCACGACGCGGCGCGTGGGTGCATGGCCCGCAACCCCGTCGATGACGGGCAGGTACTTGATGAACGGGTCTTCATCCTTGCGCCGCCCCGGTCGTCCACCCATCGCCTGTGCCGGCACGCCCAGGCGCGGCACCAGCGTCACGCCCATGCCGGCCGCCACCATGTGCTTGATGGTTTCCAGCGACGAACCCTCGAAGCTGCGCTGGATGCCTTCGGCCGTGCCGGAAAAACGCGCGAACTCGGGACAAACCTCCAGCACATGGTCGCGGAAACAATGGCCGGTGCCCAGCAGCAGCATGGTTTCGGACTTGAGCTGCTCGGCCGTGACCGACTTGCCCTTGGCCAGTGCATGGTTGCGCGGCACTGCGGCAACAAATGGCTCGTCGTACAGCGGCGCAATCGCCAGCCCGGTGTCCGGGAAGGGCTCGGCCAGGATGGCGCAGTCCAGTTCGCCGGTACGCAGCATCTCGAGCAGCTTGACGGTGAAGTTCTCCTGCAGCATCAGCGGCATCTGCGGCGTCATGGCAATCACATGCCGCACCAGATCGGGCAGCAGGTACGGCGCAATGGTGTAAATCACGCCCAGTCGCAAGGCCCCGGCCAGTGGGTCCTTGCCGCGCTTGGCGATCTCGCGGATGCCCGCCGCCTGCTCCAGCACCGACTGCGCCTGACGCACCACCTCCTCTCCCAGCGGCGTGACCGAGACCTCATTGGCGCTGCGCTCGAATAACTTGAGCTCGAGTTCCTCTTCCAGCTTCTTGACAGCCACCGACAGCGTCGGCTGCGACACATGGCAGGCCTCGGCGGCCTTGCCGAAATGCCGCTCGCGCGCCACTGCCACGATGTATTTGAGTTCGGTCAGGGTCATGGGGTCATTGTCCTACGCGACAAGATATCGCAGTGCGGGATTCGCCTTGGGGCGGCCCGGCGGCTCTGCCTATCTACCCTTCGTGCTGCGCACTGCGGGATTCGCCTTGGGGCGGCCCGGCGGCTCTGCCTATCTACCCTTCGTGCTG
>JBDTMH010000123.1:0-12638 GCA_039934375.1 Burkholderiaceae bacterium | reverse complement strand
TGGTAGGGTTGCAGCCCCGACGCGCCGACGCTACGGTGCAGGTTGTCGCTGAGCAAGGCGACGGCGATGCCGCGCAAGGTGTCCAGCGTGGCGGATTCGATCTGGGGAGCAGACGGGTTTCTGCGCGCGCCGGTGGTGGATGGCATGGTGCTTTTCCTTACGTGATGGACAGTTGAATGGATGTGGGCTCAGTGTGCGGCGACGTCGTTTCGCTTGATAGTGGTCAAGCCACCCGGGACCTGCAGCGTGGGCAGAATCTCCATGTTGGAAATATTCATCGCCCGCGGGGCCGCGATGGCAAAGGCAATCGCGTCGGCGATGTCACTGGCCAGCGGCAACTCGAATCCGTCGATGAACTCCTTGCGCGCCGCATCGATATCACCGAGCACATGGCCGAAGATGTCGGTTGCCACCCTGCCCGGGCAAATCTCGGTGACCCGCACACGCCGGCCGGTCGCGTCCACACGCAACTGCCGTGACAAGGCATGCAGCCCGGCCTTTGTGACGTGGTAAGTAGTGTTGCCACCAAAGTTGTAGATCGCTGCGATCGAGCTGATGTTCACGATGTGGCCGCAGTCGCGCTCCATCATTCCAGGCATGATCAACCGCACGAGGTGCATTGCTGCCTGCAGATTTACGTCGATCTGCAGGTTGATGTCACTCGCCTTGGCAGCGAGGATCGAGCCGGGCTGGTTGACACCGGCGTTGTTGACCAAGATGTCGAACTGAACCTGCTGGGTCAGCGCGGTGACGGCATCAAGGTCCGACACGTCCATGACCTGCGCAATACAACCGGTGCGCGCGGCCAGGGCATGCAGCGGTTGCGCACTGCGTGCCAGCGCGTGCACCGCGAGGCCTTCGCGGCGAAAGCGCTGCACGATCGCAGCGCCCATCCCGGACGAAGCGCCGGTGACCAGCGCGGTCTTGTAATCTGAAAATGGCATATGAGTCCTTCGAGTCTGGTTTACGGGTACTGCCTGGCTGGGTTTAATCTCGCATGCGGGACAGCGGCACGATACGCGCGCCGCTGTCCTCCACCGCGTGCCGTACCGTCCGCGCTAGCTCCACTGCGCCCGGTGTGTCACCATGGAGCAAGATGGAGCGAACGGTCATTGGCAAGGGCTTGCCGGTGATGCTGGTGATCTGGCCTTCATGCAACACCTGAAGCACCCTTCGCGACACGTCTGCCGTGTTGTGGATGACCGCTCCGGGAAGCGCGCGCGAAACCAGGGCCCCCTCGTCGTCGTAGGCGCGGTCGGCCAGGAAGCTGGTTGCCACACGCAGGCCCATGCGCCGCGCGGCAAGTTCGATTGCCGTGTCGGTCGACACGCTGATAACCAGCGTGGGGTCGAAGTCGGCGACCGCCCTCAAAAGCGGTTCAGCCAGCGCTATATCCGCGGCGGCCATGTTGCCAAGCGCGCCATGAAAGCTCATGTGGGTCATCCGGTGGCCGGCTGCCTTGGCGATGCCGCCCAGCGCCCCGAGTTGGTATATCACATAGATGGCGACCTCATGCGGATCGGCCTGCATCGGGCGCCGCCCGAAACCCAGCAGGTCAGGAAATCCAACGTGTGCGCCGATGTCGATACCACGTGCTCCGGCAAGGCGTACGGTGCGGTCCATGATGACGGGGTCGCCCGCGTGGAAGCCGCAGGCAATGTTGGCCGACGAGACCACATCCATCAATGCAACGTCGTCTCCCATGCGCCAGGGGCCGAAGCCTTCGCCGAGATCCGAGTTCAGGTCGATTTCCATCAATGCGCTCCGGTTGCGATGTCAAACAAGGGCGTTCCATATCCCACGATCGTTCCGGGTGCGATCAGGGGTCTGGACACGGTTCCGGTATCCGGCGCGACCACGCTGGCCAACACGAGTCCTATCTGCAACAAACCGAGCGTCGCGCCAGCCTGGACACGGTCGCCAGGCTGCACCAACGGCGTCGAGCGCCATGGGTGCCTGTCGAGAAAGATGCCAACACTGCCGGCCAGCACATCAACGCTGCCCCGCGGCGGCACGGTTGCGGGTGGAGTATCAGACGGCGCTTCGGGCGCTGCAACGGACCGCTGGACGGAATAACCATTGGGGCCGCGCGACAGAACGACGCGTTCGACCATGCTCTCGATGGTGACGGCATCAATGTCAGCCGCCTGCAGCCATTGGGCGATCTGCTGCAAGGCCTGCGGATGCATCAAGGAGTCGTCGTTCATGATCGGCTCACGCTGCGGCCTGTCGATACAGAGCGATGTGGCGCTTCAGACGGGCGAGGTAGGCGTCGAGGTCATCCAGCGCACACACGGACGCTTCGTAACTGACGCAAACAAAGCGGATCCATGCGCCAGTCGGCGCCTGCGACAGGCGCCAGAGATCGGCCTCGATCACTGTTCCGACTTTAGGATAGCCCCCGGTGGGCTGAGCATCACGCATCTGGATAATCGGCTGGCCGTTAGGTGGCACCTGGATCACGCCCGGCACAATGCCATGCGAACGGGTTTCCATAGGTTCGCGCAATGCAAGCCCCGGCCCCGCCAGCCGGAACCCATAGCGGTCGCTTTGTGCGCTGATCCTCCAGACGCTGTCCCAGAAGTTTTGCACAGACACATCGTCAAAATTTCGATATTCGGCTGCGGGAACGACCCGGACCGCGGTCGCGATATCCGGATTTCCGGCACCGGCATTGCAGAACGCCGCCCAGGGCAAGGCATGCTCCGGCGGCAGCACACCGAATCCGTACGAGCAATCCTGCGGAGGTGAGCTCGCACCGCGCCGCTCGGCGACGCCGCTGCGCACGATGTCGCCCTGCACCAAGGTACGCCCCATGTGCCCGCCAAATCGCCCGCGCAATTGCGTGCTGCGCGAGCCGAGCACCAGCGGAACGTCCATTCCGCCTTCGCACAGCAGGTAGCTACGTGCTCCGGCGCCGTGGTCGACGCCGGAGCCGCTCAGCGTGAGCACCTGCCCCGCGCGTGCCACCTGCGTCCACCAGGGAAGCAGTGGCCGACCATCGAGCTGAGCGGCACGATCCGCGCCGGTGACGGCAAAGGCAATGTCCTGCAGGAATCTGGCCTGAAACGGAAAGACCGCAATCTCGATGCCGGCAAGGCCAGCGGGATTGTCGAGCATCAGGTTGCCGATCATGAGAGCCAGGCGGTCCATGGCGCCGGCCTCTCCGACACCGAAGCGCAAGTAGCCTTCGCGACCCAGGTCCTGGACCGAACCCAACGGGCCGCACGCAAGGATCTCGATCACAGCACGACCTCCTGCACCGTGAACCGGATCATGTCGCCGGGGGATAACAATGCTGGCGGGTCACGTGCCGGATCGAAAAACTTCAACGCAGTGCGGCCAATGGTGTTCCATCCGCTGGGACCGGCGGACGCCGAGACGCCCGTCTGGATGCCACCAATGGACACTGAGCCGCCTGGCAGGTTGGTGAGGGGTACGCGCCGGCGCGGCGTGGCAATGCGGATGTCCATGCCGCCCAGATAGCAATAGCCGGGGTGGCTGCCCAGCGCGAACACGGTGTAGACCGGGCGGCAATGTATCGCGACGATCTGGTCCAGCGGCAGACCGGTATGGGTGATTACGTCGACCAGGTGCGGACCGGCGGGACCGCCGTACACGACCGGAAGCTCGACGAGTTTGCCGTCCTTGTGCACGGCCTGGCCTGAGCTCCATGCCTTGCGCAACAACGACTCCAGTGGGGCCAGACTGGCCGGCGCGCGGGCGAAGGTGAGCATCAGGTTGTTCATGCCCGGCACGGCCTCCCGCACACCGGGCCAATGGATTGCCTCCTGCGCCATCCACCAGATGCGGCGCTGCTGTTCGATGGAAAGGGGGCCTGGCGCTTCGAACAACAGTGCGGAGCTGCCCAGCACGCTGATAAGGGGCCCGTCCACGGCCTGGTCCGGTCGACTCACTGGACTACCCTCCGTGCTACGCACTGCCGGATTCGCCTTGGGGCGGCCCGGTCGCTCATGCCAGGTGCCGCTGGGCAAGCCAGCGTTCCAGGTAGTGGATATCAACGCCCCCCGCAAGCATTGCGGGATCGCGCACAAGTTCCCGATGCAGCGCCAGGTTGGTCTGGACACCCTCTACGACGAAGCTGTCGAGGGCCACGCGCATCCTGGCAATTGCCTGTTCGCGGGTGTCCGCATGGACGATCAGTTTGCCCAGCAGGGAGTCGTAATACGGGGGAACCGAATGCGGCGCCTGTATATGGGAATCCACGCGGACACCCGGTCCACCCGGCGTCTCCCAACGGGTGATGGTTCCTGGACTTGGCGCGAAATTGAAGGGGTCCTCCGCATTGATGCGGCACTCCAGCGCGTGCCCACGCAGCAGCGTATCGGCTTGTCTCAGCGACAATTTCTCGCCGCGTGCGATGCGCAATTGCTGCTGCACGATGTCGACTCCGGTCACCATTTCGGTCACCGTGTGTTCGACCTGTAGTCGGGTGTTCATTTCGATGAAAAAGAACTGGCCACCCTCATAGAGGAACTCGAAGGTGCCAGCGCCGTGATAGTCGATCTGGTGGCAAGCCTGCAAGCAGCACTCGCCCAAGGCTTTGACCTGCTCCGCGGTGATGCCGACGGCCGGCGCCTCTTCCAGCACCTTCTGGTTGCGCCGTTGCAGCGAGCAGTCGCGCAAACCGAGCCAGACGCCATTGCCATGGGTGTCACATAGCACCTGTAGCTCGATGTGGCGTGGATGCTCCAGGAACTTCTCGACGTACAGGCCCGGGTTGCCGAACGCGCGGCGCGCTTCCTCACGCGTAATGGCCACTGCGTCCAGCAACTGATCGGGTGCGTGCACGACACGCATGCCGCGTCCGCCACCACCCCCGCTGGCCTTGACGATCACCGGATAGCCGATCGCATTCGCCACGCGCCGGATCTCGTCCGGGTCCTTGTCCAGCGCCTCGTCCGGCCCAGGCACGCAAGGTACGCCCGCCTGCACCATTGCGCGCTTGGCGGCGACCTTGTCGCCCATCGTGCGGATAGATGTGGCGGACGGCCCGATGAAGGTCAGACCGGATTGCTGGACCGCGTCTGCAAATGGCGCTGACTCGGACAGGAACCCGTAGCCTGGATGAATCGCCTGCGCGCCGCTGACCTCGGCAGCCAGAAGAATGGCGGACTGGTTCAGGTAACTGCGCCCTGGCGCCGCAGGGCCAATGCATAACGACTGCGTGGCAAACCGCAGGTAACCGGCGCGGGCATCCGCTTCGGAATGGATGGCCACAGTCTGAAGGCCCAACTCATGGCAAGCACGCAAGATGCGCAATGCGACCTCGCCACGATTGGCGATCAGCACCTTGTCGAACATCACGCGGCACCCACGGACAGCAAGGCGAACAGCGGCTGGCCGGGATTTGCCTCCTGGCCTGATTCGGCAAGGACGGCAGTCACGCGTGCCATCCGAGGGCTCTTTACTTCATGGAACATCTTCATGGCTTCCATGACGCACAGGGTCTGACCCGCCTGGACCACATCGCCCATTGCGACAAACACAGGCGCATCGGGTGCCGGCGCCAGATGGACAACACCGAACAAGGGTGCGACGATGATGTGACCGCTGTTCAGATCGACCATCGCGTCAGCGACGTTCGTAGGCTGAGAATGAAGGGCGCCCGTGCTAGCTGGCGGTGACTGCGCTTGCTCGGTCGGGGCCGGCATCCGAGTTGGTGCCGTACCGACGCGCCGGATCAGGCGCACCGTGTGGTGGGCATCGACCAACTTGAGCTCCGTCAGGTCGGAGTCGGCCAGTACATCGATCAACTGCTTTATTTTTCGGAGTTCCATTGCCAGGCTCTTGGCCGTAATGAGGGCAATGTACGACCGCCTCGCGCGCGCCGCAAAGACGGAATGGGCCTGTAGCAATAAGCCGGACTTATGACGCCTCAAATGGCTCGGATTGCACTGACGCGTCGTGCGCAGCAAGATCGTTGACTAGCTCCAGCAGGATGTCCTTGACGATCAGCGCAGGCTCGGACAGTGGCAAATGATCCGACAGGCACAAAGACAGCGGCGCCTCTATCACCGGGTCGACGATCCGGCACAAGCGGGCATTGCACGCCCCGGCAACCACGCGCGCGGCAGATCCCGGCAAAATGGTGGCGCCCAGCCCGTCGGCGATGGCCGCCACCAAGGTCGAGGCCGACTCGATTTCCGCCACGACAAGCGGCACCCGGTGAATGCCCATGAATGCTTCGTCCACCAGCTTTCGCACCACGTTGTATGTCCGTGGCAACAGAAGTTCGATTTCTTGCAGTTCCACCAGCGCGATGTTCGTGTCCGGCACCGCCATGTCGGCGGGGCTCACGAGAAACAGCTCTTCCTTCAGAAGCGGTAGGAATGACAGGCCGTGCACCGGCTTGCTGCCGTAGAGCACGGCCATGTCCATGCGACCGTTCATGATCAGCTCGCTGAGGGTCGTGCCGAAGTTTTCGTTCAGATACAGTACCACGCCCGGGTGCCGCGCTCGCACGGCCTTGAGCAGTGGAAGCGACAGAGCCGACGCGGCAGTTCCTGGCGCCAGTCCAACAGAAACCTGGCCGGAGATGGTTTGCCCCGAATGGCTGACGTCGACCTGCGCCTGATCGAACTGGCGCAGGATGATCTGCGCGTGCCGATACAGGACCATTCCGGCTTCAGTGGGTGTCACGCCCCGTTTGGTGCGGACCAGCAGCTGCTGGCGAAACTCTCCCTCCAGTGTCGCGAGCTGCTGGCTCAAGGCAGGCTGCGCAATATGAAGCACATCGGCCGCCTGCGTAAGGCTGCCGATATCCACGATCTTCACAAAATACTTTAGACGCCGAAGGTTCACGCTGTTTTCCGTACGGTTGACGTTGCGCTGGTATCTTCGTTCATGTTTCGCGCCAGCGTCAATCCGTGAGAACCATGGCTGCATAAGGGCCTGTTATGCCGGGAGACGAAATCGGTCTTTGCCGATGCGCCAAACGCCGACTATCGTGCTGCACCACCATGAACCTCGGAGTTGGCCGTGAATCCGTCCCGTATAGCTGCGCGCATGCAGCGAATCAAACCATCCCCCAGCAGCGCGGCACAGGACCACGCCAATGCACTTCGGCGCCAGGGAAGAGATATCGTCAACCTGGTCATCGGGGAGCCGGATTTCGACACACCGGCGCATATCCGCAAGGCCGCCTGCGCCGCGATCGAACGCGGCGAGACCCGCTACACGATGTCGGCCGGCACCCCCGCGTTGCGCCAGGCCATCTGTGACAAGCTGAAGCGAGAGAACGGGCTGGCCTATCGGCCCCAGGACGTAATCGTGACCTGCGGCGCGAAACATGCCATCTTCAATGCACTGTCCGTCACACTGGAGTCCGACCGTGAAGTGATCATCCCGGCTCCCTATTGGGTCTCGTATCCTGACATGACACTGGCCTGCAACGGCAAGCCGGTGATCGTGGAATGCCGGGAGGACGACGGATTCCGCCTGTCGGCTGCGGCGCTTGAGAGCGCCATCACGCCGAACACACGATGGCTGCTGCTCAATTCCCCGAACAATCCCACCGGCGCAGCCTATCGCGATTCGGACCTGCGAGCGCTGGCCGATGTGCTGATGCGCCATCCGCACGTCTTGCTGATGACGGACGATATCTACGAACATATCCGGTTCGACGATCAGACCCATTCGCACATGCTGGCTATCGAACCGCTCCTGAAGGACCGCACGGTAGTTGTCAACGGCGTCTCCAAGACCTACGCCATGACCGGCTGGCGTGTTGGCTACGCTGCCGGCCCGTCCGACATCATTTCGGCGATGGAAACCCTGCAATCGCAATCGACCAGCAACGCATGCTCTGTCAGCCAGGCCGCCGCATTGGCGGCATTGGAGGGTGACCACGGCTTCTTGGCCGATTTCGTCGCGACCTACCGTGCGCGCCGCGACAAGGCACTGGCGATGATCAATGCGATACCGGGATTGCATTGCCGCACGCCGGGTGGGGCGTTCTACCTGTTCGTCAACTGCGCCGGTCTGATCGGCCGGGTCACGCCCGACGGTCGAAGCTTGCAAACCGATGTAGAAATTGTGTTGTACCTGCTCGACTCGGTCGGTGTAGCGATGATTCCGGGTTCTGCATACGGCTTTGGCCCGTACTTTCGCATGTCCATCGCTACCGGCGTCGATGTCATTGAAGAGGGCTGCAACCGGATTGCGAAGGCGATCGAAGCGTTGGCTTGAGTGCCAGCCAAGTAGGACTTCGCTTTTTCGCTCCGGCACTTGCACATTGGCGATCGTTCACACACATCGGGAAATGCGAGTTTTCCCTAGTCTCGAATCTGTCAAGACAGGGTCACCGGACTCGTCCCTGTCGGAATGACCGAGTGGCCCAGGCACTGTTGGCAATGGTGTGGTGCCGGCGAAGGCTGAGGTGGCGCCAAGCGCCAGGACAAGTGCCACGGGTGTGATGAAGGCGAAGTGGGAGAGACGGCGGGATGGGTTCATGGGGAATTCCTTTCTGGGTGGAGGCAGCGGTTGGGGGTGAACGCGGGCATGCGCAGTTGGACCTTGCCGGCGAGGATCCAGGCGCTGACCTGGATGCTGGTGCAGGGGTCGAGATCGCGCTCTGCGATGCCATGCTTTGATAGTCGGGGCAGCCAGCCCGATCCGGGCACTACGAGGCATCGAGTTGGACAACAGGACCTCCTGATACGTTGACATGGGCGCTGGCCACGGTCGGCGCAGCGCGTCTGGGAGTCATCGTAGGTAGGAGTCGGCTGTGAATCAGCGTCGATTGGGGCCTGGCTGAGGTCCTGAATCCCTCGGAAAGCCCAGCGGATCACAAAGGGTCAAATCGTCATTTCTGCGGTGTTGCGCCGGGGCGGCCGCGGGGCAAGGGTTCGAAGGCGCGGCACGCGCTTGGTGTCAAGGCCGAATCAGGGCTTCGGATGGGCTGCAGTCGTGGATGCCTGGCCCCACACTCTGGGATCACAGACCGCAGACATTAAACTGCTCAGTTGATGTCACAGGTGGTCCCCCAATGGGTGGATGCGCAGGATTGTGTGCGCTGGCGCCAAATTGACCCAGGGCGCGAATTTGGACTGACCCAGGGTAGGACATCTGCATCCCGAGGCCCGTAAGGGTTTGCACCTTACCAAGGTGGAGCAATGATTTTCGGCAGCCCGGTTCAAATCGAGTCGGCCGCAACAGTCAGGCGGGTGACACTCCGATTAGGTGAGACCTGCCGCGCAATAGGGACTCCAACAACGACGCGGTTCCCAGGATATAACGGTCGTCATACCAACGACCGACCAGCTGCAGTCCAATCGGCAAGCCGATGGCACTCATGCCACAGGGCATGGATAACGCTGGATGGCCCGACAGGTTCATGGGGTAGGTGTATGGATACCACGCTCTGCGAATCGTGCCCGCCGGTACCCCGCCAATCGTGATCTCCCCGCTGACATCCATATCGACAGGCAGTGGTGGGGCGGACAGTGTGGGTGTCACCAGCACGTCGTGTCGGCTGAACAACGCCTCCAAATCACCGAAACATCGTGTCTTAGCGAAACCCGCCTCGTGCAGGGATACCGCACTGTGCCCGCGTCCTTTCAAGACGGCGTCGACGAGCGTGGGGTCCAGGCGGGATCCGAATCGCTCCAGGTTGTCGCCTACACGGGCCGCGAGGATAGACTGAAGAAGCACCAGGAAGTGGCGCTCAAGTGATACGAAGTCGAGGTAAACCGGCTCCACAATCGCACCTTCGCGCTCCATCGCTTTGACGGCCGCGGTAGTGATGGCAAGCACCTCCGGGTCGACAGGATTCCCGGCGTTTGGCATCCACGCCACTTTGAGACCGCTCAAGGTAAGCGGTGCGGGGCGCCCCTGCTGTGCATGACCAAGGCCGAATGGGTCACGTCGGTCGAATCCTTGGATGGCGTCAAAGAGCAACACGGTGTCTGCCACGTCGCGGGCCATGGGGCCGACAAACGAGTTCACGGAGAACAGGTCTGGCGCCTGCAGGTGAGGTACCACCCCCAGGGTGGGTTTCAATCCGACGATGCCGCAACACGCGGCCGGGATGCGAATGGACCCTCCGCCATCGGTCCCGAGTGCGAGCGGACCCATGCCTGCCGCTACCGCCACAGCAGCACCGCTACTGGAAGCCCCGGGCGTGTAAAGCGGATTGATGGGGTTGAGGGTGCGGCCAAAAATCGGCGCCTGCGCAACCGGCTTGTGACCGAACTCAGGCGTCGTGGTTTTGCCTATCAGAATTGCGCCGGCGGCCTTGGCCCGTTGAACCGCCACGGCATCCTCTTTCGGGATGAAGTTCTCATATATGGCCGAACCCATGGTGGTTCGAACACCGGCTGTCGCAATCAGGTCCTTGGCGGAATAGGGAACGCCATGCAGCGGTGCGAGATCCTCGCCCGCCAAGACGCTCTTTTCTGCCTGGCGTGCCGATTCCATGGCCTGATCCGCTGTCAGCGAGATGAATGCGTTGAGTTCGCGACGAGACTCGACCCGTGCCAGGGCGGCTTGCACTGCTTCCACTGGCGAGATTTCCTTTCGCCGAATCAGCGACGCGAGCGCGCAGGCTCCAAGGTCCATGACATCCATAGGTTGCTCCTGATTTGTCGAACGTCTCACACCATCCAGCGACCACCGTCGATCAGGAATGTCTGTCCGGTGATGAATCGTGAATCATCTGCTGCAAGAAAGGTGACCAGGGCGGCCACATCTTCGGGCGTACCGATGAATCCGGCTGGCGTTCCAGAAACGATTCGTGCAAGTACTTGGGGATCGAGTCTGTCGTGCGCTGCAGTGCGTATCGCGCCGGGGCAAACCGCATTCACCGTGATGCCGTTGGGCGCCAATTCGCGTGCCAGTGAGCGTGTGAAACCGACGATGCCCATCTTGGCAGCGGCATAGTCGGCAAGCCCGACATCACCCACAAATGCGGCGTCTGAACTCATGTTGATGATCCGGCCGAATCGACGTTCCTTCATGCTTGCGGCCACGCGGCGCGATGCACGCATTGCCGTGATCAAGGAGACCTCCAGGACGAACCGCCAAGTCGACTCTTCAGACTCCACAAAGGGCCCGGACTGTTCGCGCGCACTTTGGCCCACGTTGTTGAAAAGCACGTCGACCTGTCCCAACTCGGCCTCGACTCGATCAAAGAACGCATCCACCGTAACCGGGTTGGTGCAATCGCCTGACATCAGAATGCATCGAGCCGCAAGTTCGGGGCTGGCTTGCAGCGTCAACTTGAGCGGATCACAGTCCAGATCAAGAACGCCAAGCTTCGCTCCATCGTGCAGGAAGCGCATGGCGGTCGCGCCTCCGATGCCTTGCCCGCCTCCTGTCACCACAACCACCCGGCTATTGAATTCCATGACTGGTCTCGATGTCAGTGAAAGGTGCGGCCACCGTCCACTGCCAAAGCAATGCCGGTTATGAAGCTCGAATCCGGTCCGCTCAGGTACAAGATGGCCTCGGCCAGCTCATCGGGGGTCGCGATGCGATGCAGCGCATAACGCTGCCGGATCATTTCAAGGGCAGTTTCTGGGTCGACAACGTGCTCGTAGCTGGAGCGAAACAGCGGCGTGTCCACGGCGCCAGGACATACAGCGTTCACCCGGACCCCATTGGCGGCAACCTCCATCGCGAGGGCCTTGCCAAACATGATGAGGCCCGCCTTGGATGCGCAGTAGGCCGTGCGATTGGGCAATGGGCTCAGCCCCGCGGCAGACGATACATTGACGATGGTGCTGTTGCCGGCGTCTTTTAGATGGGGCAGCGCTGCGCGGCAAAGCAACATGGGGCCGGTGAGGTTGACAGCGATAGTGCGTGCCCATTCGGCGTCCGAGAGTTTCTCCAACGCAGTGTGCGAATCGATCCCGGCGCTATTCACCAGCGCATCCATGCCACCAAGCCAGCCGGCTGCCTGCTCCACCGCAGATGCGACGGCAGCGGCATCGGTGACATCGCAGACCAGCGGCAATACGTTGCCGCCGAGGTCCATGCCTGTGGACTCCAGTGCAGTCCGATCACGGTCCAGCATGCAAACCCGCGCGCCGCGTGCTTGTGCCAGTCGCGCTACGGCCAGTCCGATGCCGCTGGCAGCGCCGCTGACCAACATGCGCCGATTGGCAAGCGCTGGCTGGCTCAAGACTTGACTCCATGGGTGGTATGGCCTGTGGCCATCAGACGAGATCGTATGTCATCGGAGATTCTGTCGCACCGGTCGATCCAGACGTTGGCGTGGGACAAGGCGTGTTCGATAAGACCTTCAAGTACCTTGATCCGCGAAGGCTGGCCGATCAGCTCGGGATGCATGCCCACCATCATCATTCTGTCTTCTGCATAGAGGACGTCAAACTCGCTTTTCCACGCCTCGAGCACGGCCGAAGGCGCCTGCAAGGTGCGACCGGGCAGGACGATGGAATACTGAAAAAACGGTGCGTCGTCCAGGACCCAGCGAAATGGAAGCTCGACGATGTTGGTTCTTTGGCCGTCGATTTCCAGCAGATACGGTGAGTCGTCGTCGAAGAAGTTGGAGGAGTAGTCGAAGCCATACTCCTTGATAAGTCCGAGTGTGATGCTGCTGAACTCGGCCGCCGGTGAGCGCCACCCTCGCGGCCGGCTCCCGGTCAAGGCGGTCA
>JBDTMH010000122.1:0-12691 GCA_039934375.1 Burkholderiaceae bacterium | reverse complement strand
CTTTCCTCGAATCGGCCCAGGCGCAACAAGGCGCTGCAGTGGGCATGGTGTGAGGAGTGGTCATTCGGATAGTATTGCAGCATGAGCACGGACGTGGCGAGCATCGTCTCGTAGTCTGCTCGCATGTTCGCCACCGTGGTGCGCGCGTCCAGGGTGAGGAAGTCCGTGCCGTCCAGTTCTTCCATGCGCGCCACAGTTTCCTCTGCGCGGTGCGCAGCAAGCTCCGGGTGCTCAGCCCAGCCGAACAACACGCCCATGCTGTTGGTCAGGCTGACACCGCTCAGCGCACGCAACGATCTGGGGTCTTTCGCGAGCGCGCTTTCGAACATGCGGCCTGCCTGTGCCATGCTGTCCGGCCCCAGGCCCTTGAGAAAAATTGAGAAAGCCTGCATGGCCTCGTCGTCGGCCTCGACCTGCACTGGATCGAGTGTGCGCACCTGGTTGCCGATCTCCTGCCCCCACTCGTAAAAGACCACGCGCGCCAGACCGCCGGTGATGTCGGCCACGGCCTGTTCCAGTCGCGCACGTTCGATGTGAAACTGGTGCGCCCAGGCGACCCGTCCATCTGTCCCGTCGACCATCTGCAGATCGAACTGGATCAGTTCCCCGCTGCGCCGCGCGTGCCCGGTTACGACGTATCGCACACCAAACTCGCGCGCAACCATGCGGGGGTCGGTCGATACGCCCTGGTAAGCGATCAGGCTGCCGCGCCCGATCAGCCGCGTCGCCGACCAGCCCGCGACCTTGGCGTGCAAGTCGGCGCCCATTGCTTCGAGAAACCAGTCCTCGACCGTGCCGTCGCCCTGGAAGGGCAGAATCGCCAGTGACCGCAGGGGCGGGCCGGGATCAGGTTCGGCTTTCATGGCCCACCAGGCACCGGAGGCAGCCAGGACCAGGCCACAACACACCAACACGACCAGTGCCACGCGCCAACCGCGACGGGCGGATTCGGACGCGGGTGACACTTGCGGCGCCGGCACAGGAGCTGCCGTCAGGCTTTCGCCCGGCGCCGCGACCCCGTGCGCCGGGTCGCGCTGGAATGCCTGGGGCGCAGGCGGTTCGTCGCAGACCAGCATGTAGCCGCGCTTGGGCACACTGCGCACGCGTGTATGGGTGCTGTCGCCCAGAACGCGCCGGATGTCGCGCACGGCCTGCACCAACGAATCCTCGGTGACGACCAACTGGCCCCAGACTTGCGCCATCAACTCGTCCTTGCTGACCAGCCGGCCGGCGCGTTCCCCAAGCACCAGCAACAGGCGCAAGGCCTGCGCGCGCAAGGCCGCAGGATTTCCCTGCGCGTCCAGAAGTTCGCCAAGATCCAGGTCAAGAACAAAACCCGGCCATGCCAGCCGCCTTGGCGCATCAGTACGAATTTCGGAGATGGACGGCATGATGCCCTCGTAAGGCGCAAATCATCCCACCAATCAGACTTCGGGGAAAGATCGGCGCGCCTTCAGGACATTTCAGTGCCTGCCGCGCGATCCTGTCTGCCCGGCGTGCCATCGGGGCCGCCGCCATTTCAAGGAGCATGCACCATGATGAATCGCACCCTTCTGGCGATTGCCACCGTTCTGTACACGGCGGTGTCTTTCGCCCAGTCAGATCAGAGTGTCGCAGAGACACGCCGCCTGCTCGCGTACGCAAACAACACCCCTTGCCCGAATCAGAGCTTGGCGGAAACACGCCGACTCGAAGCCTATGCTGCCAGGGCAGAACTTGCGCTGCTGGCGCTTGCACTCTGACCGGGAGGTCGAACGCCCGGTTCGGACCCGCCGCGTCACTTGATCGAGCCTCCGGCCCGTTGGTGAAGGCCGCGTACGTGTCGCGGACACCGCTTGGCCAGTTTTGCAAGGCCGCAGGCGGCGCCTCTCACGCAAGACGCGCGCGGTGGTGGGTAGCCGTCATCGGGATACCCATACTGATGGCGTCCTTCGGCAGGACAATTGCCAGTGCTGAAAGGAAAACAAATTCGAAGAGGTGACCCTCGGGTGACGTTGAGGGTCGGGGCCGTCCACGGCACAACATGCGTCGAGTGAGCCGCAGACACCAGTCGCTCGACTGAGCAAGCTTTCATGCGTCAGGAGTGGCCATTCCGATGGCGTTCCTGCGGTTTGGCACCGGGCGCGCCGCGGCAGATACGGCAATTGCCACCATGTTTGGCGGCCTAACGGGTAGCGCACCGGTGGTGCAGAGCAAGGCGGTGCCCATTGCACAGGGCGTGCTGGTGCTGCCGCAGAATGTGCCGCTCGGGCTCTCTACCGATCGGTAGGCGCACGCCTTTTAGTCTTCCTTGAAGGGGTGGGCGCATCCATGGCTGCCCCGCCAGGAGGTGCAGCGTCAACGGTCTTCTGTGAGGTGGGTTGCCGCGCCATGCCTACCTCGCGCACACGCTGCAGGTGCAAATCGACGTGGGAGGCCAGCAACTCAGCCACGATGCGTGCAATACGCGGCAGCGGGCGGTTGGCGCTGGTGACCACGGACACCGTTTGCGCCTGAGCGTTGCGGTCTCGCAAGGGCACAAAACACACGCTGCCGTCCAGCAGCTCCGGCCCCACATCCAGTTCCGACGTGAGGGCCACATGGCTGCCGCTGCGCACCAGGCTCTTGACCAGCTGCAGCGAGTTGGTCACCAGCGGCGGGCGGGCTTCTTGCAGCAGCCAGCTGTGGCGCTTTTCCAGGTAACGCCGAATGGCGAGCGCCCGGCTCTGTGCTGCCAGCGGCCAGACTGCAACGTCCTTGAAAGTGAGCTCCGCATACGAGGCCAATGGATGTCCGGCAGCCACGGCGCAGCCCAATGGCAATTCAGCAGACCACATCAGGTTCAATTCCCGCTGAGGCTTGAGGTTGAAAGTCACTGCGATGTCCACGTCGCCGTTGAGCAGATGGGTCACCGCGTCATCGGGGCTGACGATTTCAATGTCAATCACGATTCCTGGGTGCTCACGGGTCGCCACACGTAAAAACTCTGGCAAGAAACCGTTCGCATGGCTGTCCATCGCCGCCAACCGCAGCTGCCCTTGGCTCACGCCCTCCAACTGTTTGATGTCGGACAAGGTGCGGTTGAGGTCCGCCTTCCAGCGCTGGGAAAGGGCCAGCAACAGTTCTCCCGCAGCGGTGAGCCGCATACCGCGAGACAGGCGCTCGAACAAGGGCACACCCAGGTGTTCTTCCAGGTTCAGGATCTGGCGGTCGATTGCTGAGGCAGAAATCGACACCTCACGCGCCGCGGCCTGCACCGAACCGAGCTGCGCGACCGCCGCCACGTACCGCAGCGCTTTGGGATGCAGCGGGCTATTCAAGTTGTTTACCATGCTGTTTATTAGAACGCTTTTGATGAAATTATGCGATAGACGGCAACGTACATAGACTTCAAACTCCCCCTCTACATGAAAAAGTCGCACCCAACCCCTCTCCCCTTCGACGCACTGAATGCACTCGACGAGTCTGGCTTCATGCAACTCCTGGGTGGCGTGGTCGAACTCTCGCCCTGGGTCGTCCAACAGACTTGGCACAACCGGCCTTTTGCCAGCCGCGAAGCTGTTTTTGAGACCTTGCGCAACGGCATCCTCGATGCTCCCCGGGAAGCCCAAATGGCTTTGCTGCGCAGCCACCCCGAACTGGCAGGCCGCGAGGCCGTAGCGGGCACCATGACGCCCGAGTCGAATGCCGAGCAAAGCCGCCTCGGCCTGCTCGCCCTGAGCCGGGTGGATCTGGAGCAGCTGAACTATCTGAACCGCCGCTACCGCGAACGTTTCGGCATGCCATTCGTGGTGGCGCTGCGTCTGCATGCAACACTTAACTCGGTGTTCGCCGATTTCGACAAGCGTCTGGGTCAGAGCGCAGACGAGGAATTGCAGAATGCGCTGCAGCAGGTGTGTGCGGTGATGCGTGGCCGGCTGGAACAGACAATCGCCGAAATACCGGCAGTCAAGGCAGAACCCACATGACGGCAGCATTCGATCTGGTGGTGCGCGGAGGGCGGGTGGCCACGGCCAGTGACGTGTACACGGCAGACATCGGCGTTAAAGACGGGCGCATCGTGCAGATCGGGCTGGACTTGCCCCAGGGCGTTCGCAACATCGACGCCGCAGGCCGGGTCGTCACACCCGGTGGTGTAGATGCCCATTGCCACCTGGACCAGCCCATGCCTCCCCCCCTGCGGATGGCCGACGACTTCGACACTGGCACCCGGTCGGCAGCCTGTGGCGGCACTACTACCGTGATCCCTTTTGCCGCACAAGAAAAAGGCCAATCGCTCCGTGCCGCCGTTGCGGACTACCACCGCCGTGCCGATGGCCGCGCCCATGTGGACTATGCCTTCCACCTGATCGTGAGCGACCCGACGCCCGAGGTCTTGAACCAGGAGCTGCCCGCACTCATTGCCGCGGGCTACACCTCGTTCAAGATCTACATGACCTACGATGACCTCAAGCTCAACGACGGCCAAATACTCGATGTGCTCGCTGTGGCGCGCGAACACGGCGCCATGGCCATGGTGCATGCCGAAAACGCCGACTGCATCGCCTGGCTCACCCAACGGCTGGAAGCCGCCGGGCGCACGGCACCGCGCTTTCATGCACAGTCTCGGCCCATGCTGGTCGAGCGCGAAGCGACCCACCGGGCCATGGCACTGGCTGAACTGGTGGACGTGCCCATCCTGATCGTGCACGTTTCCGGCCGTGAAGCCGTGGAGCAGATCCGCTGGGCACGCGCACGCGGCCTCAAGGTCTTTGCCGAAACCTGCCCGCAGTACCTGTTTCTCACAGCCGACGACCTGGGGCTGGATGACAGCTACCAAGGCGCGCGCTGTGTCTGCAGCCCACCGCCCCGTGACAAAGCCAACCAGGAAATTATCTGGAACGGCCTGGCCGACGGTTTGTTCACCCTCTTTTCCTCCGACCACGCCCCCTTCCGCTACGACGCCCCGGAGGGCAAAAAACCCGGCGGCGAGGAAGTCCCCTTCCGCCATATCCCCAATGGCATTCCGGGCATCGAAACCCGCATGGCTTTGCTGTATTCCGCAGGGGTGCTGGGCGGGCGCATCACGCTGGAAAAATTTGTCGAACTGACCGCAACAGCCCCCGCCAAGGCCTACGGATTGCACCCGCGCAAAGGCAGCATCACCATCGGCGGCGATGCCGACCTGGTGATTTGGGACGAAGGCTCTCGCACCATCCGTAACAGCCAGCTGCACCACGCCGTCGACTACACCCCTTACGAGGGCCATCACCTTGCGGCATGGCCCGGCATCACCATTGCGGGTGGTGAAGTGGTCTGGGACGGCGTGTTCCACCCGCGCGCAGGACATGGCCAATTCCTCGCGTGTGGCGCCCCTTCACTTTTGCCGCGTGTATGACACCATGAAACTGCTCTTCATCAACCCCAACATTTCCGACAGCGTGTCAACGCTGATCCGCGCCGAGGCACAGCGCAGCGCCTCGCCTGGCACGCAGATCGAGGTGATGACAGCGTCTTTTGGTGTGGCCTACATCGAAACCCGCTTCGAGGCCCTGGTCGGCGCTTACGCCGCAGCCGAGCTGGCAGCACAGCACCATGCACAATTTGACGCCGTGGTGGTGGCCGCATTTGGCGACCCCGGTCTGGCTGGGTTGCGCGAAGCACTGCCCTGCCCCGTGACCGGACTGACCGAGGCGGCATTGGCCAGCGCCTGCCTGCTCGGGCACCGATTCTCGATCGTGGCGATCTCGCAGCGCATCCGACCTTGGTACCGAGAAACCGTGCATGCCTGCGGACTGGCTGACCGGCTGGCCAGCATCCGTGGGCTGGACGAGACACTGAGCGACATCGGCAGTGTGCAGACCGACCAGGGCGAACGCCTGGTGCAGTTGGCCCGCCGCTGTGTGGACGAAGACGGCGCTGACGTCATCGTGCTGGCAGGTGCGCCGCTGGCAGGCTTGGCCCGCAGCCTGGCCGGGCATTTGCCCGTGCCCATGGTGGACGGCGTATCGAGCGCGGTGCGCCATGCAGAAACCCTGGTCGCCCTACGCCCCTATCGCCCCACAGGCGGCAGTTTTGCACCGCCACCAACCAAACCCAACCGCGGCCTGAGCCCCGCGCTGGCGGCCTTGCTGGCCGCGCACCCCGAGCCTTGAGCCTTGAGCATCCGATATCCTTTCACCACCATCCAGTCACCCCACCAACCCAGGACCTCGCCATGAAAACCACGCTTCTTGCCCGCATTCTGACCCCCATTTCGCTGGCCATCACTCTGGCATTCACCCCCGCCGCCCACGCGCAGCAGAAGCTGCAGATCGCGGGCAACTTCGCCACAGAGCATCCCAGCAGTGTGGCCGTGGAACAGGTGTTCAAGAAGGAAATTGCCCGCCTGAGCAACAACCAATTGCAGGTGGACGTGTTCCCGGCCATGCAGCTCGGTGGCGCCAAGGAAAACGTGGACGCCGTGCGCTCGGGCACATTGGCGCTGACCTGGGTGGGGGCGGCCTTTCTCTCGCGTATCGCACCCGAGCTTGAAGCTGTGAGCCTGCCTTTTCTGTTCACCAACCGTGAACTTGCCTTCCGTGTGATCGACGGCCCGGTCGGTGATGCCATCGACAAGAAACTGCAGGACAAGGGCTTTATCTCGCTGGGCTGGATGGAGCTGGGCATGCGCCACGTGACCAACAGCCGGGCACCGCTGCAATCGATCGCCGACCTGAAGGGGCTCAAAATTCGCCTGCAGCCCAACGAAACCCACCTGGCCACCTTCCGCGCGCTGGGTGCCAATCCTGTGGCGATGGATGTCAAGGAGATCTATTCCGCACTGGAGCAACACGTCGTGGACGGTCAGGAAAACCCCTACACCGTGATCAGCGCCGGCCGCTACAACGAGGTTCAGAAATACCTGAGCAACTCAGGCCACTTCTTCGACCTTATTGCGGTGGTGGCCAGCAAGAAGGCCTTTGACCAACTCAAGCCCGAGCAGCAAAAAATCATCCGCCAAGCGATGACCACCACCATTGCCGAGCAGCGCAAGCTGGCGATCACCGCCGAGGCCACGGCACTGGAGAACCTCAAGAAGACCATGACATACACCGAAATATCGCCTGCAGTGAAGGAAGAAATGCGCAAGGTGTCGATGGCCGCCGTGCTCGAAGGCGTGAAAAAACGCGCCGGTGCCGATCTGGTGAACCAGGTCCTGGCCGAAGCCGCCAAGCACTAAGGCCGCTGCCATGTCCGAAACTGTTCTGCGCCCCCCGGTGTTGCCTGCCGTTTACGACACCACCCGCTGGTCGGGTCGTGTGCTCAGCGTGCTGGACCACGTAACCATGGTGCTGCTGCTGGTGTCCGTCGCCACCATGGTGGGGGTGGTGTCAGTACAGGTTTTGCTGCGCTATGGATTCAACATGTCTCTCGACTGGGCCGAGGAAATATCGCGACTGGCGTTCGTCTGGAGCATTTTTCTGGCGATTCCGCTGGGGGTGCGTCAAGGCGCGCACATCGGCATCGATGTGGTCATCAACCAGTTTCCGCCGGCTGTGCAGACCGCCTTGCGTCGGATTGCCGCAGCGCTCAGCGCGGCCATGATGCTGGCGATTGCCTGGGCCGCCTTGGGTGTGGCGCGTGAACAGTGGGACGAGCTGATGACCTCCCTGGACTGGAGCGTGGGCTGGTTCATCGTGCCCGTGGGTCTGAGTGCGCTACTCTCGGGTCTGCACCTTGTACGGATCACCATCGAAGGACCACCGCTGGCCGTTCCAGGAGCTGCAGAATGAGCACCGCCGTCGTCATCGGTTTCATGGCGCTGGCCTGCTTGGGCCTGCCCATCGCTTTTGCCATGGGTGTTGCCGCACTCTGCGCCCTGTGGGCCACGGGCGTGGATTTGTCCATGGTGCCGCAGCGCATGATGCATTCGGTCAACTCTTTCCCTCTGATGTCCATTCCGTTCTTCATGCTGGCGGGTGAGCTGATGATCAAGGCAGGCATTGTCGAGCGCCTGATCTCTCTGGCCAATTCGATGGTGGGGCGGGTGCGCGGCGGCATGGCCCATGTCACCATGCTCGCGGGGGCCGGGCTGGCCACCGTGTCGGGGGCTGCAGTGTCGGACGCGAGCGCGCTGTCGGCCATCATGGTGCCGCCTCTGAGCAAAATCTACGACAAGGGGTTCGCCGCCGCCCTGGTGGCTGCCGCCGCCAACCTCGGACCCATCATCCCGCCCAGCGGCGCCATGATCGTGTATGCCTTCATGGCCGGATCGTCAGTTTCTGTGGGTGGCATGTTCATGGCCGGGGTCGTCCCCGGCTTGTTCATCACCATCGGTTTCATGGCGCTGTGCTCCTGGATTGCCACCCGTCGCGGCTGGGCCGTGACGGGTGAGCCCTTCCGCATCGACCATGTTCTGCATGAACTGCGCCGCTCGGCGATTGTGCTGGTCATGCCGGTGCTGGTGATTGGCGGCATCGTGGGGGGGGCCTTCACAGCCACCGAGGGCGCTGCCATTGCTGTGGTTTATGCGCTGGTGATCGGCTTCTTCATCACGCGCCAGCTCTCGGTGCGTGACCTGCCCGGTCTGGTGATTCGTGCCGGTATCACCTCCGCCGTGGTGGGCGCACTGATTGCCTTCGCGTCGGTGATCACCTACCTGATGACGGTGGACCTGCTGCCCCAAACCCTGTCGCAGGCGCTGCGGGCTTTCACCTCGGACCCCCTGGTCTTCCTGGCCCTGGTGTCGGTGCTGCTGTTCGTCGTGGGCATGTTTCTGGAGTCGAACGCCGCTTACATCATGCTGGTACCTCTGCTGCATCCGATTGCTCTGCAGTACGGTATCGACCCCCTGCATTTCGGCTTTCTGTTCGTGCTGAACTTGGTGATCGGGATGCTGACACCGCCGGTAGGGGTGGTGCTTTTTGTGGTCTGCGGCGTCACGGGCGTGAGCATGCGCGAACTGGTGCGCAACGCCTGGCCCTTCATCGCCATGATGTACACCGTGCTGGTGGTCTGTATGTTCTTCCCGGCTGTGGTCACCACCCTGCCACGGGCGCTGGGTTACTAAGCAGCCTTGTTCAATGCACGGCGCCAAGGCGTGCTCCAGCAAAGTTGGCGTGGTCTTGACTGCGGTTGCTCCCCTCGGCACACAGTTACAGGCCAATGTACGCGCCCCGCTCGTCGGCGCCTACCTGAACCTATTCGCCCGGCAAGCTGACCACGGCGGGTGGCATGAGGAGCCGATTCCCCCGCCGACGAGTTTCGGCGGTCTCATGCAGGAGGCCGGGCGCATCGGCGTTCTTGTCAGCCGCGCTGAGCGTCATTCTCGAAACTTCGGATCTCCAACAGGACCTCACTGAGGCTCATCTCCCCGGCTTCCAGCAACTTGCCAAGCAGATGCTCGGTCAACGGTTTGTGCCGCACCAGCACGGCCTTGGTTTCACCATACAGACGCTCGCTCTGTGCTTCCATGATGTCGCGGGTTTGCGCATCCGGCGCCGCCCCTGCGCCGTGTTTGTCCTTGCCGAGCGCACCAAAGTTCAGGCGCGTCTTGCGGTACATGCCCATCTCGCCCACGGCGTGGTGCAGCAACTGTGTGACGCGCGTGATGTCGTTGTGCGCCCCATTGGTCGTGCCTTGCTCACCAAAGAAGATTTCTTCGTTGGCCATGCCGCCCAGCAGCACCCGCACATCGTGCTCGATGTCGCCCTTGGTCTTCAGCAGGTTGGTGCCCTGCTTGTGGAACACGAATCCCAAAGCGTTGTTGCGCGGATTGGCCTTGAGCGATATCTTGATGGTCTTCATGCTGGCGATGAGGCCCTCCCAGTCGCCGTGGGCCAGTGTGCGTTCGTGTTCCAGATCCACAAGGAAATGCCCGAGTTCGTGCACGGCGATGATGCGGCGGTCACGCTCGCGGTCCTGTGTGGTGTGGGCGTTGACATTGCCGACGAGCACGCGCTCGGCGGCCTGCATCAGGGTGCCGGCACCTATCATCTGCCCCGCCTGCACGGCGGTTATCCCG
Source organism: Burkholderiaceae bacterium (assembly GCA_039934375.1). Lineage (GTDB taxonomy): Bacteria > Pseudomonadota > Gammaproteobacteria > Burkholderiales > Burkholderiaceae_C > CAISIP01. Next base: position 2,727 of record JBDTMH010000122.1, on the reverse strand, counting down.
GCCTGATTGACAATGGTTTCCAGATCGGCCGGACTGCGGCCTTCGGTCACGTCCACCAGGTGGCGCAGGTCCAGGTCGGGCAGCACCTTGATGGAGCGCTCATGCAGATAGTGGTTGATGATCGCCAGCCGCTCTTCGCGGTTGGGCATGCGGAAGTCCACCTTCATCTGGAAGCGCCGCAGCATGGCCTCGTCCATCTGCATGGTTTCGCTGTTGAAATTGCTGGCCACGATCCAGATGATCTCGGCCTCGTTCCCGGTGCGCACACCGTCCAGCACCGACAACAGCGTGTTGGCCGTGTCGTCGTCAAACTTGCGGCGTCCACCGCGCTTCATGAAAAGATCCTGCGCCTCGTCCAGGAAGATGATGCACTTCTTGCGCCGCTTGGCCATCGCCATGATGCGGCTGAGTGTTTTCGAGCCTCCGGCAACATAGCCCGTTTCCAGGTTGGTCGCGGAGTGGAACAGGATCGGAAGCCGCAGTTCCTTGGCGAGGTAGCTGGCCAGCTTGGTCTTGCCGGTACCAGCGGGGCCGCTGAACATGACGTTGAAGGGTTTGCGAATGCCGTATTCCGCATACGCCCCGCGGCGCTGGTATTGGTCCTTGATCTGGGCTACCTCGGCCTTGATGTCGTCCATGCCCACCAGGTCGTCGATGGAGCCCTGCACCTGCGTCGGTTCGATGAACTTGAGCGACTTGAACTGAACCCTGAGCTGGAAGTAAACGAAGGCCAACAGGCTCAAGCTGAGCGCAGCCGACAACATGCCGCTGACGCCGGCCTTCCAGCTGTTCTTCTCCGAAAGCGGGCGCGAACCGGCGAAGCGCAAGTCCAGCCGCTCGAATATCGCCATGGCGTCAACACCCAGCTCGCTGCGCGGTACAAATACCATCTTGTTGCCCCACGCCGCAGTGGCCGCCTTGTCCGTGAAAATCGCAGTCTCCATGTCGCTCGGGTAATACGCATACTGCCTGCCCTGCGATTCAATCAGCACGATGCGCTCGGACACGCTCCACGTCAGCGGTTCGTAGACCACGGTAATGCGCTGCACCGGGTTGGTTTCAAGGAAGCCCAGCATTGAACCGCTTCCCAGCACCACCGGCAGCTTGATGTTGAACGCCCACGGACCATCGCCCGGTATACCGGCAACCGCCATGGCTTTGACCTGCTCCGCCACTGCGGCTTGTTTCCGGACAAAAGTGAACGAATAAACGGCGGTGATGGGAATCAGCAGCGCCATTGTCAGAATCGTCAACTTGACGGCGAGCGACTGAAACACGAACCAGTCCAGCAGCCGACCAGCGGCCTTCTTGAGGACAAGTGCCGCGCGTCTCGCAGGCTGGGCAGCGTCATCGGCCTTGGGCAAGTCTGTCATGGCAGTCCTTGATGGCGCCCTGCGCAAGGAGCGCTGCTTGTGTGCGTCGGCATACGGACAGGATCCTGCGCGCCACGGTATGCATGTAGCACGTGCCCGGGGCGAGGAGCATGTACGCAGTTCAGTTCGAAAACTTTCGAAATCAGCAAAGAGAAAACAATTTGAACAGCATTATTTACATTGTCGGCTTGGTTGTGGTTGCGATCGCCGACCGGTCGTTATTTCGCCTGCGCTGAGGCAGAAAAACACAACGCCCTGGCGCCAGGCTGTCGGTCGACAGCCGGCGCGAGGGCGCAGCGGAACAGGCCTTGAAATGTGTCTACTTGCCGTCCCGATCAGAGTCGCCCGGTATAGCGCGTTCCACCCTGTCGCTGACGCGGTTCCAGGCGTCTCGCGTAGCGTTTTTGGCGCCATCCCATTCCAGAGAAGATGCGCCGCGCGCGTCGTTCCAGCCGCGCGACAGGTCTCCTTCCACATCCTCGAACTTGCGGCCCGCATATTTTTGGTAGGCGCTAACGCCATACCCATAGGCCGGACGGTATTCGTCGTAGGCCAGCTTGTTGTTCACATACGGACGGCTGCTGTAGTTGTCCCGCCAGTATCCGTCCTCCACCGTCGGATCAATCGACTCCGCGACTCCTTTTCCCGCGAGTCCGCCGGCCACTGCGCCGATGGCGGCACCGATCACTGTGCCCACGGGCCCTGCCACGGTGCCGGTTGCGGCGCCCGCAGCGGCGCCGCCAAGGATAGCGCCAATGCCTGTTCCGACCGGGTGTGCACCAGGCGTGCCCGTGATTGGATCGCGATTGGCATCGTTGCCCGAAGTATTAAACGTCGTGTTGCTTGCCATGGTATGTTCCCTCCTTTGGATAGATTTATTAGCGTGTCGTGCCGCGGCGGACCAGGTTCACGATGGCCAGCAAAATGACTGCGCCCAGAAATGACACCAGCAGGCCGGGCAGGCTGAAGTTGTCCTGGTTGATCGTGGCCACACCAAACAGCGGTGACAGCACCCAGCCGCCGATCATCGCGCCGATGATGCCGACAATCACGTTGAGGAAAACGCCTTGCTGCCCGTCCGTTTTCATGACGAGGCTTGCGAGCCATCCAATGACGCCGCCGATGATCAACCAAATGATGATGTTCATGATGCTTTACTCCAGGGTTGTGTTGTGAAGGCTGCCCTTGCAGCTCCCACTGCCGATTTGCAGTGTGAATGAAGGTTACAAAGCCCTTGAAAATTGGCCTAGTAGGCAAACGCGCGTTGTCCCGGTTATTTTCCGCACGAGATGTTGTCGGCGGCCTCCTACATGCCCAGATCGCTGCATACGCGAATCTGCGTATTGAAACTGCC